>CAZFRR010000153.1:0-20167 GCA_964521405.1 uncultured Streptomycetaceae bacterium | reverse complement strand
GACGAGGATGTTGGTAACGTTGACCGCCTGGGTGATGGGCGCGAAGTCGCGCAGCGTGTCGTAGCCGCGATTGGGCAGCAGGCTCATCGCGACGGCGAGGCCGCTGATGGTTCCCATCAGCAGCGTGTAGCCGTCGGCGGGTGATTTGGCGACGAGCTCGGTGCCGAGCACGCCGCCGGCGCCGCCGCGGTTCTCGATCACGACGGCCTGCCCCAGGCCCTCGGCCATCCTCTGCGACATGCCGCGGGCGACGACATCGGTCGGGCCGCCTGGCGGGAACGGCACGACGACGCGTACCGGCTTTGCCGGGTACGGCTGCGCGTGCGTGCTGCTGATGTAAAGCGCAGACACAAAGGACACCAAGGACACGAAGGAAATCAGTACGGAAGGTGAAAACCGTTTTCTCATGCCGATGCAAAGCGAAGACACAGAGGACACAGAGGACACAGAGGAAAAGAAAAAGAGGCTGCAGTAGTCGTGGCTTGATCTGACAGCCAGTGTCCGCAACCCAAAGCCGTCATAGCCCGTTTCTGAGAACGGTCATTCGCGCGCTTTACTCGATCACCCGATCCGCCCGCGCCAGCACGCTGGGCGGAACGGTGACGCCTATCTGCTTGGCCGTCTTGAGATTGATCACCAACTCGAACTGGGTCGGCTGTTCCACGGGAAGATCGGCCGGCTTCGCGCCTTTCAAAATCTTGTCCACGAAGGTGGCGGCGCGGCGATGCAGGTCGGGAGAGCTGGGCCCATAGGACATGAGGCCGCCAGCGTCCACGAAAGCTGCATTTCCATACATGGACGGCAGCCGATTCTTCTGCGCAAAGCTCACAACCTGGCCCCGGTTCGAGGATATTGCGGGATTCGGAGTTTGCACAATCAACACCTGCGCGCGCTGTTCCGTTACTGCTGAGAAGGCGCGATCGACGTCCTCGGCGCGAGCCACTTCAACGGATTGCAACTGCAGAAGCAGCGAACGGGCCGCACCCTCCGTTTCTTTGTAGGCATACATGGAGCCCCGGATATCGGGATTCCAGATAAACGCCACGCGGGAGAGCCCGGGGACGACTTCCCTCAGCAGCTCCAGGCGCTTCCCACTGAGCTCCGGAGACATATTGCTGAGCCCCGTGACATTTCCGCCGGGGCGCGCGAGGCTCGCCACTAACCCGGTCCCGACCGGATCGCTGCTGTTGACCATCACTATCGGGATCGTCCGAGTCTCGCGCTTGACCGCCGCAATCGTAAAATCGCTGGTCGTCACGATCACGTCCACCTTGAGACCCACCAGCTCCCGTGCGAGCTCCGGAACTCGTTCGGCTCTGCCCTCGCTGTGGCGAACCTCCAGAACGATGGTTTTTCCTTCGACATAGCCAAGCTCCCGCAGCCCTCGCCTGAATGCCTCGACATTTTGCGCTGACGCCGCTGGAGTGGGTTGAAGAAGGTACCCGATCTTCGCGATCTTCTTCGGCTGCTGCGCCTGGGCGAAAAACGCAAGCGGCGCCGCGAGCGCGCCCGCGCCAAGCGCAACAAGTAGTTTTCGGCGGGTGTTCATGCCCTTCTCCAGTTGGCGATCCATTATGCTCTCTTACGCCAGGGACAGTTGAACAGGGTGTCAATGCCAGTTGGGGGTTCCCGGCGACCGTCAGCTCTTGGCTGCGGGCACTGACCGTCAGATCAAGCCGTGACTACTATACAAGTGCCAATAGCGGTTTTTTTCACGCCCGTATTCCTTCGTGTCCTCTGTGTCCTCTGTGTCCTCTGTGTCAAGGCTTTTGACGTATTACGTCAGAGGCCCTGCACGCCCGCGAACTGGATGACCTTGCGCCATTTCGCGATCTCGTCACGCAGAAACGCGCTGTATTGTTCAGGTGAATTTCCCACCGGGTCGGAGCCCTCGGCGCGGAGGCGCTCCACCAGCTCGGGCGAGCGGATGACCTTCAGCACGTCGGCGTTGATTCTGCCGATAATGTCCTTCGGCGTGCGCGCCGGCGCGGTGAGGCCGTTCCACGCCACCGCCTGAAAGCCCTTCAACCCCAGCTCGTCGAGCGTGGGCATCTCGGGCAGCGAGCCCGCGCGGCTGATGCTGGTCACGGCGAGCGCGCGCAGCTTGCCGCTCTTGATGAGCGGCATGGCGGAGGTGAGGCCGTTGAAGAGGACATCCACGTGGCCGCCGACAAGATCAGTGAGGGCGGGCGCGTTGCCTTTGTAGGGGATGTGCACCATTTTCACGCCGGCCATCGCGTTGAAAAGCTCGCCGGCGAGATGGTTCGAGCCGCCGCTGCCGGAGGAGCCGAAGTTGAGTGCGCCGGGCTTCGCTTTGGCGAGCGCGATCAGTGCCTTGACTGAATGAGCGGGAACGCCGGGGTGGACCACGACCACGAGCGGCGTTGTATTGATGAGGGTGATCGGTTCGAAATCGCGGGCGGGATCGTAGGGCAGCTTCGCGGTGAGGCTCGGCACGATGGTGAAAGGCGCCGGCGTGACCAGCAGCGAGTAGCCGTCGGGCGCGGCCCGGGCGACGGCCTCGGTGCCGATCACCGTGTTGCCGCCGGGGCGGTTGTCCACCACGACCGGCTGGCCCCACAGCTCGTTCAACTTCTGGCCGACGGTGCGGGCGATGATGTCGGTGCTGCCGCCGGCGGCAAACGGCACCACCAGCCGCACGGCCCGGTTCGGGTAGAGCTGCGCCTGCGCCGCGGCCGTAGTCGCGGCAAGCAACATCACGAAGGACAGTGCGATCCTGTAATACGCAGAAGACATTACAACCCTCCTAATTCAGCCACAGAGGACACAGAGGCCACAGAGAAAATGGAACAATGATAATCCGTCGTGCTTTCCTCTGTGTTCTCCGTGATCTCTGTGGCTAATAGTCCTGGCTTTTCAATACGAACAGCGCATCGGCGGCGACGACGCCCTGTTCCATGACGAAAAGGGGATTCACATCGATCTCGGCGATGCGATCCGCATGATCATGGGCGAGCAGCGACACCCGCGCCAGCACGTCGGCGAGCGCGGCGACGTCAAGCGCGGGACGCCCGCGGTAGCCATGCAACAGCGCCGCGCCCTTGACCTCGTCGATCATTTCCCGCGCGCCCTCCGCGTCGAACGGCGCGAAGCGGTGCGTCACGTCCTTCAGCAGCTCGGTGAAGATGCCGCCCAGCCCGAAGGTGACGGTCGGTCCGAAGTAAGGGTCGTTCACCGCGCCGACGATGACTTCCAGTCCCGCGGCCATCTCCTGGATGAGGATGCCTTCGATGCGGGCGTCCGGATGGTGCCGTTTCACCGCCGCGGTCACCTCCCGCGCCGCCAGCTTGAGGCCGGTGAGGTCCGCGATATTCAGCCTGACCGCGCCCGCCTCGGTCTTGTGCGGCACGTCGGGCGACTCGATCTTGACCGCGACGGGGAAGGCGAGGGGGCAGGTGTTCAGGGCTTCGATCGCGGCCGGCTGGAGGAGGGCTTCTTTCACCGCCGGCACGCCGTAGCGCTTGAGCAACTGCTTGGAGCGGTGCTCGCCGAGCGTCCCGGCGCCGGCCGGCAGATCCAGCGCCTGGCGCGCGATCGCTCGCTCCAGCGGGCGCCTGCCATGCTTGCGGAATGCTCGCTGCTTGCCGGCAAAATCGGAGAGCGCGGCGATCGCGTGCACCGCGCGGCCGGCGCCGAGTATGCAGGGCAGGTTGTGCTGCTCGAGCCAGGTCAGCACGTCGCCGTTGTCGTCCGGCGAGGTCGCCCAGTTGAGGATGAGCGGCTTGTCGTTGCCCTGCAGCATCTTGAGGAGATTTTCCGACCAGGGACGCGCTGATTTCCCGCGCGGCACGCGCGCGATGACCTGGTCGATGTTGGGATCGGCCAGCACCATGCGGACGGCCTCGCCGTAGGAGGCGAAATTGTCGTTGTAGCCGTGAGCAGTGGCGTCGACCGGATTGTTGAACGACGCGAACGAGACCAGGATCTTGCTCAGTTGCTCGCGGGTGGCTTCGGTCAGGACGGGCAGCTCGAGCCCGTGCTCGATGCAGCGGTCCGCGAGCAGCACGCCGGCGCCGCCCGAGAGCGTGAGGATTCCGACGCGGTTGCCGGCGGGCAGCTTGCGGGTGTGGAAGGCCTTGCAGATGTCGATCAAGTCGTCGACGTCGCGGATCTCGACGAATCCGCCGCGCCTGAACGCGGTGCGGTAGAGCTCGTAGCCCGCGGTCAGCCGCGCAGAATGCGACGTTGCCGCCTGGCTGCCGACATCGGTATTGCCGACTTTCCAGGCGAGTATCGGCTTGCCGAGTTCGAGCGCCCGCTCGCCGACCTCGATCAGCCTGCGGCCGTCGGTCACCCCCTCCATGAAGGCCACCACGACCTCGACCTCGGGGCGCTCGATCAGGGCGGCGACCCAGTCGAGCAGCGTGAGATCGGCTTCGTTGCCGGTCGAGATGGCGTAATTACAGCCGACACCGTAGTGGGCGGCGGCGGAGACAACCCCGAAACCGAACCCGCCGCTCTGCGTGACCATTGCCATGGGGCCCGGCTTCAACGTCGTCAGCTGCGAGGTGCCGCCGAAGCCGATGCGCACGTTGTCCTTCAGGTTGAGCAGGCCGAGGCAATTGGGCCCGACCATGCGGACGTTGGCCTTGCGCGCGGCCGCGACCAGCCGCTCCTGCAGCGCTTTTCCTTCCCCTCCCACTTCGCTGAAGCCGCTGGAGAGCACCAGCGCGAACGGGATGCCGGCGCGGCCCGCCTGCTCGATGGCCTCGGGCACGTGATGGGCCGCGAGTGCGATCAGCGCCACGTCGCAGGGTTGCGGCACGGAGGCAAGCTCGGAATAGCAGGCGAGCCCCTTGATGTCGGGGTACTTGGGATTGACCGGGTAGATTTTTCCCTGGTAGCCGAAATCGGTCAGCAGCCGCAGCGCCTGGCCGCCGATGCGCGTAGGGTCGCTCGACACGCCAACGACCGCGACGCCGCGCGGGTTGAGGAAGCGCGAGAGATCGAGCTGGGTTATCGGGGCGGATGAATCAGACATTGTGTGTTTTCAGAATTTCAAACTCTTGAGATAGTCGAGCAAAGCCTTGGCCACGGCCTCGGGCTGCTCGGGGAGCAGCGCGTGGGCCGCGCACGGGATGAGCACGGTGGTCACCCGCCCCGCGCCGAATTGCTCGACGTAGCAGTTGCGCGACTCGGGCGGGGAGAGGGGATCGCATTCGGGCAGCATGTCGAGCACCGGCGCCGTGCCGGCGGTCCACCATTCCGGCTTCGGCGTCGCCTCAGTCGCCTCGCGCTCGGCGTGCATCACTGCCTCGTTCCAGCCGGGAAGCCAGATGCGCGCGTCGTTGCCCGGCGCGAAAAAAACATGCTGGAGGTGCCGCAGGCGCTCCTCGTCCGGCAGGTCCATCTGGTGGCTCTTGTTGATGGAATCGCGCAGCTCGGGCTGGAGCGGCCACGTGTGCGTCGCCGCCAGCAGCACGACGGCCCTGACTTTTTCCGGGTGGTCAGCCGCGGTCGTCCGCGCGACGAAGTTGCCGAAGGCGTGGCCGGCGACCACCGCCGGGCCGCCGCCGTTATGGTCGATCACGGCGGCCACATCGCGCGCGTAATCGTGCAGCGTGATGCCGTGCATGGGGCCGCGGCTTGCGCCGATGCCGCGCGGCTGCGGGCGCAGCGCGCAGAAACCGGCTTGCGCCAGGCGCCGGGCGAGGTCATCGAAGTCCTCCGCGGGGCGGCCGAGGGAGGGAATCATCACGACCGCGGGGCCCTTGCCCTGCGACAGCAGCTCGATGCGAATATCGGCGCGTTCCACGGTGCTTCGGGTTACCGGTGGAGTCATGGCGTGCGCCCTATTCGTCAATGGGCACGGTGAAACGCGCCGATGAACGCTGCGTCATCGAGACGAGGGTGCGCACCGTCTCGATGCGGCCGGCGAGGCCGGCCTCGTGCGCGAACACCATCACCTTGCGGGCGAAGGGCGAGCGCGGCGACCAGTACAGCTTCATGTTTTCCCCGGTGTCATGGCGAATCAGATTGCTTAAATCGAGTCCCAGGGGAAAACATCCGCCGTCCGGTCCAGCGGGAAGAACCAGCTCTTCAGCGCCGGCAGCATGTGCTCGGCGCAGGTCTGCGGGGTCCAGCCCTCGGCGCGATGGATGCCGCGCAGCGGCCGTGGCTGGCTCATCAGGAAGATCTCGTTCTTGCGCGTCGAAAATACCTGGCCGGTCACTTCTTTCGCGGCATCGCTCGCGAGAAACACCGCCAGCGGCGCGTTGTGCTCGGCGGAAACCTGCTTGCGCTGCTCGACGCGCTTCGCTGCCGCCGGGTCCTTGGGCGGGATGGAGGCGGTCATGCGCGTCCAGGCGGTCGGCGCGATGCAGTTGGAGCGGACGTTGAAGCGCTGCATGTCCACCGCGATGTTCTTCGACAGTGCGACGATGCCCATCTTGGCGGCACCGTAGTTGACCTGGCCCATGGCGCCGATCAGCCCGGAGGTCGAGGTCATGTGCACGAAGCAGCCGGATTCCTGCTTGCGGTAATGGTCGGCGGCGTGCCGGCACATGTTGAAGGCGCCTTTCAGCATGACGTTGATGACGATGTCCCAGTCGTCCTCGGTCATCTTGTGAAAGATCACGTCACGCAGGACGCCCGCGTTGTTGACCACGCAGTCGATGCGGCCGAAGGTGTCCACGGCGCACTGGACGATTTTCCCGGCCGAGGCAAAACCCGCGACGCTGTCGCCGTTGGCAACCGCTTCGCCGCCGGCTTTCCTGATCTCGGCAACGACCTCGTTCGCGGGCGTATTGTCCCCGCCCTCGCCGGCAAGCGACACGCCGATGTCGTTCACGACGACCTTCGCGCCTTCGCGCGCCATCAACTTCGCGATCGCCGCGCCGATGCCGCGCCCGGCGCCTGTTACCACCGCCACTTTCCCTTCGAGCATTTTGCTTTGCGTCATGGTTTAACCCCTTTCAAAAACCTGCCACAGAGAACACAGAGAACACAGAGTAGATACGAATAACGGATATGCCATCGAAAATCTGGTGTTTCTCTGTGAACTCTGTGCTCTCTGTGGCTAATGTTGTTTTACGAAGTGATTTCGGCTCGGCCGTTGTTCAATACCGTCACCCCCCGCGCCGGCACGGTGGAACGGAACGAGACGACGTTGCCGTCGCGCCACATCTCGGTGCGGATCGTCTCGCCCGGATACACCGGCGAGGAGAAGCGCCCCTCCATCGAAGTAAAGCGGGCAGGGTCGTAGCCGCACAGCGTTTTCAGGATCGCGTGGCCGGCGATGCTGAAGGTGCAGCGTCCATGGAGGATGGGCATTTTGAACCCGGCCTTTACTGCATACGCGGGATCGGCGTGCAGCGGGTTAAGGTCGCCTGAGAGCCGGTAGATCAACGCGGCCTGGGGCAGGGTGGGCAGGTCGCACACGTGTTGCGGCGGCGCGTCGGGCAGCTGGTGCGGCGTGGATACCGGACCCTCGGGCCCGCCAAAGCCGCCGTCGGCGCGGCAGAAGCTGGTTGAATTCAATGTGCAGACCACGTCTCCGGTCGTTTTCTCGCGCACCGTGCTCTCGGACATCACCAGGGCGCCCCTGTCCTTGCCCTTGTCCACGACTCCGGTCACGCGGGTCTTGCCGGTGACTTTCCCCTCCACCGGTAACGGCTTCAGGATCCGGAATCCCTGCTCGCCGTGCACGACGTGGCTGCGCGTGATGCCGGTGTCGGAATTTGCGTGCCACGGCCCGGCATAGCCGAGGATGATCGCCATCGTCGGCAGCGCCCGCAACTGCTCCTCATAGACGAAGCGCAGCTGGTCGGTGTCGCAGGGATCGGCCCCGAGCCCCACGCCGAGCGCGTAAAGAATCGTATCGCGCCGGGTGAGATGCTGCTCGACCTCGGGGATGTCCCAGTGGATCAGCTTGTCGTAATTGATGGGCACGATCGCCTCATGCCGTCGCCGAACTGCCGAAGATGACAGTGCATTGGCTGGAGAGCACGCCGCCGTTGCCGTGCGCGAGCGCGACGTCGCAATCCTTGATCTGCCGCTTGTCGCATTCGCCGCGCACCTGCCGCACTGCCTCGATGATGACCAGAAGGCCGTACATGCCGGGGTGGCAGTAGGAAAGGCCGCCGCCGCTGGTGTTGACGGCAAGCTTGCCGCCCGGGGCGATCGTCCCGTTCGCGACGAAGCGCCCGCCTTCTCCCTTGGGACAGAAGCCGAGGTCTTCGAGGAACAGGATCGGCGTGATCGTAAACGCGTCGTAGAGCGAGAGCATTTTCACGTCGGACGGCTTCAACCCCGCCATCTTGAACGCCTTGGGCCCGGATAGGGCGGCATCGCTGACCGTGAGGTCGGGCATGCTGGAGATATTGGCGTGCGACAGCGATTCGCCCACGCCCAGCACGTAGGCCGGTTTCTTCTTCAGCGACTTCGCGCGCGCCGCCGAGGTCAGAATGATCGCGCCGCCGCCGTCCACCACCAGGCAGCAGTCGCGCACCGTGAACGGATAGCTCACCATGCGCGCCTTCAGCACCTGCTCGATGGTCAGCGGCTCCTTCTCCCAGGCCTTCGGATTGAGCAGCGCCCACTTGCGCGCCGCCACTGCAACTTCGGCGAGCTGCTCGCGGGTGGTGCCGTACTGGTGCATATGGCGCGAGGCCGCCATGGCGTAGGCCGAAGACGGCATGAAAGGGCGGTACGGGTTTTCGTAGGGGTTGGCCTCGCGGGGTGAGGCCGCGGCGCGCGAGACCGAGCGCTGGGTGCTGCCGTAGGCGATCAGCGCCACCTCGCACAGGCCATGCTCGATGGCGGCTTGGGCGTGCGAGACGTGCGTCATGAAGGAGGAGCCGCCGATCGCCGTGCCGTCGAAGTATTTGGGCTTGATGCGCAGGTACTCCGCCAGCGTCATCGGCGCGGTGCGCACCTGGGTGGCCGCCGAGAACACCCCGTCGATGTCGGAGAGCTTGAGCCCGCAGTCATCCAGCGCGCGCATCGTCGCCTGCGCCATGAGATCGACCGGGCTCGTGTGCGGGGCGACCTGGCCGAGATCGGATTCCGCGGCGCCGACGACGGCGACGCTGCCACGTTTCAGGCCGCTCATTGGGCACCTCCCAGTCCCCCATCCCTTCCCCTTCCCCCGAGGGGGGAAGGGGAACTCGAAGCGCCCCTCTCCACTGGGGGAGAGGGGTCGGGGGTGAGGGTCGGCGCGAACACCGGGTAGGTCGGCTGCTTCTCGTCGCCGGGATGCATCCTCACCTTGACCCGCATGCCGATCTTCACCTGCACCGGGTCGATGTCCTCCACCCGGCTCATCATGCGGAAGCCCTCGTCGAGATCGATCAACGCCACGTTGTGCGGCGGCTGATCCTTGGTGAAGACGGCTGTCGTCGCATACACCGTGCCAAGACCCTTGGAGACCCGCCATTCGAGCTTCTCGCTGCCGGTGACGGGGGCCACGGTGCGCGGATAGAAAACCGCTTTCCCGTCTTCGCTCACCTGGTAGGCGAGCTCGCCCTTCTTGCAGTGTTCGAGGAAAACGCCGTAAGGCGATTGCTTCATGAGGTCCATGTCTTCCTGTCTCCTTGGTGTGTTGAACCGATGCTACTGAGTGATTATTGTGCTTTACCTATCCGCGTGACGCTCGATCACACCACCCCGTCTCCTCCAGAGGCGAGGCACCCAGCTCCCACCACCCCGGCGTTTCACGCCACCCCCCCGTCCCGCCGCGCTGCATCGCGTCGGGCGTTCGCCGGCTCAAACGTGCGCAGGCACGTTTCTCGAAACCCCGGCTCACCCTCAGGCAGGAGGGGAAGGTATTTTTCTCCCCTCCTTTTCAAGGAGGGGTGGACGCAAAGCGGACGGGGTGGTTACGTCGCACGGCCTGCTCTTGATGGTCACGCGGTTTCGTAATTCTCTATAGTTTGCCCGACTTGGAGGTAACTACGCGGATCCTGGTCAATCCATTTTCGCGCCGGCGGCTTTGGCGACTTTGCCCCACTTGGCGACTTCCTGCCGCAGGTAGGTTGCGAAATGCTCCGGCGTGGCGTTGACCGCTTCCACGCCGTCGCCGGAGAGGCGCTGCGCGACGTCCGGCAGCCGCATCGCGCGGTTCATGTCGCCGTTGATCTTCGCGATCAGCTCGCGCGGCGTCGCCGCGGGCGCGAACGACCCGTACCAGCCGCTCGCTTCGTAGCCCGGCAGGGTTTCCGCGATCGTCGGCAGTTCCGGCAGTGCGCCCGAGCGCCTGGCGCTGGTCACTGCCACCGCGCGCAGCCGGCCGCTTTTTACATGCGGCATCGCGGAGAGCATGTTGTTGAACATCAGCAGCACGTGGCCGCCGACGAGATCGGTGGTGGCGGGCGCTCCGCCCTTGTACGGAATATGGACCATCCTGACGCCGGCCATGCCGTTGAAAAGTTCGCCGGCGAGATGCGGCATCCCTCCGGGGCTCGCCGATGCGTAATTGATCTGGCCGGGCCGGCTGCGCGCGAGAGCGATCAGGTCCTTGACGGTCTTCACCGGCAGCGTCGGGTGCACGACGAGGATGAACGGCGCTGCCGCCAGCAGCGCGACCGGCGCGAGATCCTTTTCCACGTCGAATGGCATCTTCGCCAGCATGCTGGGTACCACGGCGTAGGTCACCGGCACCGTCAGCAGGGTATAGCCGTCGGGCGCGGCCCTGACCGTCAACTCGGCGCCGATCAAGCCGCTCGCGCCCGGCCGGTTGTCGATGATGACCTGCTGGCCCCAGGATTCCGCGAGCTTCACCGCGACGACGCGCGCGATCAGATCGGTCGGCCCGCCGGGGGGATAACCGACGACGATGCGGACCGTCTTTGCCGGGAATTCGCTCCGCTGCGGTTGCGCCATGACGGAAGCACTCCCGGCCGCGAACACGGCGGCAAGGCTTGCAAACAGCAGGGCGCCTCTTTTCATGACTGCTCCGCCAGAAACTCCATCGCGGCTTGCGCGCAGCGATCCGGGTAGGCGCCGGCGGCGTGCCAGGCGTCGCCTTCGAGCACCAGGAGCCTTGCGTTCTTCATGCGCGCGACCCAGGCCTTGACCCCATCCACCGAGCGCAGCCCGCTGCCGGTGGTGGTGATGACGAGCGTGGGGCAGGCGATGCGCTCTACATCGGCGCGGATGTCCAGTCCCGGCACCCAGCGCAGATAGCCCTGCAGCGTCGTCAACGGCGTTTTGCCTTGCAGGTTGTCGACCCACCACTCGACCTCATCCTTGGACACCGCGCTGCCCAGGCGTCCTTGCATCGTGTGGCGCGCCCAGTCGAGGACGCCGCGCGACTCGATGCGCTCGAGCCACTGGCCGACGTCGGCCGCACCGGTGAGCGGCGGCGTTACGCCGGTGAGCGTTTGCACCCGCTGCGGGCGGTCGGCGGCGAACTTCAGCGCCATCGAGCCGCCGCTCTTCGCGCCGACGAGATGGACGCGCTCGCAGCCCAGGTGACGCATGAGCGCCTCGACATCGTCGAGCAGAGTTTCCATGTTCCACGGGTAATCGGCGGCCATCGGCGTCGAGCGGCCGAAGCCGCGCAAATCGAGGCGCACCACGCGGTAGCGCCGCGAGAAATAGGGCACCCAGCCGCGCCAGGCTTCGCCAGACTCGGCCAGGCCGTGTATGAAGAGCACGGTCTCCGCCGGCCGCCACGGATCCGTGTAGTCGTCGACACAGTAGTAGAGCTTGCAGCCATCGGGACGGATCAGATGCTGCGCGGAAACAGGTAGCGTCGCCGTAGCGCTACTGGCGTGTGGGGGACGTGTCATGGCTCGGGAAACAGGCGCTCGAGCGCGTCATCCAGGAACCAGCGGGGAAACAGCGCGGGACCAGCGGACGCTCCACCTGTGCCCCGACTTTATGCCCGGTCAGTTGTGCAAGTCAACCCATCGTGCAGGGCCGATCGCGAGTGATTCCGCATTGTGTCATCACGCGGCCGCCCGGGATGCTGCGATATACTGACCGCCCTGCATTACTGCAAGAAATCAACAATGAAGGACGCCACGCTCGGGGCCTACGATATTGCGGACCTTTGCGAGCTGGCGCGCCGCCGCCTGCCGCGGGGCATCTTCGAGTTCTTCGATCGCGGCAACGGCGATGAAATCGCGCTGCTTGAGAACCGCGCCGCGTTCGAGCGCATCAAGCTCGCCCCCCACGCGCTGGTGGACACGTCGCAGCGCAACCTGGAAGTCACGCTGTTCGGCAAGCGGCACAAGATGCCGGTTGCCATCGCGCCGACCGGATCGGCGGGGCTGGCCTGGCATGAGGGTGAGATTGCACTGGCGCGGGCGGCGGATGAAGCCGGCATACCCTTCACGCTGGCGACCGGCTCCATGACTTCGCTGGAGCGGGTCGCTGAACAGGCAGGCGGCACGCTGTGGTTCCAGGTCTACATGTGGCCCGACCGTTCGTTGTCGCACCAGCTGGTCGAGCGGGCAAAGGCCGCGGGTTATCAGGCGCTGGTCGTTACCGTGGACACGCCGGTCCCGCCCGGCCGCGAATATAACCTGAGGAACGGCATGACCGTTCCGTTCCGCTTTACCCGGAGGAACGTCGCCGACGTCCTGCTGCACCCGCGGTGGCTCTCCGGCGTGCTGTTGCACTACCTGCTGACCACCGGCATGCCCCGCTATGAGAATTACCCGGCCGGGATGCAATCGCGCATTACGGCGCTGCCCATGGGCCGGTCGATGCTGGTGACGGACTCGCTGACCTGGGAAGATCTCCGCGCGCTGCGCAAGCTGTGGCCGCACGCGCTCATGGTGAAGGGCATCCTGCGCGCGCAGGATGCGGTGATGGCGGCCGATTGCGGCGCGGACGGCGTCATCGTTTCCAATCACGGCGGCCGCGCCGTGGACAGCACGCGGGCTCCTATCGAGGTGCTGCCGGAAGTGGTCGAAGCCGCCGGCAAGCGTCTCACGGTGCTGGTGGACAGCGGCTTTCGCCGCGGCGCCGATGTCGTGAAGGCGCTGGCGCTCGGCGCGAAAGCGGTGCTGATCGGGCGCGCGACGCTGTATGGTACCGCTGTAGCGGGGCAGGCCGGCGCCGCGCGCGCGATCGAAATCTACCGCGACGAGATCGACCGGCTGCTGGCGCTGATCGGATGCCCGAGCCTTGCGTCGCTGAATCGTGATTACCTGGTGAAAGGAGCAGCCGATGCACGGATCGCTGGATGAACTGAAAATCGAAGTCGACCTGCTGGCGCCGGAAGGGAAACGCATCGTCGGCAAGGACCTGCCGCTCGATATCATTGCCCGCGACATCCTCTTCGGCGAGGGGCCGGTGTGGGACGCCCGCAACCGGCAGTTGTTCTTTACCGATATCGTCGGCGACACGATCTGGAAGTGGCAGCCGGGCGCCGGACTGCAGGTCGTCATGAAGCCGTCCGTGAAGGCGAACGGCCTGGCGCTC
This sequence comes from uncultured Streptomycetaceae bacterium, assembly GCA_964521405.1. Classification (GTDB taxonomy): domain Bacteria; phylum Pseudomonadota; class Gammaproteobacteria; order Burkholderiales; family SG8-41; genus SG8-41. Next base: position 6,772 of record CAZFRR010000153.1, on the reverse strand, counting down.
GACCTGGAGAACCGGGTGCTCGTCGCCGGGTGGGGCGGGCGCACAGTGTTTCGCTTCGAGAAGGACGGGTCGCGCAAGACGCTCGCCGATCGCTGGGAAGGGAAAAAGCTCAGCAGCCCGAATGATATCGTCGTGAAATCGGACGGCTCGATCTGGTTCACCGATCCGCCGGGAGGGCTGCTCAACGTCGGCATGGTTGGCGACGACCTGCAGAAGTATCTCAATGTCCAGGGCGTCTTCCGGATTTCTCCCGATGGCAGCCAGATGACGCTCGCCACCGCCGACTTCGTCTATCCCAACGGGCTGTGCTTCTCGCCGGACGAGAAGCTGCTGTACGTGAATTGCAGCCGCGAGCGGCTGATCCGGGTCTACGACGTGAATCCTGACGGCAGCCTGGGCAAGGGGCGGTTGTTCCATCAGTACGTCAGCCCCGAGCGCGGCGTACCCGACGGCATGAAGTGCGACGTCGAGGGGAACGTCTACTGCACCGGGCCCGGCGGCATCCTCATTCACGATCCCGCCGGCAAGGTGATCGCCCGCATCAAGACGCCGGGTCACCATCCGACCAATATCGCCTGGGGCGACGACGACTGGCGCTCGTTTTACATCACGATGATCGGGTCGGTGGTGCGCACGCGGTTGAATATTGCGGGCGTGCCGTCCCGGTAGAAAAACCACGGAACCGCAGATAAACGCAGATAAACGCAGATAGATAGGTTCAGACATGACCTGGAAATTTGAACTGGTGGCGGGCCCCTTCAAGGGCAGGACCGGCGGCCTGGCGTGGGATGGCAAGGCGATGTTGGTGAGCGCGGTGCAGGAGGAGCGCGTCATGCGCTTTGATCCCGCAACCGGCAAGGCTGATGTTTTTCGCAAGGTCACCGGGCGCACCAACGGCCTCGCCATTGCCGCGGACGGCTCGGTCTTCGGCGCGCAGGAAGGCGGGCGGCGCGTCATCCGGTTTCTGAAGGACGGCTCGACTGCAGCAGCTACCGAGCTCCTCGATGGCAGGCACCACAACCAGCCGACGGACGTGATCGTGGACAGCCGGGGGCGCGCCTGGTTTACCGACCCGTACAATGGAACGCCGCCTTACGGCCCGCCGGTCTACCCTTTTCTCGACCATGCTTCGGTGCTGCGGCTCGATGCTGATGGACCGAGCGAACGGCGCTTGAAGCGCGTCACGCATGACACTAACGGGCCGCGCGCCCTGGCGCTGTCTGCCAACGAGAAAACCCTGTTCGTCGCAGACGGCGACGCGGAGCGGGGAGATGTCTGCCAGTTGCTCGAGTATGCGGTGCGGCCCGACGGGGGCGTCGGCTCGTGCAAGGTGCTGATGGCGTTCGCGCCAGCCGAACGCGGCATCGAGGGCTTGTGCCTCGACAGCGAGGGCAACCTGATCGCCTGCGCCGGCTGGAAAAAGGGCGGAGCAGGGCCGATGGTGTACGTGATTTCAGCGTCCGGCACCATCCTGGAGACACATCCGGCGCCAGCCGACCTGCCCATGAAGTGCGCTTTCGGCGAAGCCGGCCTGGCGAGCCTTTACCTCACCGCCGGCGACGGTGGACTGTACCGCGCAACGAAAACTGGCCGGCGCGGATTGAAACGCTGATAACCCGAATTTGCCACAGAGGACACAGAGCTCACAGAGGATAAGACCCGTGTCCAGGATCGAATCTTCATCCCGGTTTCTCTCTGTGTTCTCGGTGCTCTCTGTGGCTATTGGATTCTTTGTGCTGGCGGCGGCGCCAGCAGCCGCTGCGCAGAGCTATCCAACGCGGCCGATTCGCATCATTGCGTTGAGCTCTCCTGGCTCCGGGCCGGACATCGTCGGGCGCCTGATCGGGAGCAAGCTGACGGAAGCGTGGGGCCAGCAGGTGATCGTGGACGCGCGTCCCGGCGCGACTGGCATCATCGGCGCGGAGATCGCGGCAAAGGCCGCGCCGGATGGCCACACCCTGGTGATCATCACCGCCCAGGCTCCGATCGTATCCGCGATGTACGAGAAGCTGCCTTACCATTTGCTCAGGGATTTCTCGCCCATCAGCCTGATGGCCTCGACCCCTTTCATGCTGGTGGTCCATCCGTCGGTTGCGGCAACGTCGGTCAGGGAGTTGATCGAGCTGGTGAAAGCCAGGCCGGGACAGTTCCGCTACGGTTCCGGGGGTTCCGGGTCTCCTCCGCACCTGTCCGCCGAGATCTTCAAGAGCATGACGGGCACCGACATCGTCCATGTCCCCTACAAAGGGGTCACGCCCGCGTTGATGGATACCGTGGGCGGGCAGGTGCACATGGTGATCTCCGTCATCCCGGCCGCGCTGCCGACGGTCAGGTCGGGCCGGGTGCGGGCGCTCGGCGTTACCAGCGCGAATCGCACTGCGATTGCGCCGGAACTCCCCACTATCGCGGAAACAGTCCCGGGCTACGAGTTCATCGGCTGGTACAGCCTCTTTGCCCCGGCGAAGACACCGGCGGGCATCCTGGCGAAGCTCAATGCCGAGGTCGTGAAGGCTCTGAAGACCCCCGAATTCCAGGAGCGGCTGACCGCGCTGGGCGCGGAGCCGATAGGCTCGACGCAGAAAGCGCTGGCGGAATTCCTGCCGGAGCAGATGGATAAGATGCGCAAGGCCGTGAAGGAATCCGGGGCGCGGCCGGATTGAGATCTACAAAATAGACAGGATTAACAGGATTAACAAGATTAACAAGATTCAAACTTCTATCTATGAATTTCATGCCCTGTTTTGTTTTTGATGTAATCCTGTAAATCTTGTAAATCCTGTCCATTCTCTTGATGTGCCATGAATAGCGCTGACAAACCGAAGCCGATCCGCCGTGTCGTCACCGGCAATGACGGGCAGGGGCGTTCGCGCGTCCTCTTTGACAGCGCAGCGCCCAACGTCAACCCGGGCGCGATCCGGCCGGGCACGTGCATGACCGACGTATGGGTATTCAAGGAGTGCCCGGCACCGGTTTCCGGCGAACGTGACGACGGCAGGCTGCCCTTCAGTTTTGAGCCGCCCGAGACCGGGGGGCACCTGCGCATAGTCCAGTCTCCCGCGAGACCGCGGGACTACGATCCCGCGCGTGACCGGACGGCAATACCGCTGCACGAGCCGAGACAAAGGGCCGGCGGTACGTGGGACAAGGGCGGTGCGAACGCATTTTCCTCGCCGGTGCACAAGTCGGAAACGGTGGACTACGGCATCCTGCTCGAGGGAGAACGGGTGCTGTTGCTCGACGACGGGGAGCATGTCATGAACCCTGGGGATGTCGTCGTGCAGCTGGGCAACTGGCACGGCTGGACGAATCCGCGCGAGGGCAGCCTGATGGCGTTCGTGATGATGGTAGCGAAGTTCAATGATGAATGTTGAATGATGAATGATGAATGAAAGACCCAAACCAGTTCGAAGAATCGTCACGCTGGACGATGCGAGCGGGAAGTCGCGTGCCATTCAGGATGGGGCTGCGCCCGACGTGATCGTGGATCCGGCGCGGCCGGGGTTCTTGTCGACGCGCGTCTGGGTGACGGATCGCACCCCGGCCCGCGCCGCGGTGGTGGATACCTTGAAATTGCCGCAAGCACTCGAGCCGCCGCGCGGCGGCTCGGTCTGCCGCGTGGTCACGTTTCCGCCGGACGACAGTTATAAGGGCAAAATGGGAAAGAAAGAGGTGGCGGCGTTCTATCAGGCCATGGGGTCACCGGCGGCATCCACTTATTCCGCCGGGGCGCCGCACCCGTATATGCAGAAGACGCGAACGCTCGACTTCTGCCTGGTGCTGGAGGGCGAGATCACGCTGGTGCTGGATACCCAGGAAGTGCAGTTGAGGGCCGGGGATACCGTCGTGCAGCGCGGCACGAATCACGCCTGGAGTAACCGCTCGAGCCGGCCCTGCGTAGTGGCGATCTCCTCGCACGACGCCACGGCTTGACGGGAATCGTTACCCGTCAGGAGAGGGGAGCTACAACCGCGCGTCCATCTGGCGCAGCCGCCCGGCCATGACGCGCATGATCTGCAGCGCGAAATCCGGCTTGTGTTGCACCAGCATGGCGAATCGCTGGTGATTGACCGGCACTACTTTGCACGGGGTGCGCGCGATGGCGGTGGCGCTGCGCGGCGCTTCCTCCACCAGCGCCATTTCTCCCAGCACACCACCGGACGCGAGCTTTTCCACCAGCTTGCCGTTGACCAGCAGGTCCACTTCACCCTCGATCAGCACGTACATCGTGTCGCCAGAATCGCCTTCCGTGAAAAGGACGTGGCCGGCCGGAAAGCTCTGGCTCTCGCTTCTGTGGTACGGAATCCGCGTTGCTGTCATCGGGTTGCCTCATCGTTCGACAGAGGGGGCGATGTTACGCAGGCGGGCGCGCCGGCGCAGCGAATTGCGTCACAGGAAGCAGGCGGTTACAGGCGGTTCGTGAGGAAGATCACGTTTTGCGGAAGAGGACGATGCGATTGGAGTTGGTGCCGAGGCTGTTGTTCTTGACGCCCCAGATGTTGGCGGTCTTGGTGAAGCGCTGGGCGTTGATCAGGATCGCGGAGCAGTCGAAGCCCGCCTCGATTCCCAGCGGAACGACGGTTTCCTCGAGTCTCACCTCTCCGCGCCGCACTTCGCCGACCTCGAACGCGACCCACCCGCCCCGCCGGGTCGCGCGGTAGAGCTCCCGCAGCACCGCGGCCATCTCCCGCGCCCAGTCCTCGAGCGTCCGGCTCATGGTGATGCGCGCGTTGACCGCCGCCGCGTCAAGCCCGTTGAACCAGCAGCGCAGCCAGTTGTCGCGCGCGTACTGCACGACGTCGAGGAACGGGGGCGACGTGACAGTGAGCTGCACGCTGCCGTCCTCGATCTCCGGTGTGGCCGCCGCCTCGTTCAGCAGCAGGCGGGCCCCGGGAGCCGCCGTGCGCAGGCGCCAGCGGTCGGCGGCGCTGAGCCGCCCTTGCAGCTGCAGGGACTTCTTGAGTATCAGCGCGCGGATGTCCCGGTATTCCGGCTCCTGCTTCAGGCGCGCGTTGATGCGGAGCTGGTCTTCCGGCGCGACCGCCTGGTTGGGCGGCAGCGTGTAGACCGAGAAGAAGCCGGGCGAATGGCCCGTCAGGCGGTTCGTCGCCACCATGCGGATCCAGCGGTCGACCGCGTCCTCCTCGCCGCTCATGAGGCGCCGGTGAAGGTGCTCGCGCAGCCCCAGGATCTCGTACTCGGTGTCGGGATGGAAGAACATCGAGAGATCGAGGCCGCTCTTTCCGCGGGCCGCGAACTTCAACGTCCTCAGCCGGGCATCGATGTCCCCGATGGACGGCAATTCCAGCCGTGGGCGCGTCAGGATCGAGGACAGGGGATTGACGTCGTTGGCGGCGATGGTGCGGCCGCGCAGCGCCGCCTCGATCGCCGTCGTGCCGCGGCCGCTGAACGGGTCGTAGACGAGGTCGCCCTCCTGCGTCAGCCGCTCGATGAAATAGGCCGGCAGCTGCGGCTTGAAGCACGCGCGGTAGGAGATTTCGTGGATCGGGCTTGCCTGCCGCTGGCGGCTCGTCCACAGCTCGGCTTCGTACACCGGGACGGACTGCGACGCTGCGATTGCGGCGGCGGTCCTGTCGCGCTCTTCGAAGCGGCGCGTGATTTTCAGGTTCCGCGAAGCGGTAAGTGGATTCAGCTGGAGCATGATCGAGGCGCCCTTGGTTACGATCCGCGGGCAAGCGTACGCCTGATCGGAGAAAAGTACAAGCCCCCCGTGCGGAGGGCTCAGCGCGTCAGCGCGTCGTCGAGCGCTTCGATCCAGTGCCGGACCGGCAGCGAGGTCGCGGTCTGCAGGTGCACCTGGCAGCCGATGTTGGCGGTGAGGATTGCGGCCGGCTGGCCGCTTTCGAGCGCGGAGATCTTGTTGGCCAGCAATGTTTGCGAGAGCCCCGGCTGCAGGATGGAGTAGGTGCCGGCGGAGCCGCAGCAGAGGTGGGAGTCGGGCACCTGCGTCAGCGTGCAGTCGAGTTCTCCGAGCAGCGATTCCACGCCGCCCTTCAACTTCAGACCATGCTGAAGGGTGCAGGGCGAATGAAAAGCTACTCGCTGGTGACTGCTGACGCCTGTCCTGAGCGCAGTCGAAGGGGCTGACGGTTGACGGACGAGCGAAAGAAGCCGGTCCTTCTCGCTGATGACTGCTTCGCTGATGTCCTTGGCGAGTTCTGAGACGCGTTTCGCTTTCGCGGCGTACGCGGGGTCCTGTGCCAGGTAATGGCCGTACTCTTTCACGGTCACGCCGCAGCCGCTGGCCGCGATCACGATCGCTTCTGCCCCCTGCTCGATGTGCGGCCACCAGGCGTCTATCGTCCGGCGCATGACTTCGAGCGCCTTGTCCTGCAGGTTGAGGTGGAAGGACACACCGCCGCAGCAGCCGGCGCTCGCAACGCGCACGAGCGAGATCCCGAGCCGGTCGAGCACGCGCGCCGCGGCGGCATTCGTTGCGGGCGACAGGCTCGGCTGCACGCAGCCATCGAGCACGAGCATCCTGCGCGCATGGGTGGCGGCAGGCCACGGTCCGGCCGGCGCCGCTGCGGGCGGCACCTTGCGCTTGAGAGTGGAAGGCAGCAGGGGGCGCGCCAGCTGCCCCATCGCGAGCATGCCTCCGAACACGGCAGAGCGGGAGATTACCGCGTTCAACGCCCCGCGCCACGCGGATTCAACGGGCCCGCGGGCGACGCGCTCCTCCACGAGATGGCGGCCGATGTCGACCAGGCGGCCGTAGCGCACGCCGGTCGGGCAGGTCGTCTCGCACGCGCGG
>CAZFRR010000152.1:0-3915 GCA_964521405.1 uncultured Streptomycetaceae bacterium | reverse complement strand
AACCTTGCACCTTGAACCTTGAACCTTGAACCTTGAACCTTGAACCTTGAACCTTGAACCTTGAACCTTGAACCTGGAACCCGGAACCCGGAACCCGGAACCCGGAACCCGGAACAGGCCCTTCTCTCATTCCTCATCCCTGTTATTTCTTGCCGCCCAGCCCGACAGCGTCGTAGAACTCTGAGTATTCCACCAGGCGTTTGGCCAGGAAATCCCCGAGCTCGGCGCTTCCCATGTAGATGTCCTGGTACAGGTGCTGCGCCGCGTGCTCTCTCCACGCGGTCGATTTGTGGGCGCGCTCCAGCGCCGCCTCCATGGTGGCGGCGGCCTCCTTCGGCACCCCCGCGGGGAAAACGAAACCGCGTATCGTTCCCGCCTGCACCGCGTAGCCGAGCTCCTGCAGCGTCGGCACGTCCGGCGCGAAGGGCAGGCGCCGATCCGCTGTGATGGCCAGCACGCGCAGCTTCTTTGAGTCCACCAGCCCTTTGCCCTCGCTCAGATTCTCGGTGGTGAAATGCGTATGGCCGCCGGCCGCCGCGACCACGGCGTCGCCTCCGCCCTTGAACGTCACGAACTTGAACTTCACGCCCGGGACCGCTTTTTCAAGGAGGTACAACACCATGCGGCCGGTTCCCTGTATCGAGGTCGTCGCGGCGACCAGCGAGTCGGGATTGCGTTGCGCCGCATCGATCAGGTCCTTGAACGTCTTGAACGGTGAATCGGCCGCCACCATGATCGACTGCGGGTCGATGGCGAACAGGGCAAGCGGGGTGTAGTTCTCGAGGCCGATCCGGGTGTCGGGCCGGTGCGCCATGGCGAGCAGCGTGCCCGTGATCGAGAGCATGGAATACGGGTCGCCGCGCCGGGTCTTGAAATAGGTGTAGGCAATGATGCCCGCGCCGCCGACCCGGTTCACGACGACGAACGGCTGCGGCAGCAGGTTCTCCCGCCTCGCGATCTCGGCCACCGTCCGGGAGACGACATCGCCGCCGCTGCCGGCGGAGGTGTGGACGGTAATCTCGATCGGCTTCGCCGGATACGGCTGCGCGAACGCGATGCCGGTAGCCAGCGTGGCAAGAACGCTGGCGATGCGGGCCACAAGTTTGCTACGGCAAGTCTGCATGCTCATGACGCCTCCCCGAGGTACTGGCGTTGTATCGGAATTTCACTAACCGCCAAGAAAAACGAAAGCCAATTTGAACCGCCATGACGCCATGACGCCAAGAAATTCAATAATGGAACCGCTGCACAAATCTCAAACTCCAAATCCCAAATAAAACTCAAATTCCAAACTCCAAACGTTTGGTGCTTGAGATTTGGTGCTTGTCTTATCCTCCGTCTTTCGCCTGCCGCGAAGCACCCGTTCATCATTCATCATTCCGCATTCATCATTCGAGCGAAGCGCCAGGTAATCCCTTATCCTGGCTATTGAGGCTGGAGGCCGATCTGCTTGACCAGCTTGCCGTACATGACGAGCTCGTTCTTGATCAGGGCGGCGAGTTCTTCCGGCGTCGAGCCCACGGCATCGAGGCCCTGCGCGCTGAGGCGCTCCTGTATGTCCGGCAGCCTGATGATGCGCATGAGCTCCTTGGAGAGCTTGGCGACGATCGGCTTCGGCGTTTTGGCGGCAATCACCACGCTGTGCCAGGTGATGTTGTCGAATCCGGGCACCGTTTCCCCCATGGTCGGCACGTCGGGGAGGGCGGTGCTGCGCTTGGGGCCCGTGAAACCGATCGCCCGCAGCTTGCCGGCCTTGATCTGCGGGACGGCGATCAGCGGGCTCATGATGAACGACTGCACCTCGCCGCTGATCACCGCGGTGACCGCCTGCCCGGTGCCCTTGTAGTTCACGGCGGTTGCCTTGATGCCGGCCATGAAGTTGAACTGCTCCGCCGCCAGCAGGTTGTTGGTTCCCGTCGCCGCGAAGTTGAGGGTCCCGGGCTTGGCCTTGGCGAGGGCAATGTATTCCTTCACGGTCTTGGCCGGGAGCGACATTGGGACCACCATGAAGTAGCCGCCGGAGGTGATTTGCGTGATGGGCTGAAAATCCTTCACCTCGTACGGCAGCTTGAGGTAAACGTGCGGGTTGATGGTGAGCCCCGCGCCGTTGGCCAGCAGCAGGGTGTAGCCATCCGGTATTGATTTCGCGCCGATCTCGAAGCCGACGATGCCACCGGCGCTGCCGCGGTTGTCGATGACGACGGTCTGGTGCCAGCTTTCGGACAGCTTCTGGCCGAGCAGCCGCGAGAGCGTGTCGCTCGGGCCGCCGGCCACGAAGGGCGTGATGAACCGGATTGGCCGGTTGGGATAATCCCCCGCGGCGTCTGCTGCGGCGACGCTCGATGCGGTGCATGACAAAACCGCAATCATGATGAGATGAGCTGCGTGCTTCATGGAATCCTCCTTGAATGGGCGTTGCTGGGTCAGCGTAACTATATTAATCGGCCTTGAGGCCGGCCGCCTTGATCATCGGCCACCACTTGTCGATCTCGGCCTTGTGGTGGGCGAACAGCGCTTCCGGTGTCTGCTGTTCGCGCGGCGGGATTTCCTGTCCGAGATCGGCGAACCGCTGGCGCACGGCGGGATCGGCCAGGGATTCAACGATGGCGGCGTTCAACTTCATGACGACGTCCCGCGGCGTGCCCTTGGGCGCCCAGATGCCGTGCCAGACGGAGGTGTGAAACCCGGGCAGACCCGCCTCGTCCACCGTCGGGATCTCCGGCGCGGCGGCCTGGCGCGTGCTGGCGGTAACCGCGTAGGCCCTGATCTTCCCGGCCTTGGCTTGGGCGGCAACGTTCGAGACCTGGGTGACGTACAGATCGACCTCGCCGCCGAGGATCGCCTGCAGCGCCGGGGCGCCGCCTCGATACGCCACGTACTGGAACTGGGCGCCGATCAGGTTCTGGAAATAGATGGCGCCCATGTGCGACGCGCCGCCGACTCCGCCGGTCCCCATCAACACCTTGCCCTGGTTCGCGGCTATCCAGGCGATCAGTTCCTTCAGGTTCCTGGCGGGAACGGCGTTCTTCGAAATAATGACCTGGGGATTGGTCGCGATCATCGCCACCGGCTCGAAATCCGTCAGCAGGCTGTACGGAAGCGTGTAGTAGGCACCGTTCACGACGTGGGTGCCCCAGTGCCCGATGCTGAGCAGGTAGCCGTCGGGCGCGGCGCGGACGACCTTGCCGGTGCCGATGCTGCCGCCCGCTCCCGTCGTGTTGTCCACCAGAACGGGATGTCCGAGCGGCGTTCTCATGCGCTCGCCCATGATGCGCGCGAGCGTATCGGTGGGACCTCCCGCGGAAAACGGGACGACCAGCGTGACCGGTCGCGCCGGGAAGGTTTGAGCCATGCCAGTCAAGCTGGCTCCGAAGGCGACCGCAAGCGCACAGGTAGCGAGCAACGCTTTCATGTTCCCCCCTTTCGCACCAACCGGCTGGTGACTGGCTGCTATCTTACGCCGGCCGGTGGATTGCAACCGGAATCCGCCGCGGGCCGAACGCGCGAGTGAACTTCTGGTAGCGGCCGGCGACCGCAGTGCCGCAATCGGGGCAATACCCGTCGGGGGTGACCCGGTAGTCGTCGATGCGGTACCAGTCGCGCACGATCAGGGGTGACTTGCAGCCGGGGCAGTAGGTAGTGCCGCCTTCGGCGTCGTGCACGTTGCCGGTATAGACGTAGTGCAGCCCCTGGGCGAGCGCGATGTCGCGCGCGCGGCGCAGCGTCGCGGCAGGGGTTGCCGCGATGTCGGTCATCTTGTAATCGGGGTGGAACGCCGTGAAGTGCACCGGCACGTCGGGGCCCAGCTCCTTCATGATCCACTTCGACTCGGCTTCGATTTCCTCGCTGGAGTCGTTCTTGCCGGGTATGAGCAGCGTGGTGATCTCGAACCACACGTCGGTTTCGTGCTCGAGG
>CAZFRR010000151.1:0-6067 GCA_964521405.1 uncultured Streptomycetaceae bacterium | reverse complement strand
GTGTCGACGAGGAGGACGACTTCGCGGCGATTTTCACCCCCATCCCGGCCTTCCCCCGTCGAGGGGGAAGGAGGGGGAGCAGCGGGTGCGCCGGAAATCTTCCCCTCCCCCTTGATGGGGGAGGGTGAGGGTGGGGGTGTCGCGTCGGAGCGAAACGCGTCGCCGCGCCATTTCGGCAGCGAGCGCTGCGTTGCAAAGCCGAGCAGGCTCTTGAACGCGCCCTGCAGGGCGTTCACCAAAGGAGCGAAGCGCGACGCCCACGGCGCGTATCTCGGCAGATAGGCAACCAACCTTTCTCTTATCGGCAACGCGTGGCGTTGCCGATAATGATGGAGAAACTCCACCTTCATCTTCGCCATGTCCACGCCGGTCGGGCATTCGCGCTTGCAGCCCTTGCAGGAGACGCACAGCTCGAGCGTGGCGTGGAGCTCTTCGGAAACCAGCGCGTCCGGGCCCAATTGTCCCGAGAGCGCGAGCCGCAGCGTGTTCGCGCGCCCGCGCGTCAAGTGCCGCTCCTCGCGCGTGACGCGGTACGACGGGCACATGGTGCCGGCGTCGAACTTGCGGCAGTGGCCGTTGTTGTTGCACATCTCCACGGCCTTCGCGAAACCGCCAACGCGCTCCGTGCCGACCTCATGTTCCGACCAGTCGAGCGCGGTCTTCAACGCGATCGTCCGGTAGCCGGGCTTGTAGCGGAAGAGCGCCCGGTCGTCCTGCCGCGCCGGCCGCACGATCTTGCCGGGATTCATGAGCCCCTTCGGGTCGAAGAGGTCCTTGATCTCGCCGAAAGCGCGCGTCAACTTCGGGCCGAAGAACGGCTCGATCCACTCCGAGCGCACGAGTCCGTCGCCGTGCTCTCCGGAGTAAGCCCCCTTGTAGTGCTTGACCAGGGCCGCCGCTTCCTCGGCAATCGCGCGCATCTGCTTCGCGCCCTCGCGCCGCATGTCGAGCACCGGCCGCACGTGCAGGCACCCGACCGAAGCGTGCGCGTACCAGGTGCCCTTGGTGCCATGCTTCTCGAACACGCGCGTCAACTGGTCGGTGTACTCGGCGAGGTGCTCGAGCGGCACCGCGCAGTCCTCGATAAAGGACACGGGCTTGCCGTCGCCCTTCATGGACATCATGATGTTGAGGCCCGCCTTCCTCACTTCCCAGAAGTCGCGCTGCAAGCCGGGGTCGATGACTTCGACCACGCAGCCCGGCAGGCCGCGGTCCCCCATTAGTTCGGTGAGCCGCTGCAGGCGGCGGAGCTGCTCGTCGCGGTCGTCGCCGGCGAACTCGACCAGCAGGATCGCCTCCGGGTCCCCTCTTACGCACTGGTCGACCGTGGCGCGGAACGCCGGGTTCGAGCGCGCGAGCCCGATCATGGTGCGGTCCACCAGTTCCACCGCGGCCGGACGCAACGCCACGATGTGCTGCGGCGCCTCCATCGCCCGGTAGAACGTCGGGAAGTGGCATACGCCCAGCGTCTTGTGCTTCGGCAGCGGCGAAAGATTCAAGTGCAGTCGGCGCGAGTAGGCGAGCGTGCCTTCCGAGCCCACCAGCAGGTGAGCGAGATTGAAGGGGGCGCCGCTCATCATGTCCAGGTTGTAGCCGCCGACGCGGCGCAGCAGCTTGGGATAGCGGTGCTCGATTTCCTCGGCCTCGCGCGCAGCGATGGCGCGGATCTTCCGCACCAGCTCCTGGTAGCCAACGGGGCCCTCGACGGCGCCCTTCACTTCGCCGAAGGCGTATTCGGCGCCGTCGGCGAGCACGGCGTCGATGGCGCGCACGTTATGCACCATGTTGCCGTATTGAATGGAGCGCGAGCCGCACGAATTGTTGCCGGCCATGCCGCCGAGGGTCGCCTGCGCGCTGGTCGAGACGTCCACCGGGTACCACAGCCCGTGCGGCTTGAGATACGCGTTCAACTGGTCGAGCACGACGCCGGGCTGGACGGTGGCGGTGCGGGCGTCCTGGTCGAAGGCGACGATCTGGTTCAGATGCCGCGAATGGTCTATGACCAGCGCGGCGCCGACGGTCTGGCCGCATTGCGAGGTGCCGCCGCCGCGCGCGAGCACCGGCACGCCCTCGTCCACCGCGATGCGGAAAGCGGCGAGCGCGTCCTCCTCCGTTTGCGGCACCACCACGCCGATGGGCTCGATCTGGTAAATCGACGCATCGGTCGAGTAGCGCCCCCGCGAGGCGGCGTCGAACAATACCGCGCCTCTGACCTCCCGCTTCAGGCGGGCTGCGAGGGCGGTGTCACCGGGATCGATCTTGCGCATCGTCATTCAAAGGATGAACGTGGAACGTGGAAGGATGATCCCCCGCTTCGCGTGTGCTTCAGAGTCCCTCGTTTTCGCTGCGCCGCCCGAAGGCAGATTTTTCCGACCGGGCGGCCGTGAAAGGAAGGGAACAACAGGCTATCACCAAGTGAAACGGGTGAGGGTCATCCTTCCACGTTCCACGTTCATCCTTCGGGAGTTTCGTGGCCCGTAATGGGTAAGCCTATAATAACGCACCCCACCCGGAGACGAGCCATGAAACACCAAAGCGGCCGCCATTTCCTGCAAATTCCCGGTCCCACCAACGTGCCTGAACGCGTGCTGCGCGCGATCGACAGCGCGACCGTGGACCACCGCGGGCCCGAGTTCCAGGAGATGAGCCTGGAGGTGCTCGCGGGCCTGAAGCGCGTGTTCAAGACGAAAAGCCCGGTGGTGATTTTTCCCGCTTCCGGCACCGGCGCGTGGGAAGCGGCGCTCGTCAACACGCTGTCCCCCTCCGACCGCGTGCTGATGGTCGAGACCGGCCATTTCGCGACGCTGTGGCTCAACATGGCCAATAAACTCGGGGTTGCGCCCGAGTTTATTAAGGGGGATTGGCGGCATGGAGCCGATCCGGCCGCAATCGAGGCCAAGCTTGCCGAGGACAAGGGAAAAACCATCAAGGCGGTGTGCGTCGTGCACAACGAGACCTCCACCGGCGTGGTCTCGCGCATCGGCGAAGTGCGCAAAGCCATCGATCGCGCGAAACATCCCGCGCTCTTCATGGTGGACACCATCTCCTCGCTCGCTTCGATCGATTACCGCCACGACGAGTGGGGCGTGGATGTCACCGTCGCCGGCTCGCAGAAGGGGCTGATGCTCCCGCCCGGGCTGTCGTTCAACGCGGTGTCCGACCGGGCGCTCGCAGCCTCGAAGTCCGCGAAGCTCCCGCGCTCCTACTGGAACTGGGAGGAAATGATCGCCGCCAACAAGGACGGCTGGTTCCCCTACACGCCGGCGACCAACCTGCTCTACGGCCTGCGCGTCGCGTTGAAGATGCTGCTGGAAGAGGAGGGGCTGGAGAACGTGTTCAGGCGCCACGATCGCCACGCCGAGGCGGCGCGGCGCGCGGTGCGCGCGTGGGGGCTCGAGATCCTGTGCGCGAACCCTGCCGAATATTCAAGCTCGCTTACCGCCGTGCTGATGCCGGAGGGCCACAGCGAAATCCGTTTCCGCGAGCTGGTGCTTGAGCACTTCAATCTCTCGCTCGGCTCCGGCCTCACCAAGTTGCGCGACAAGGTCTTCCGCATCGGCCACCTCGGCGACTTCAACGATTTGATGCTATGCGGAACCCTGTGCGGGATAGAGATGGGGCTGGAGATGGCCCGGGTTCCGCATAAAAAAGGCGGGGCCGACGCGGCGATGGATTACCTCGCGTCGCAGCCCGCCGCGGCCGGCGCGCAGAAGCGCGCCGCCGCGTAAGTGCTGCGACGCTCGCGAAGGATGAAGGATGAACGTGGAAGGATGACCTCCCGCTTCGCGCGTGCTTTCAGAGTCCCTCGCTTTCGCTGCGCACGCTCAGTGGATCCGACCGTACGACAGTGGAAGGGAGGGACTGCAAACCACCGCCAGGTGAAATGGGCGGGGATCATCCTTCCACGTTCCACGTTCATCCTTTGGGATGCCGAGGATCGTTTCGTGACCGCCAAACTCTGGATTGCCAATGAAGCTCATTGACCGCATCGGCATTGACATCAGCCGCCGCCTGAAGCTCGAAGACGCCATCGAATGGGCGGCGAAGAACCAGCTCCGCCACATCGACATCCAGCTCGACACCGGGGAGAACGCCCTGCCCAGGTTCGACGCCAAGAGGTGCGCGGGCGTCAGGAAGCTTCTCGACAAGCACGGTATCGAACTCGGGCTGCACACCAACTCGGCGGTGAACGTCGCCGAGTACTCGCCACACGTGTCCGACGCCGTAACCGAGTACCTGAAGCGCTACGTGGATCTCGTGCCCAAGCTCGGCGCGAGCTGGACGGAAATGCATGCCGGCTACCATTTCACGAAGGACAAATTGGCGCGCATGGAAGCCGGCAAGGAACGGTTGAAGCGCGTCGTGGCGCATGCCGAAAAACGCAAAGCGCTGGTGTTGCTCGAGAACCTCAACAAGGAACCGAAAGACGCCGAAGTGCACTACCTCGCCCACACCATCGAGGAATGGCAGTACTACTGGGACATCAAGTCGCCGTGCTTCAAGCTGTGCTTTACCGCCAACCACGCGCATCTCGTCCCCGAGGGCATCGAGGGCTTCGTCGGCGCGCTCGATTTCAGGAGAGTGGGCGAAGTCCGTCTCGCCGACACCTGGAGAAACGGCTACGAGGTGCATCTCAAGCCCGGCGCCGGCGACCTCGATTTCGGCGCGATGTTCAAGCTGATCGAGGGCAAGGGCTACCGGGGCTATTACACCAACGCCTTCACCTCGCTCGACGACATGCTGGCTGGCCGCGACTACCTCGTCGCCCGCGCGCGCGAGGCGGGCGTCAAGGTCGACTAGCGTTGACTGAAGGATGAACGTGGAACGTGGAAGGATGACCCTCACCTGCGGTGATTGTTATTTGTCCCGGCCTCTCGTCAACTTCGGCCGGCAGCTTTCTCGCTCTGACCGAGCGCAGCGAAAGGGATGGACTCTGAAGCTCACGCGCAGCGGGGGATCATCCTTCCACGTTCATCCTTCATCCTTTATGCCACAAGCTCTCGTGATTCTGCTGATATCCGCCCTCCTGTGCCCGCCGGGCCTGGCGCAGGAGTATCCGACGCGGCCGGTCCGGCTCGTCGTGCCGTTCGCGCCCGGTGGCGGCACCGACATCAGCGCGCGCATCCTCGCGGAAGGCCTGACCCAGGCCATTCACCAGACCGTGGTGGTGGACAACCGCCCGGGCGCGGGCAGCGTGCTCGGCTGCGAAGTCGTGGCCAAGTCGGCGCCCGACGGCTACACGCTGCTGCTCGGCAACATCAGCATGGCGTTCAATGCCGCGCTCTACCAGAAGCTGCCTTTCGACACGTTGCGCGACTTCTTTCCGGTTTCGCTGGTGACCGACCAGCCGAACATCCTGGTGGCGCACCCTTCGCTGACGGCAAAGTCGTTCAAGGAATTCATTGCGCTCGCGCGCGCGCAGCCCGGCAAACTCACCTACGCCTCCGCCGGCCTCGGCGCCGGCACGCATCTCGCAATGGAAATGCTGATGATGTCGCAGAATATCGACCTCGTGCACGTGCCGTACAAGGGCACCGGGCCCGCGCTGACGGCGCTGCTGGGCAACCAGATCTCGGCGTTCTTCTCGACCTTCGCCTCGGCGCTGCCGCACGTGAAGGCCGAGCGGTTGCGCGCCTACGCGGTGACGAGCACCAAGCGCGCGCCGACGTTGCCCGAGGTGCCAACGGTCGCGGAATCGGGCGTGCCCGGCTACGAGTACAGCACGTGGTACGGGCTGCTCGCGCCCGCGCGCACGCCGCGCGCGATCACCGACAAGCTCAACCAGACGACGATGGCCGTGTTGAATGCGCCAGACTACCGGGAGCGGCTGCTCGCCCAGGGATTGGATCCCGTTCCCTCGAGCGCCGCGCACTTTTCCGCCTACCTCAAGTCCGAGACCGAGAAATGGACGAAGGTGGTGCGGGCCGCGAAGATTCCGCTGCAATGAACAGCGCGGAGAAGCGTGACGTGATGAGGCGTGACGTGGTGCTGCGTGACATGATGCGGCGTGACCTGATGAAGCGTGATTCCCGTGTCCTCGGGTTTTGCGACCGACGGCGCTTTACCA
>CAZFRR010000150.1:0-7430 GCA_964521405.1 uncultured Streptomycetaceae bacterium | reverse complement strand
CTCGCGGAACTTGCGCTCGATGGAGTATTCGGCCGCAAAGCCGTAGCCGCCGTGCGTCTGCAGGCAGGCATTGGCCGCCTCCCACGACGCATTGGCGCCGAGGTAGAGCGCCATGTTCGCTTCCGCCCCGCAGGGCTTGCCAGCGTCGAACAGCGCCGCGGCCTTGTAGCGCATGAGATCCGCGGCCTGCACGCCCGCATAGGCGCGCGCGATCGGGAACTGTATTCCCTGGTTCTGGCCGATGGGCCGGTCGAAAACGATGCGCTCCTTCGCGTAGGCCGTCGCCTTGTCGATGAACCAGTAGCCGTCGCCCACGCACTCGGCCGCGATCAGGATGCGCTCGGCGTTCAGGCCGTCGAGTATGTACCTGAGCCCCTTGCCCTCCTCGCCGACCAGGTTCCCGGCGGGGATCTCGAGGTTGTCGAAGAACAGCTCGTTCGTCTCCTGGTTCGCCATGTTGCGGATCGGCTTGACGCTCAGGCCGTGGCCGACGGCTTGCCGCAAGTCCACGATGAAGACCGACAAGCCCTCCGATTTCTTCTTGACCTGGTCGAGCGGCGTCGTGCGCGCCAGGAGCAGCAGCAGGTCCGAATGCTGCACCCGCGAGATGAACACCTTCTGCCCGTTCACCACGTAGCGGTCGCCCTTCTTCACCGCGGCAGTCTTCAACTTGGTGGTGTCCGTGCCGGCGGCGGGCTCGGTCACCGCCATGGACTGCATGCGCAGCTCGCCGCTCGCGATTTTGGGCAGGTAGTTCATCTTCTGTTCCGCGGAAGCGTGCCGCAGCACGCATCCCATGACGTACATCTGGCCGTGCACCGCGCCGGCAAATGCGCCCGAACGGCTGATCTCCTCCAGGACGATGGACGCTTCGGTGACGGTCAGCCCCGAGCCGCCGTATTCCTCGGGAATCAGCGCCGACAGCCAGCCCGCCGCGGTGAGCGCCTTGACGAATTCGTCCGGGTAGCCGCGCGCCTCATCCACCTTCTGCCAGTAGGCGCTGTCGAACTGCTTGCACAGCGAACGCACGCCCTCGCGTATTTCGCCGTAATCGTCGCCGGGTGCGTGCCTCATTGACGGGTCGCGTGTAGGATGGAAAATAAGTTAAATTATAGAGGATGGAAACGGCCTGCGGCCGTTTCCATGAATGGGAGAACACAATGTACGTCACGAACACCAAACGTCTCACCCTTGCCGGAGCCAGGAAGATGATGGAAACCGCCACCGCCCATGCGGAGCGGTCCGGGCACGCCGTGGCGGTTTCCATAGTGGATGCCGGCGGCCACGCCGTCCTGGTCCAGCGTATGGACGGCGGGCGATTTCATACGGTGCACTCCTCCACCACAAAAGCAGTATGTGCGGCCTCCAACAAGCGGCCCACTACGATGAAGGGCGCGGCAGGACAGGACCTCGACACCATGCACGCGCTGGGACTTGCGCTCGCGGCAGGACCGGAGCGGTGGACGGCGATGGAGGGCGGCTACCCCATTCTTTTCGACGGCGAATGCGTCGGCGGCATCGGCGTCTCCGGCGCCACCTGGGACCTCGACGACCAGCTCGCGCGCGAGGCGGTGGAGGCGATTGGCGCCACCTACAAGATCTGAAGGATGAAGGCGGAAGGATGAAGGATGACCTGACGGCTTCGCCTGAAGGTTCATCTGGTCCTAACATCCGCGCTGCGGGGGTCATCCTTCCACGTTCATCCTTCATCCTTTGGCTTGATTGACCGACAGCGACAGAAGAACGAACAATGACTGAAAAACCACTGCGAGTGGCATGCGTGGGAATGGGCTGGTGGTCGGACGTGCTGGCCGATGCGATGAAACGCTCGAACCGGTTCGAGATCGCGTCTTGTTACACGCGCTCGGATGGAAAGCGGCAGGCATTCGCGAAGAAATACGGCTGCGTGACGGCGCCGAGCTACGAGGCGATGCTGAAGGACAAGAGCATCGAGGCGGTGATCAACACCACGCCGAACAACGTGCACCTGGAGACCACGCGCGCGGCGGCGCAAGCCGGCAAGCCGGTGTTTCTCGACAAGCCCATTGCCAACACCATCGCCGATGCCAAGGCCATCACCGCAGCCTGCCGCAAGGCGGGCGTAGTGCTCGCGCTCGGCTATCAACGGCGCAAGGAAAGCCACTTCCGCTGGGTCAGGAAGCAGATTGACGCCGGCGTGTTCGGAAGACTGGTCAACGCCGAGGCCAACATCTCGCGCGACCGGCTGGGCCAGTTCGATCTCAGCTCGTGGCGATACACGGCTGAAGGCATGCCGGGGGGCGTGATGCTGCAGATCGGCATCCACTACTCGGATGTGCTCGAGTACCTGATGGGCCCGATCATGGCGGTGAGCGGGCGGCTCGCCCAGCTGGTGCTGCCGGGCGACAATCCGGACGTCGCGAGCCTGGTGCTGGAGCACGAGAACGGCGCGCTCTCCACCCTCAACGCGAGCTATGCTTCCGCATCCGAGTACTACTGCATGAACATCTACGGCAAGGAGGCGAGCGCGTACTACGACCTGCATCAGGGGCTGCGCTTCCTCAAGCGCGGCAGCAACCGCCCGGAACCGGTGGCGTGCGAGAAGAACGACCCGATACGCGAGGAGCTGGAGGAGTTCGCCGACGCCGTGCGCGGCAAGGGCAAGCCGGAAATGGACGGCGAGGCTTCGACCCGGTCGCTCGCCGTGCTGCGCGCCGGGATCAAGTCCGCTCGCGAAGGGCGGCGGGTCGAGATCGCCGAGATCATGGCGAGCGATTGAACACCTCGCACCATGAACTCCATAATCCTGCTGTGTTACATAGCTACGAAAATTCTCCTTCCCCCTCGATGGGGGAAGGTTGGGATGGGGGTGAAAACGTTGTGTGTCATGACAATTCTCACCCCCACCCTAGCCCTCCCCCGTCAAGGGGGAGGGAAACGGTCCTTATGACACAGCACGAATAATGAGTCCTCAAGCTTGAAAGCTGCGCGCCGTATCGCGGCCGCGCTCGCTGCGCTGGCCGTCGCGGGCACCTGTCTCGCCCAGGGCGTGACGGACTATCCCAGCCGCCCCGTGCGAATGGTGATTCCGTTCGCACCCGGTGGCACCGCTGACACCATCGGCCGCATCGTTTCGGACAACCTGATGGTCCGTCTCGGCAAACCCGTCGTGCTCGACAGCCGCCCCGGCGCGAACAGCGTTCTCGGCTGCCAGATCGTCGCGCAGTCGAATCCGGACGGGCACACGATGATCGTGGTGGCGGCGGGATTCGCCGTGAATCCGAGCCTGATGAAGCGCCTGCCCTACGACAGCCTGCGCGATCTTGCTCCCGTCGGACTCGTCGGCAACGGTCCCTACCTGCTGGTGACCCATCCCTCGATCCCGGCGAAGACCGTGAGCGAGTTCGTCGCCTATGCGAAGACCCGGCCCGGACAGATCGCCTACGCCACCACCGGCATCGGCAGCCCGGGGCACCTCGCCGGGGAACTGCTGCGCACGATGGCCGGCATTGATATCCTGCACGTCCCCTACAAGGGCGGCGGCGCGGTGATGCCGGATCTCCTCGCCGGTCGCGTTCAGTCCCATTACAGCTCGGTGTCCACGGCGGCCACCCATGTCCGCGCAGGCAAGTTGAACGCCATCGCGATGACGACACCCAGGCGCTCGCCCGCCATGCCGGAGGTGCCCACGTTCCACGAGTCGGGCCTCAAGGGCTACGACGTAACCGGCTGGTACGGGATCCTCGCCCCCGGCAAGACGCCGCCCGCGATCGTGAACCACATCAACGGCGAGCTGCAGAAGGTACTGGCCGACGGCGTGACGCTGAAGCGGCTGGAACAAATCGGCATTGATCCCGCGCCCTCCTCGCCGGCGCACTTCGCATCTCTGATCAAGACCGAAATCCCGAAGTGGGCAAAGCTCCTGAAGGCCGCCGGCATCGAACCCGAGTGATGGGTCCACCGATTCGCCTGCTGCTCGCCGACGCCGCCAACGGCCGCTTCGGCCAGCGCGTCCGCCAATCGCCGGCCGCCGCCCCGTTCCGGCTGATCCTCGCCGAGAGCGACACGCCGGAGGCTCTGCTCGCCGCGGCGCCCGAGGCGAACGCCATACTCTGCTACCAGGCCGAAGTCGCCGCTTCGCTCATCGAGGCCGCGCCGGCGCTGAAACTGATCCAGAAGCACGGACTCAACTGCAAGAACATCGACGTCGCTGCCGCCACGCGGCGCAAAGTTCGCGTTGCGACGCTATCACTGATGCGCAGCGTGACCGTCGCGGAGCATGCGCTGGCGCTGATGCTGGCCTGCGCGCGCAAGGTGATTCCCGGCCACCAGGCCGTCACCGGGGCCGTCTACCGGGAGATGGGACTCGAACCCACCGTGACGTCGCAGCGAAACTACCGCGGCAACTGGCCCGGCATCCGCGGCGTCTCCGAGCTGTTCCAGGCCTCCGTTGGCATCGTCGGCATGGGCGACATTGGCATGGAAATCGCGAAGCGCTGCCGCGCCTTTGGAATGAATGTTTGCTATTACCAGCGCACGCCGCACCCGTCGGGTGTCGAGGCGTCGCTGGGCATCCGCTACCTGCCTTTCGATGAACTTCTGTCCGCTTCCGACTATGTCGTGCTGGTGATCCCGCACACGCCCGAGTCCGAGGGATTGATCGGCGCGCGCGAACTGGCCCGGATGAAACTGTCCGCGACCCTCATCAACGTCGGCCGCGGCGGGCTGATCGACGAGGACGCCCTCATTACCGCGCTGCAAGCGGGACAGATCGCGATGGCCGGGCTCGACGTCTATCGAACCGAGCCGTTGCCGGCCACGAGCCCGTTGCTGATGCTGCCCAACGTGGTGCTGCTCCCGCATCTGGGGGGAGGATCGTACCGCGGCTGGGAGATCGACATTCCCGCCGCGCTGCAAAACATCCAGCGCTTCTTCGCCAGCGGGAAAGCCGAGGGAATCGTCAACGCCTAGCGGCCACCCCGCTTCACTTCCCCGCTCAAACCCCGGCCGCGAGCCACTCCTGCGCCGACTGCCGCGCCGCCTTCTCCTCCGGCGAGCCTTTCATGATGAGGTTTCTCGGGACGTGGCCGCTGCTGCGAAAGTTGCGATAGCAGTGATACTTGATCGGCGCCGGGAAGCGCGACAGGTCGAGCCCGTCATAATAGGACTGCGGCACCGAGCCCGGCGCGCGCGGGTCCATGCGGCCTTTTTCGTAGATCATCATGCGCTTGAAGATGCGCCATTCGCCGTCGCGCTTCTCGCACAGGTCGAGCGTAACGCTCCAGGTCTGGAAATCGAACTCGTAGCCGTCGAGTACCCTGCCCTGGTGCAGAACGAGGTAGAACTCGTTCACGGCGCGGCGCCCGATCAGCGTCACGCGCGGGTTGCTCATCATGTGGCGCTGGGTATCCCCCGGAAGGTGCTTCTCCATCATGTTCTTCGATTGCTCGGCGAACTCGCGCGCCGTGCCGTCGAACCACGACGTCGTCAGCCGCGCGTCCGGATGAAAGCATTGCGGGAGGCGCGCCCAGTCGCCGTTATCCCGGCAATGCATCGCGATGGTGGATATCTCCATGATTTCGAGCTGGTCCGCCGCTGCCTGCAGTCTTTCCTGTGCCGTCATGCTCCCTCTCCGTTGTGCCAGTCGCTCCGCCGCGATCATATCAGGGCGGCCGGGTACGATAAACTCAAAGCATTCATTCACGAGTCTTTCCACAATATGAGCACGCCCCGGAAGACCACCGGCAAGCCGCTGCGCTCCGTCCCCAAGGGCGTCATGCACGTGCCGGTCACGCCGTTCAAGGCCGACATGTCGGTTGACTACGCCACCTTCGAGAAGCTGGTGGACTGGCACGTCCGGCAGAACCCCTCCTCGCTGTGCGTAATCCTGCACATCGCCGAGTCCGTCAGCCTGACCCAGGAAGAGCACAAGAAGTTGATCGATATCTCGGTCAAGGTGGCTGCCGGCCGCGTGCCGGTCATCGCCAACGTCAGCATGGCGGGCACCGACCAGGCGATAGACCTGGCGCGCCATTCGGAGAAGGCCGGAGCGGACGCGATCATCTGCCTCTCCCCGTACTACTGGCCGGTACCGGAAGAGGCGCTGCACGACCACTTCATCCGGGTCGCCAGGGCGACGCCGCTCCCCTTCATGATCTACAACTCGCCGATCTTCCAGGGCGTGAGCCTGTCGCCGAAGTTCCTCGTCCGCCTCATGCACGAGCTGCCGAATTTCATCGGCGAGAAGGAAGCCAGCCACAATTTCGAGTACTTCATCGAGGCCCGGCGGGCAACCCAGGCGGTGCGGCCGGAATTCGGGCTGCTGCTGGGCGTGGAATACATCATCCCGTCGGTTTCGATGGGCGGTGTCGGCTCGATGTCGATTTCCGGCGGCGTGGCGCCGCGGCTGATGCAGAAGCTCTACGACCTGTGCGCTGCGGGCAAATTCTTCGACGCCGCCCCGCTGCAGGACAAGGCCTCGCACCTGTGGCAGCTGTTCAAGCCGGAATACCCGGCGGCAATCAAGGCTGCGATGGAAATGATGGGACGGCCGGTCGGCCCGGTGCGTGGGCCGATGCGCTCGCTCGATGCCGGGCAGAAGCAGAAGCTGCGCAAAGAACTCGAAGGGATCGGCGTGTTCGATGGCAGCGAGCCGACCGGCTGGTGATGTGATCCGTTCGTTGCAGTTATAGCTCCCCCTCGCTAGCATTCACCCTGATAAGACTCGGAGAAACTCATTGAAGGCAGAAAAAAAACCAGCTGCCTGGCCGCTGGAGATCTACAAGGTCTTGAAGACGGCGGGCATCAAACAGGTGGCTTACGTGCCCGATGCGGGCCATACCCAGCTCATCAAGGCCTGCCATGCCGACAAGGACATCAAGGCCGTTTGCCTGACTACGGAGGAAGAAGGGGTTGCCATGCTCTCCGGTGCGTGGCTGGGTGGCGATCGCGGTGTGCTGCTGATGCAGTCCTCGGGAGCCGGCAATTGCATCAACATGCTCGGCATGGTCGCGGAATGCCGCTTTCCCCTGCTGATGATCCTCACCATGCGCGGCCACTGGGGGGAATTCAATCCATGGCAGGTCCCGATGTCGCAGGCCACGGTGCCGGCATTGAGCGCCATCGGCGTCGCAGTGCAGACGGTGAATCAGCCGGGCGAAGCGGCGGAAACCGTGGCAGCGGCGGCCCGGCTTGCATTCAGCACCGGTCGCGCCGTTGCCGTCCTGATTTCGCAGCGCGTGATCGGCTACAAGACGTTTGGCAAGTAGCGTGAGGCCGTGAATCGTGATTCGACCCGTTCTTCCATTCCTTTCTTCTTGGCGTCTTGGCGGCTAATTTATGAATCATAGGAAACCGACTCTTGACCGGCGCATGGTCGTCGCCGAGATCCTCAAGCAGCGCGGCGATGCGCTGGTCATGCCCGGGCTGGGCGCGCCGACGTGGGACTGCGC
>CAZFRR010000149.1:0-12517 GCA_964521405.1 uncultured Streptomycetaceae bacterium | reverse complement strand
CGAGGGTCGAGGGTCGAGGGGAGGAGATCCAATGAATTGGGTTTCATCACCTTGGCATACCCGGCATGCCTGTCTATGAGAGTTTTCGTTGTTTAACAAGGTGTTAGTGGCGAATCGTGGCGCGGTGGCGGCGCGCGTGCTGCGGGCGTTGAGCGAGATGGGGATCGGGTCGGCTGCGGTGTATTCGGAGGCCGATGCCGGGGCGCCGTACCTGGAAATGGCGGGCGAGACCCATGCCATCGGGCCGGCGCCGGCGCGAGAGAGCTACCTCAACCAGGACACGCTGCTCGATGTGCTGCGCAAATCGCGCGCCGACGGGCTGCATCCCGGCTATGGATTCCTGTCCGAGAACGCAGTGTTCGCGCAGAAGGTGACGGATGCCGGCGCGCGCTTCATCGGCCCGTCGCCGCGCTGGATCGAGCTGATGGGGCACAAAACGCGGGCACGCGAGCTGGCCGCGAGCCATGGCATGCCGATGTCGAAAGGCAGCGGCGTGCTGCCGGCAGACGCAGACGCGACGCTTGCCGCGGCGCGGGCCATTGGTTTCCCGGTGCTGGTGAAGCCAGCGGGCGGCGGCGGCGGGATCGGTATGCTGGCGGCGAAGGACGAAACGGAACTGCTCGCGGCGGTCGAGCACTCGCGTTCCCTGTCCGAGCGCGGCTTTGGCAGTGCCGAGGTCTACCTCGAACGCCTGGTCGAGCGACCGCGCCACGTCGAGTTCCAGGTGCTGGGCGACCGGCACGGCAACGCAACGCACCTGTTTGAGCGCGACTGCTCGACGCAGCGGCGCAACCAGAAAGTGATCGAGGAAGCGCCGGCGCCCGGCCTTCCGCGCGAGAGGGCTATCGCGGTAGCAGAGCAGGTGGCCGGTATCATGCGCAAAATGGGTTACGACAATATCGGCACGGTGGAGATGTTGCTCGCCGCGGACGGCAGTTTCAGTTTCCTCGAGATGAACACGAGGCTGCAAGTGGAGCACGGCGTAACCGAGGAAGTAACCGGCGTGGACCTGGTGCAGGCGCAGATCCGCTCCGCGGCCGGCGTCAAGCTTGACGACATCCTGCCCGGGCGCATCGAAGTGAAGGGACACGCCATCCAGGCCCGCGTTTACGCCGAAGACCCGAAGAATTTCTATCCGTCGCCCGGCAAGCTCAAGGTGTTCCGCCCGCCGCTGGACCCGGCCGTGCGCGTCGAGACCGGGTATGCCGAGGGCAGGGACGTGACGCCTCACTACGACCCGATGATCGCCAAGGTGATCGTCCATGCGGAGACACGCGACCAGGCGATCGAGCGGCTGATTGGGGCGCTGGAGGCGTTCGAAATTCAGGGAATCAAGCACAATATCCCGGCCGTGCTGGCGGTGCTGCGCTCGGAGCCGTTTCGCGCGGGGCGGGTGCATACCGGCCTCATCGCGGAAGTAATGACAAAGAAGACTTAACCGCCAAGACCGCCAAGAAACCCCTAACTAGAATGAAGATCGAAAAACAATTTGCATCCGTCACGACGGCAACGATCTGTTGTTCAATTGCCTTTGCTCTGTAACTATTTCTGCTTTTCTTGGCGGTCTTGGCGGTTAATCTAGGGTTTATGTCAGGTCTCGAATACATCACAGAAGCGAGGAAGCAGGGGCGCGCCGCGCTCGATGAGTTCGCTGGCAAGCGGCTCCTCGCGAGCTTCGGGATTTCCGTGCCGAAGTCGCTCGTCGTTCAGGATGCGAACGAAGCGGAGACGGCCTGCGGCAAGCTGAACGCCCCGCTGGCACTCAAGGTGATCTCGCCCGATATCCTGCACAAGAGCGATGCCGGCGGCGTCAGGATCGGGTTGAAAAACACCGGCGAGGTCGAGGCAGCGATCCGCGCGATGATGAGGCTGCCGGCAATCGGGGGCGCGCGCATCGACGGTTTCCTGCTCGAAGAGATGGCGCCGGCGGGGCAGGAAGTCGTGATCGGCGGCCTGCGCGACCCCCAGTTCGGGCCGCTGGTGATGGTGGGGCTGGGCGGCATCTTCGTCGAGGTGCTCGCGGACGTGGCTTTTCGCATCTGCCCAATCTCCCGCTTGGACGCCGGAGAGATGCTGGACGAACTGAAGGGCGCCGCGTTGCTCCGCGGCGCGCGCGGGCGCAAGCCCGTCTCGCGCGAGGCGATCGTTGATGCGCTGCTCAAGATCGGCGGCGAGGGCGGCCTGCTGATGACGCACGCCGACGAGATCGTGGAAGCAGACATCAATCCCCTCATCGTCTCGGAATCCGGCGCGGTGGCAGTAGATGCCCGTTTCATACTGACGAAAGCGTGATTCGTGATTCGACTTATTCTTGTTTTCCTCCGCGTCCCCTGCGTCCTCCGCGGTGAGAGGTTTGGGTTTTTGAATGAACGATAGCGTACTCGAGAGATTCAAGCCGCTGTTCGAGCCAAGGACGGTGGCGGTGGTCGGCGCCTCCACTAAGGGCACGACATTCCCCAACGTGTTCATCCGCCGCATCCGCGAGTACGGCTATACCGGCGAGATTTACCCGATCCACCCTTCCGCGAATGAAATCGACGGCTTGAAAGCCTACCGCGGCCTGGGCGAGACGCCGAAGCCGGTGGATTACGCCTTCATCGCGATTCCCGCGGCGCAGGTGCCGCCGCTGCTCGCTGCGGCACGCGGCCGCGTGCGTTTCGCCCAGGTGATCTCGAGCGGCTTCGGCGAAGTGGACGAGGGCAGGGAGCTGCAGGACGCGCTTGCTGGCGCGGCGCGCGCCGGCGGCATGCGCCTGATCGGCCCCAACTGCCTCGGCATCTACACCCCGCGCGGCCGTGTGACTTTCGCCGAGATCGGCCCGGAGGGCGTCGGCCACGTCGGTGTCATTTCGCAGAGCGGCGGGCTCGGCACCGATACTATTCGCCGCGGGCTGACTCGCGGGCTCAAGTTCTCGGGGCTGATCACCGTGGGCAACTGCGCTGACATCGGCCCCAACGACCTGCTCGAATTCTATCTGGCCGACCCGCAGACAAAGGTCATCGGGCTCTACATCGAGGCGGCAAAGGACGGGCGGCGGCTATTCGAAATCCTGCGCGATGCGCGCGCCGCAAAACCGGTGGTGATACTCAAGGGCGGCCGCACCTCCCAGGGCCGCGCGGCGGCGGCTTCCCACACCGGCGCGCTCGCGGGCGACGACCGCGCGTGGCTTGCGCTCTCGAGGCAGACCGGGTGCGTGATGGTGGAGACGCTCGACGAGTTTGTGGACACGCTGCTCGTGTTCCAGGCGCTCACACCACGGCCGCAGCACCCGACGCGCCGAGTCGTCCTGTTCGGCAATGGCGGCGGGGCGAGCGTGCTCGCCACCGATTATTTCGCGCGGCTGGGCCTCGACGTCGCGCCGTTCGGAGTCGCGACGGTAGATGCGCTGGCGGCGCTGAAGCTCCCGCCCGGCACCAGCATCACCAACCCGGTGGACGCGCCGGTCGGCACGCTGCAACAGGAAGACGGGCGCGTGGCGGAGAAAATACTCGAGATCATCCACGCGAGCGGCAAGCCGGAGGCGTTGGTGATGCATCTCAACCTCTCGGCATTCGTCGGCCGCTCCAAGCCCGAGGTGCTCGACAACCTGGTGCAGGCGGCGCTGCGCGTGCAAGCGCGCTTTCCGGGACAGGCCCATTTCATGCTGGTGCTGAGATCCGACGGCGAGCCGGTGCTGGAAGAGCGCAAGCGGGCATTCCGGGCGAGCGCGGCCGCACTCGGGATCCCGGTCTACGACGAGATGTCGAACGCCGGCCGCGCGCTTTCAGCGCTTGCCTGGCATGAACGATTCGTTCATGCCAGGCAAGCGAGTGTTGAGTAACGGGTTTTTTTGAACCTTGAACTCGGAACTCGGAACCCGGAATCCGGAACTATTATGTATAGCTACGACTTTCGTGTAACAGGCTATCCCTTCCGGCTGTATAGCGGGAAAGACGCGCTCGACCGGCTGCCGGACGAGGTGGAGCGCAACCGGGCGCGGCGGGCGTTCATCGTGTGCGGGCGCACGGTGTCGCGCCAGACGCCGCTGATCTCCGGCATGAAGCGGCTGCTGGGCGAGCGGCTCGCCGGTGTGTTCGACGAGATCGACAAGGACACCTCGCGCTCGTCGGTAACGCGCGCGGCGGAGGCAGCCCGCGCGGCGCGGGCGGACCTCGTGATCGGCGTGGGCGCCGGCAGCGTGATCCAGGGCGCGCGCATCGTGACCATCCTGCTGGCCGAAAAGGGCCCGGTCGAGAAACTCGTGACGCAGTACCCCGAGCACGGGCCGGCGATCAGCCCGAAGTTGATGGAACCCAAGCTTCCCATCATCAACGTCTTGACCGCGCCGACCACGGCACAGAACCGCGCGGGTTCCCGCATGAAAGACGATACGACTGCCGGCGGCATGGAATTCTTCGATCCCAAGACGCGCCCCGCCGCGATCTTCTGGGACACCGACGCGCTGCTCACCGCGCCGCTGCAGTTGATCCGCACGGGGGCAGGGACGATTTACTGCCGCGCGGTGATGAACCTTGGCGCCATTGCCGAAAACCCGCTGGTCGAAGGCGACCGGCTGCAGTCCTATCGCCTGGCTTCCGGGGCGTTGCCGCGCATTGCAGACGCCGCGGATCCCGCGCCCCGCTTCGACCTGTGCGCGGCGACCTTGTTGCAGAACCGCGAAAACGACGACGGCGGATCGCAAATGGCGCGCCACTGGGTGATGCGCGTGACTTACGCGTTTTCCACCGCCTTGATCAGCGTCTTCCCGCACGTCGGCCAGGGCGATGCCTACGCCGCCCTGATCGGCACCATGCTCCGGCGTCTGGGTGACCGCGATCCCGAGGCGATGGCGCAGATCGCGGCGGGGCTCGGCATCACCGGCGTCCCGCCAGCCGCGGTGCCGGAACGCATCGCGGAAACAATGGAAGCCGCGTTCCGCTCGCTCGGCATGGCGACGCGCCTTTCGGGACTCAAACTCTCACGCGAGCGGCTGTCGCAGGTGCTGGAGCTGTCGCTCAGGAACTTTAATGCCGATCCGAAACGCGATTTCGTGAAAGAACGAGGGACGCTCGAGGAAATTCTGCAGGCGGCATGGTAATACCCCTCACCGCGGAGGACGCCGGGGACGCGGAGGGAAACAGGAATTACAATGACCGGTGCTTGAAACTGAGGCATGGAGGAAAATGGATACGCTGAAAGTCGGCATGAAGCACGCCCAGGAATGGGTGGTCGAGGAGAAGTACACCACCCAGCGCGGCGACTACCGGGTGTTCTCGACGCCCTCGATGACGCAGCTGGTCGAATCCACGGCAAACCAGCTTGCCGCGCCGCATTTGAAGCCCGGCCAGGGCCAGGTCGGAGTCGTGGTCACCGTGCGCCACATGGGGCCGACGCCGATCGGCAAGAAGGTGCGGGCGGAAGCCGAGTTGATCGCCATCGACCGGCGCCGGCTCACGTTCAAGGTGAAGATCCATGACGACGTCGAGCAGGTGGGAGAAGCCGAGCACGAGCGCTTCGTCATCGACCTCGACAAGTATTTTGAGAAGCTCAAGAAAAAGATAGGAGCGTGATTCGTGATTGGTGAATCGTGATTCGACCCGTTCTCACGGCCGGCAAAAACCCGCGACGGCTTGCGAATCACGGTGTTTGGGGGACTTTGGCAGTCAATCGATCATTATTTCCAGGAGGTGGCGCATGAATGCCACGCAATCCCTGAGATTCGGTCACTTTGGCATCAACTGTTTCGACATCGTGAAGATGGAGGATTTCTACACGCGGGTCATCGGCATGGTGGTTGCGGACCGCGGGCACGTGCCGCCGCCGGCTGACCGACACATCGTCTTCATGACGCTCGACCCGGGCGAGCATCACCAGTTGGTCCTCTGCTCGGGACGCACCGAGGGCAGAATCGAGAAGGGTGCGTTCCGGGGCGGCGGGCGCGGCTCGGCCATCAACCAGATCTCGTTTCACTGCGCCAATCTCGGTGAACTGCGCAAGATCCAGGCGCGGCTCGCGCGGGCGGGGCTCACCGACGGCACGCCGATCAACCACGGCAACGCGTGGTCGATCTATATCCGCGATATCGAGGGCAACCCGATGGAATTCTATGCGGACAGCCCGTGGTACACGCCGCAGCCCTGCGGCGAGCCGTTCGATCTTTCCCGCAGCGACGAGGAAATTCATCGCCAGACCGAGGCGATGTGCCGCAGCCGACCCGGCTTCGAGCACGCCGAGCCTTGGCGCGCCCGGCTCGCCAGTCGAATCCGGACGGCGCTCGACGAAATCTCGGCCCGCTGAGCGAGGAGTATCCATGCACCGCCCAGTCTGTCGAAGCGTGATCATTCCGCTGGCCCTCGTTGCCGCGCAATTCGGCGCATCTGCCAATGCCCAGGAATACCCCTCGAAGCCCGTCACCGTTGTCCTGGTGCTCGCGGCAGGGACCGGGCTGGATACGGTTGCGCGAACCTACGGCGAAAAACTCGCGCAGAGCCTCGGCAGGCCCGTCATCTTCGACAACCGGCCGGGGGCCAACGGCATCGTCGCCATCTCCGCGGTGAAGAACACGCCGGCCGACGGGCATGTCCTGCTGGTGGCGACCAGCGCCGCGCTGGCGATCAACCCGTCGACGTTCAAGCAGCTCCCGTACGATTCGGCGAAGGACTTCATCCCGGTGTCGCTCTACCTGAAATCGCCGTTTGTCCTGATCGTGCACCCGTCGCTGCCGGTGCGGTCGGTGCCCGAGTTGGTCAAGTTCGTCAGGCAACGTCCGGGACAATTGAGCTACAGCTCGACCGGGCACGGCGGCGCCCCGCGTCTCGCCACCGAGATCTTCATGCAGAACTTCGCGCTCGATATCATTCACGTGCCGTACAAGAACAGTCCGCAAGCGATTACAGATGTCGCTGCCGGGCACGTGCAGCTCGGGTTCGCGGAGGCAGGCGCATCGCAGCAACTGATCCGGGACCAACGGCTGCGCGCGCTTGCCGTGTCTTCACTCACGCGATTCAAATCCCTGCCCGAGGTGCCGACACTGGCGGAGGCAACGGGGCGTGCCGGCCTGGAAGCCGTATCGTGGCATGCGCTGGTCGCTCCCGCGGCCGCGCCGCGGGTGGTCATCAATCGGCTGCACGGCGAAATGACCCGCATCCTGCGGCTGCCGGACGTCCGCGACAGGATCGCCAGCCTCGACCTCATACCGGTCGACCCGCAACCCATCGAGGACAACCAGCGCTACATCGCCTCGGAGACCAAGAAGTGGGGCGACTTGATCCGCAAGCTCGGACTGGAAGGCTCGCAGTAGCGGGCGCCGCCGGCTCTAACGCAAGCGGTCGCCGCCTTCCGGCACCGGCACCTCGAAGGTGGTGACGATGCCGCACAGGGCGCCGAAGTAGCCTGTCATCGCGGTGAGTTCGACCATCCACTTCGTGCCGTGGCGTTTGTGCAGCGCGTCGAATGTCGGCCGGTCGACGTTACTGGTACGACTCAGCTGCTGGGCGAATGCCACGACCTGGCGCTCGTCCTCGGGCAGCTTCGCCGGATCGCCTTTGGCGCGGATCAGCTCGATCGCTTCCTCGCGCACACCCGCCTTGCGCGCCGACTCCACCTGAGCTGCCCAGACGTAAAAGCCGCCACGCTCGCTCGCGGCGGTCAGGGCGGCGAGCGAGCGGTGCTTCTGTTCCACGATGCTGCCGTCGCGCATGAAGTTCACGACGCCGAGAAAGTGCTGCGCCAGCGCCGGCGTGTGCAGCAGCATGCTGTACGGGCCGCGGATGCGGCCGAAGGTCTTCATGACGCCGTCCACCACGGCGTGGTGCTCGGCGGGAACGTCGGCTTTACCGGTGATCGCGGGGACTCGTGGCATGACGGAAGCTCCTTGTGTATGAGTGAACCTTGATCACGGTTTCCGGGCAATCGTGGACTTGTTGAGCGCGCGTGGGTCGCGCGGCCGCCAGCGGCCGGAGTCCACCAGCGACAGGAACTCGTCGGTGATGCGGTTGAAGAGATCGGGCTCCTCGATGTTGACGGCGTGCCCGGTCGCGGGCACCACCGTCAGCCGCGCCGCCGGGCACGCGCGCTTCACGAAGACCCCCGGCTCGAGGCACTGGGTGTCCTCGTCTCCCGAGATGATGTGGGTCGGCACCTTCATGCGGGCGAGCCCTCGCGCGAGGCTGTAGATCGTCGGGCGCCGCGCCTGCACGCCGCGCAGCGTGTTGGCCGAGCCCAGCGCCGAGTGCTCGGCGAATAGTTCACACAATTCCCTGAAGCCGCGCGGGTCCTTGTTCTGCAACTGCACGCGCGCCGGGCCGATCTGGTAAGTCGTGATCGCTTCCGGCGTGCCGAGCTGCTCGAATCGCTGCGCCATTACTTCCGTATCGCGCAGGAATTGGGCATGCTTGTCAGGGTCCGAGCCGTAGCCCGCGCCGATCACGGTGAGGGACCGCGCCATGCTTGCGTAGCGCAGCCCGAAGTGCAGCGCGGCGTAACCGCCCATCGAGCAGCCGATGACGTGCGCTTTTCTTATGCCGAGAGCGCGCATCACGTTGGCGATGTCGTCGGTGGCGATCGCCTGCGAGTACTGCGACACCGCTGCCGGCACATCCGACGGCAGGTAGCCGCGCGCGTTGAACGCGATGCAGCGGTAGCGCCGGCTGAAATGGCGCATCTGGCCTTCCCAGCTCCTCAGGTCGCCGGCGAACTCGTGCACAAACATTATGGGGAAGCCTTTTCCGGCCTCTTCATAGTAGAGCTGCACGCCTTTGAATTTGGCGAAGGGCATTTTTATTTCCTAAATCGTGACATGGTACGGCGTGACATGAAGATGCGTGACATGGTAAGGCGTGACATGGTGAAGCGAGAACTGTACTGAGTGTTTCCTGATTCAATACGCTCCATCACGTCACGCATTATCACGTCACGCCCTCTCACGTCACGCCGTAGCAGGTCACGCCTTTCGAGCCATGGTGGACTTGTTCAAAGACCTCGGATCCCTTGGCCGCCAGCGGCCCGAGTCGACCAGCGTGAGGAAGTCTTCGGTGATGCGGTTGAAGAAGTCCGGCTCCTCGACGTTGACCACGTGGCCGGTGGCGGGAACGATCGTCAGCCGCGCCGCGAGGCATACGCGCTTGATGAACAGCCCCGGCCCGAGGGAGCTTTCGTCCTCGTCGCCGACGACGACATGGGTGGGCACCGTCATGCGGGCGAGCTGCCGCTCGAAGCGGTAGAGCGTCGGGCGCTTCATCTGCACGCCGCGCAGCGTGTTGGCGTGACCGAGCGCCGAGTGCTCGGCGAAGCGCAGGAAGAACTCGCGAAAGCCGCGCGGGTCCTTGTTCTCGAGCTGTATCCGGTTGGGCGCGGTGCGATATTTCTTCATGGCCGGCGCCAGGCCGTCCTGCAGGAAGCTGCGCGCCGTCGCGGCGCTCGCCTTGATGAACTGCGCATGCCCCATGGGGTCCGAACCCGCGCCGGCGCCGACCGGAGTGAGGGACAGCGCGCGGCGCGGATGGCGCAGGCCGAACTGCAGCGTGGCGTAAGCGCCCATCGAGCAGCCGATGATGTGTGCTCGTCCGACACCCGCATGCCGCATGACGCTGGCGATGTCCTCGGCGGCCGTCTTGTAGGAGTATTTCGAAACGGACGCGGGGACTTCCGACGGTGGGTAGCCGCGGGCATTGAATGCGATGCAGCGGTAACGGCGGCTGAAGTGGCGCATCTGCGCCTCCCAGCTGCGGAAGTCACCCGAGAACTCGTGCACGAAAACGATCGGAACGCCTTTGCCGGCCGCCTCGTAGTAAAGCTTTACTCCGTTTGAGTTGGCATACGGCATTCTCAGCTCCAAGTACGTGACATGGTGAAGCGTGACATGGTACAGCGTGACGTGGAGAGGCGTGACATGGTGAAACGAGATCTTGTTCTTACCAGATACGCAATATCATGTCACGCCGCATCATGTCACGATTTATCACGTCACGCAGTATCACGTCACGCTCGTCCCGCACCAACGAGCTCCGCTCGTTGGGCGATGCGGATACCGATCAGCACCACGACGCCGCCGGCGATCTCGAGCGAGCCCAGGGTCTCGCCGAGCAGGACCCAGGCGAACAGCGCGGCCATTACCGGCTGCAGCAGCAGCCCCACCGAGGAAAAGGTCGCGGGCAGGTGCGCCATGGCGTAGGCAATCAGGCTCTGGCCGGCGACCTGCGAGATGATGGCGAGCCCGGCGAGCTTGGCCCAGCCCGTCATGGTATGCGGGAATATCTGCTCGCCGGAGAGGAGCGCCAGCGGCAGCAGCACCGCGGCAGTGACGAGGCCGCTCCAGGCCATGATGGTGGACGTCGCCACGCGCGCGCGCAGCATCGTGACCGTGAGCTGGTAGGCGCCGTAGAACAGCGCCGTGACGACCCCGAGCCCATCGCCCAGCAGCGCCGCGCCGCCGAGGTGGAGATCGCCGCCGAGCAGCATGGTCACGCCCGCCAGCGCGGTCGCCAGGCCGCCGAGGAACATCGCGGCGGGCTTCTTCCTGAACAGCACCCACACCGCGAGCGTGACGAAAATGGGGGCCAGGTTGGCGAGCAGCGTGGCGTTGGCCACCGAGGTGAGCACGATCGACCAGTGCCACACCGCGAGATCCCCCGCGAAGAACAGCCCGCAGACAATGATGAGGCGCCGGTCGGCGGCGAAGCTCGCGGCGTGATTGCCGCGCTGCTCGATCATGGACCATGCCCACAGGAAGGGCAGCGCCAGCGCCACGCGCCAGAAGGCGGTCGCCACCGGTCCGGTCTCGCTGACCTTGACGAACAAAGCGGAGGCGCCGATCGCCACCGCGCCGGCGAGCAGCGCGGCGACGGCGGCTCCGCGCCTGGAATCCCCAGGGTGTGGGTCACCCGTCGCTCCCACCACCCCGCCCGCTTGCGCGGGCACCCCTCCTCGGGCAGGAGGGGAATTCATCTTGTTAGGCGTTCTAATTGCTCCGGCGGGATCATCGGCCGGAAAACCTTGGCTTGCGCTTCTCGATGAACGCGCGCATGCCTTCCTTCTGGTCCTGGGAGGAGAACAGGATCTGCAGCGACTTCGTCTCCAGCGCGAGCGCGCTCGAGAGCGGCGCCTCCATCCCGGCGAGCACCGCTTCCTTGGCGAGCTGGACCGCGAGCGGCGGCAGCGCGGCGATCTGGCGCGCAAGGTCGATCGCGCGGCCCTCCACCTCAGGGTCGGGCACCACCTCGCTCGCGAGCCCCATGTCGAAAGCTTCCTTTGCCGAGATCTGCTCGCCGGTGAGGATGTACTTCATCGCCTGGTACTTGCCCACGGCGCGCGTCAAGCGCTGGGTGCCGCCGCCGCCCGGGATGATGCCGATCAGCACCTCGGGTTGTCCGAAGCGCGCCGATTCGCCGGCGACGATGATGTCGCAGGTCATGGCGAGCTCGCAGCCGCCGCCGAGCGCGTAGCCGCTCACCGCCGCGATCACCGGCTTGGGGCAGCCCGCGATCGCGCGCCACAGCTTGTGCACGCCGCGCTGGAGCATCTCGATGGTGCCAGCCTCGGCCATTTCCTTGATGTCGGCGCCGGCCGCAAAGCTCTTTTCGTTGCCGGTGAGAACGATGGCGCGCGTCGTCGTGTCCTCACCCAGCTCGGCGAGGTGTTTCGCCAGGAGCTTGCGCACCTCCAGGTTGAGCGCGTTGCGCACTTCGGGGCGGTTGATGCGCAGCAACACCACTCCTTCTGCCGGGCGCTCCAGAAGTACAAGGTCGGTCATTTGTGCGGACTCATGCGCTGGGTGACATGGTAAAGGGTGACGTGGTGAAGCGTGACATGGTAAGGCGTGACATGGTGTAGCGTGACATGGTGTAGCGTGACATGGTGAAGCGAGGCAGATATTTTCCGGCTGTTGATTGAACGCGCATTATCACGTCACGCAGTATCACGTCACGCCCCCATCATGTCACGAAGTTTCATGTCACGCATTTATTGCTTTGCAAGTCCAAGGTCCACCAGCACTGCCTTCATGTCGGCATAGTCCTTGTCAAGGTCCTTGCGGAGCTGCGCGCCGATCACGAAGTCGTCGGTCCAGAAATTGTTTTCGACGTCGGTTTTCCACTCGGGATACTCCGTCGCTTTGCGCAGCACCCCTTCCCAGTAGGCGACCTGCGCGGGCGTCAGGTCCCTGGGGGCCAAGATTGCCCGCCAGCCGCCGGATACAAGGTCCACGCCCTGTTCCCTCCAGGTGGGGGCCGCGGCGAGCATGCCGCCAAAACGCTTGGGGCCCGCGACGCCTACCACGCGCAGGCGGCCTGCCTGGACATGCTGGCCGACGTTAACGGCGCCGGCGACGACCAGGTCGACGTGGCCGCCCAGCACCGCCGTGATCGCCTCCGCCGAGCCCTTGAACACCACTACTTTCAAGTCGCGCGCATTGCCGCCGATCGCCTTCACCAGGAGCCCGATGGTGATGTGCTGGTGGTTGCCGAACGAGGTGGCGAAGCCGACCGACACCGATTTCGAATCCTTCTTCAGCCGCTCGATGAGATCCTTCCCGGTCTTGATC
>CAZFRR010000148.1:0-3005 GCA_964521405.1 uncultured Streptomycetaceae bacterium | reverse complement strand
ATTCACGATTTATTCTTTCGGCATGACATCCAGCCTCACCGCAATCCCTTCGAGCTCTTTCGAGACCGCCGGATAGCGCGCCATCACGAGGGGATCGTGACCCGGCACGACGTGCGCGGGCGAATCCGCCAGCTTGCGCAGGATATCGTAGCCTTCCAGCACGCGGCCCAGGTCGACGATGGACGGGAAACAGCGTCCGGTCTCGAAGTGCTCGTAGTAGTGGGTCGCGTCGGAGGCGAGCACCACCCAGCCGCGCTGCGTGTGGACCCGCACCGATTGCAGCCCCGGGGTGTGGCCGCCGATGTGATGCAGGCTCACGCCAGGGGCGATTTCTTCGGCGCCCTTGTGAAAGATGACGCGGCCCTTGAAGAGCGCCCGAACCATGCCGATCACGTCCTCGACCTCGATCGAATGCGCGAAGCGCGCATGCCGCATGTAGCGGCCGGTAACGTAGTTCATCTCGTCGTCCTGCAGGTGGAACACGGCCTGCGGAAAATCGAAGAAGGTGCCGACGTGGTCGTAGTGCATGTGCGTGATGACGACCTCGCGCACCGTCTCGGCCTTGACGCCCAGGAGCGCCAGCCCGGCTTTCGGCGCGCGCAGGTATTCGCGCTTGCGTTTCACCGCCACCTCCGCGGTGAAGCCGGTGTCCACGACGATGGTCCGCTCCGCGTTGCGGATCAGCCACACGAAGTAATCCATCGCCATCGGCGCGTCATGCGGGTCGCCGCCGACGAAATGCTCGGGACGCCGCGCATCGCGCCGTGCGTACCGGATCGCGTAAACCTCATAGTTTGGGAGGGTCATGATCTAGATCCTTGAGCGTTGTCGCAATCCGAACAACAAGCTATGACGGGTCGCCGTTTTCAGCCTGTCGGCTCGGCATTAACCAGGAGCAGCTACCGTTGAATTCACTCCTACCGTTGATGACACCAAGCCCGACAGGCTCAGCCCTCACGCTCGATCACCGCCTGAATATCCGCCGCCGGCACCTTGATCTCCACCTTGGCGCGTTCCTGCTGCAGCCTCAGGAATACCCGCGAGTCGCTGGCGCCCCATCCGCGGTTCATCGCCTCGCCCATTTCCGCATGGGCGAGCGAGGTGAGCCGCATCGGCACGCCGATCTCGCGCGCGAGCTCGGTCGCGAGCGTCACGTCCTTGAACGCAAGGTTCAGCGCAAATTCCGGCGGGTCGAACTTGTTTTGCAGGAAATTATCCGCCATGCGCTCGAAGGTACGCTTGCGACCGAGCGCGCCCTGGCGAATGGCGGACCACAACGCCAGCGGCTCTACGCCCGCCTTCACGCCCATGGTGAAGACCTCGGCCACCGCGCAATGGATCGCGTAGCCGGCAGCGTTGTGCACCAGTTTCGCGATCGAGCCGGCGCCGATCGGCCCGATATAACGCACCTGGTCGCCGATGGCGTCGAGGACTTTCCGATACTGGTCGAAGACCGCCTTGTCGCCGCCCACCCACAGCGCCAGCTTGCCGCTTTTCGCGCCTTTCGGCCCCCCGCTGACCGGCGCATCGAGCACCGGCAGCCCTTTCGCGCCAAAGCGCTCGTGCAGGCGGCGCACCACGGTCGGCGAATTCGTGGACAGGTCGAACCACGGCGTGCCCGGCCGCAGGGTCTGGATCAGCCCTTCCGCCACAGCTTCCACCTCGCGCGGCCCGGGCAGCGACGTCAGGATGACGTCCGCGTCCTTGCCCACCGCCGCCGGCGAGTCGGCCCAGACGCAACCGGCCGCGAGATGCGGCTTGGCCGCGTCGCGCCGCAGGTCGTGAACGACGAGATCAAACCCGCCCTTGGTGCGCGCGTTCAACGCCATGCTCGCGCCCATGGTTCCCAAGCCGATGAAGCCGATACGCATAAATCCTCCCTATCGTTCTAGAAAAAGCTATTTGCCACAGAGAACACAGAGTTCACAGAGGAAAATCGGGAACGCATGTCATTTTCAATTCTTACCCATCCGGTGGCGGTAGCGCGGTGGCTCAACCCCATGAATCTCTCTGTGTTCTCTGTGACCTCTGTGGCTGAATTGCAGTTTTCAAGTTGCCTGCGACGGCGGAGCGTGGCATTGCGTCCACGCGTTGGTCTCGCCCACAGTTTCTTGTGAAGCTTATCACGCGACGGCTATCATCCCGGGATGCTGATCGCTCAACCCGGCCGCATGGGCCCGCTCAAGCTCCGCAACCGCATCATCATGGGGCCGATGGGAACCAACTTCGGCACCACCGACGGTTTCTCCACCGAGCGCGACAAG
This sequence comes from uncultured Streptomycetaceae bacterium, assembly GCA_964521405.1. Taxonomy (GTDB): domain Bacteria; phylum Pseudomonadota; class Gammaproteobacteria; order Burkholderiales; family SG8-41; genus SG8-41. The sequence goes on along the minus strand of CAZFRR010000148.1, from coordinate 741 downwards.
TTCTACTACGGCGAGCGAGCGCGGGGCGGGGCCGCGATGATCATCACCGAGGCCATGGTGATACAACCGGGCGCCCGCAACCACACCCATTCGATGTGCCTCTACCACGACCGCTACATTCCCGGGCTGGCCGGCATCGTGGACGCGATCCACGAGGGCGGTGCGCTCGCGGTCGGGCAGATCAATCACCGCGGCGCAATGCTGAAGCGCTCTGTGCTGGGAATGGAGCCGGTGACAGCGTCCGACTGGCATAACCCCAACACCGGGGAGCCGGCCCGCGCCATCACGCTGCCGGAGATCGAAGCGGTCCAGCGCGCCTATCTCGATTCCGCGCGGCGGCTCTATCGCGCCGGCTATGACGCAGTCGAGCTGCATGCAGCCAACGGCTACCTCTTCCAGCAATTCCTTTCCCCGCGCATCAACCGGCGCGAAGACCGCTACGGCGGATCGATCGAGAACCGGATGCGCTTCCTCACGGAAACGGTGGCCCTCATACGCGGGGAGCTGCCCGGCTTCCCGCTGATGGTGCGGGTGAGCGCGACCGAATATTGCGAGGGCGGCTACACCGAGCAGGACATGATTGCGCTGTGCCGGGCGCTGGAACGCGCGGGGGTGATCGCCATCGACATGTCGGGCGGCACCAACGAAAGCCCGGAGCTGTCTCGCTACTGCATCCATCCTCCCTCCTTCGCCCGGCGCTTTCTCGAGCCCTACGCGCGCCCGATTGCAAGCGCGGTCGGC
>CAZFRR010000147.1:0-7476 GCA_964521405.1 uncultured Streptomycetaceae bacterium | reverse complement strand
GAGATCATCACGGCCGCCGACTACTGCCACCGGCTGGCCCCGGCATGGGGACTGGATCCCATCATGGCGGTGCCTTTCGACCGGCCCGGTGAGGCGCTCGAAGTCGTTTTGCGCTCGCTCCAGCACCAGCCCGACGCCGTGCTGGCGGTAGACGACCCGGGGCTCGAGCTCGCCGCGCGGCTCAACGAGAGCCTGGGCCTTGCGGCTAATCCGCCCGAGGCGGTGCGGCGGTTGCGCGACAAGCTGGCGTTCCGGCAGCTTCAAAAAGAGCACGGATTTCTGTGCCCCGATTTTCACCATCTGCCGAGCGCTGCCGATCCGGCCCGATTGGCTGCGAAACTGAGGTGGCCTGTCGTGGTCAAGGCGAGAAGGCTTTCGGGAAGCCGCGGCGTGATCCGGGCCGACAACGCCCGGGAATTCCTGCAGGCGGTGAACTGGGTGAGAGAAATCCAGAACAAGGCGGACCGCGATGCCGCTTCATTGGGTCTTGTCGTCGAGGACTTCATTGCGGGGCGGGAATATGCGCTGGAGGGCATCCTCGATCGCGGTGAACTCAGGCTACTCGCGTTGTTCGACAAACCCGATCCCCTAGACGGGCCCTATTTCGAGGAGACCATTTACGTCACGCCCTCGGGCCTGCCCGATCGGACCCAGCAGGAAATTCATGGCACGGTGCAGCGCGCATGCAGGCAGGCCGGGCTCATCACCGGGCCGGTGCATGCCGAAATACGGGTCAACGACGAGGGGGTGTGGCTGCTGGAAGTGGCCGCCCGCTCGATTGGCGGTCTGTGCGGCATGGCGCTCAACCACGCACTCGGCATGACGCTCGAGGAACTGATCCTGCGCTACGCGCTGAATCAACCCGTGGCATTGAGCGCATCCCGTGAAGGCGCCGGCGTGATGATGATTCCCATCCCCCGGCGCGGCATCTATCAGGGTGTTCATGACCTGGGCAGCGCATCGGAGGTACCCGGCATCACCGGGATCAGGATCACAGCGCAGCCCGGTCAAATCATCGCCCCGCCTCCGGAGGGAGCGAGTTACCTCGGGTTTATCTTCTCGCTATGCGCGACTCCGGCCGAAGCGGAGATGGCGCTGAGGCTGGCGCATGCTAGGCTGCTGTTCGATATTCAACCGGAATACAAGGTGCAAGAGTCGGCTTCGGAACAATGATGGCGTTGACTCACCTGCCGCTTTACGTCGGAACGACCGATCCGCTATCGAACCCCGGAGACCGGTCGCCAGCAAGTTCCGCCGGGGGCGAACTCTCTGCCGCGGAAGTCGTGGTGGCCTATCACGAGCGAACGAAGCACCACTTCCACCGCTACGCCGCCGCGCCCGGTTTCTTGGACTGGGCGACGCAGCCCGATCCGTTTCGGCGGTACGCAGGAGCGGACCTCGTTCGTCTCCCTCTGCCCAAGGCGGGCCGGCCGCTTCCTTACTGGCAGCTCTACGCGCTCGGGGACGTGACATCGGAGCCGCTATCGCTGGAGTCGATCTCGCTCTTTTTCCGGTACGCGTTGTCTCTGACGGCGTGGAAACGCTTCCATGAAACGACGTGGTCGCTCCGTGCGAACCCCTCGAGCGGGAATCTTCATCCGACCGAGGGGTATGCAGTTCTACCGGCGATCGAGCGGCTGGGCGACACGGCCGCCGTGTACCACTACGCTCCCAAGGAACACGCTCTCGAACGGCGGGCGATTCTCGACTCGAAAACGTGGGCCGGGCTCGTCGCGCCCTTCCCGGAAGGATCGTTCCTCGTGGGCCTCTCGTCGGTCCATTGGCGGGAGACCTGGAAGTACGGTGAGCGCGCGTTCCGGTACTGCCAGCACGACGTCGGGCACGCGCTTGCCACCATGCGCGTCGCGGCAGCCGCTGTCGGCTGGAGATTGGTGCTCCTCGACGGCGTGAGCGATGGCACTCTCTCCAGCCTCCTTGGGCTCAGCCGCGGTGAGGATTTCGGGACGGCAGAGCGCGAGGAGCCTGAGCTTCTCGCCTTGATCGCACCGAAGCTTTCGTTGACGGTTCCACGCTACTTGAAGAAGCTGACGGCGAACGGCAGTGGTGTGCTCTGGAAGGGCAGGGCGAGCACGCTGAGCCCGGAACACGGCGTCGAGTGGCCTGTGATCGACGAGGTCGCGCGGGCTACACGACACTCCGGAAACGTGTCCATCACGGAAGACTTCTCCAGGTTTCCCCCGGAGGAGGAACTCTTCGGGACGCCCGTCCGCCAGGATCTGCTCACGGCGGAGAAGGCAATCCTTGGCCGCCGAAGCGCGGTAGCGATGGATGGCTCGACCACGATCTCGCAGGAAGCATTCTTCCGAATGCTCGCTCGGCTGATGCCGACACGCGACGGACGATCGATGCCCTGGGATGCGATCCCTTGGCGGCCGCGCATCCATCTTGGGCTGTTCGTGCACCGCATCGAGGGCTTGGCTCCCGGCCTCTACGCGCTAGTCCGAGATCCAGGCAAACTGGCGGCCCTCAAGGAAGCGATGCGGCGGGAGTTTCGTTGGCAACGCGCGTCCACCTGTCCACCCGGGCTCCCCCTGTACCTTCTCCAGGAGGGGGACTGTCGGGCGCTGGCGGCTGCGGTCTCCTGCCGTCAGGATATCGCCGGCGATGGTGCTTTCAGCCTTGGAATGATCGCCGACTATATGGATAGCCTGGCAACGTACGGCGCAGCGTTCTACAGGAACCTCTTCTGGGAGGCTGGCATGGTGGGGCAGGTGCTCTACCTCGAGGCCGAAGAGGCGGGCATTCGCTCAACTGGGATCGGCTGCTACTTCGACGATCCCGTGCATGAGGCCTTTGGGATAGCTTCACGGGAGTGGCAGAGCTTCTATCACTTCACCGTGGGTGGCCCAGTCGAGGACACACGGCTCACCACGTTACCCGCATACAACTTCGGGGAAGAGCGATGATCGAGTGCATGCGCCACGGCGCGCGTTTCTGCATCCGGACCGGCGCGGTGATGGCGCCGCCAGCCTACGAGCCGGTCGCGAAATTCCCGGTGCGCGTCGAGAGCGGCGTAGTCCAGGTGCGTGACGACAGATGGGACTGAGAAAGCAATGTTTAGTGTTGAATGTTGAGTGTTGAGTTAGCGGAACCTGGGCACGTCAAAGTTAGACTGGCTCTCAAAACTCAAAACTCAAAACTCAAAACTCAAAACTCAAAACTCAAAACTCAAAACTCAAAACTGTGGATACATTGACGCATGCGTTGTCCGGCGCGCTGCTCGCGCGGGCGACGGCGCCGAAGCAGGAAGATGACGGGGCCCTGCCGCTGCGCCGGCGGCTGCTGATTGGCTTTCTTGCCGCCGCCGCGCCCGATCTCGATTTCGTCATCGGCTTTCTCGGGCCGGTCGAATACCTCTATCACCACCGCGGGGCCACGCACTCGCTCGTCCTGCTGCCGCTGTGGGCGTTTCTCCTGGCGAAGCTCTGCGCCGTGACGTGGCGGCGCGACCGGCCGTGGCGCGCCTATTTCGGCGTCATCGCGATGGGCCTCGGCATGCACATCGCGGGCGACTGGATCACCTCTTACGGCACCATCTTGTTTGCGCCGTTCTCCGATTCGCGCCACGGCATCGGCACGACGTTCATCATCGATCTCTGGTTCACCGGCATCATCCTTGCGGGGCTGCTGGCGGCGTGGGCCTGGCGCGCATCTCCCGTGCCCGCGATCGCGGGGCTTGCGGCGCTGTGCGGTTACATCGCGTTCCAGGGCGTGCAGCAGCAACGCGCCGTCGAATGGGGAGAGGCGTATGCGCGAAATTCCGGGCTGAAGCAGGCGGAGGTGACCTCGCTGCCGCGCCCGGTCTCGCCTTTCAACTGGATGGTGATCGTGAGAAGCGGCGAGGAAGTGCGTTACAGCTTCATCAACCTGGTGCGGCGCGAGCCGCTGGAGATGCCCCCCGGCGCGGGGTTCATCAGGCGTCTCGACGCGGCCTACCTGCCGCTCGCGCAGGCGCAATGGGTGCACGGTTCCCGCTACGGCGCGTCGGAAGCCGAGCGCGCGGTTGCGCGCGAAGCCTGGTCGCAGCCGCAGTTCGGTTTCTACCGGTGGTTCGCCGACGAGCCGATGTTGCTGCGCGTGGACGCCGGCAATCCCTCGGCCTGCGCGTGGTTCCAGGACCTGCGGTTCTTCACCCCGGGGCGCGGCGCCTGGCCGTTCCGCTACGGGATGTGCAGGGAGGAGGGCGGGCCGTGGCAGTTGTTCCGGCTTGATGGGAACGATGTGCGGGTACCGATTCGCTGACAGCAACCGCCAAGAAAAGAGATCAGGATTGAACCGCCAAGGCCGCCAAGACGGCAGGAAAACCACATTGAACCCAAATGACATCCCCGAGCCTAACCAATTGATATCTGAATAAGGCGAGCGCGATAATGAGTCGTATGGACGGATTTACGTTGAAGCGCGCAAGGATGTTTACGCTGGCTATGCTAGCGGCCCTCGCGCTCGCCTCGTGTCAGACGGTGCAGACGACCCAGCCGGGCGCGGTCGGCGTGGAGCGCAAGCAGGCCATGTTCCTGTCCGCGGACGAGGTCAACCGCAGCGCGACGCTCGCCTATCAGCAGGAGCTGAAAAAAGCCGCGGGCAAGAACGCGCTCAACCGTGATCCCGCCCAGGTCGCGCGCGTGAGGGCTATCTCGCAGCGCCTGATTCCCGCCACCGCCACGTTCCGCCCTGATGCCCCGCGCTGGGCCTGGGAGGTCAACGTCATCACCTCCGGCGACGTCAACGCCTGGTGCATGCCGGGCGGCAAGATGGCGGTCTATACCGGGTTGATTGAAAAGCTCAAGGTCACCGACGACGAACTGGCGGCGGTGATGGGGCACGAGATCGCGCACGCGCTGCGCGAGCACGGGCGCGAGCGCGCCTCGCAGAAGGCCGCGCAAAACGCGGCGGTCGGCATCGGGGCGGCGCTGCTGGGCCTGGGCGATGCCGGCGCCGGCCTGGCGAACATCGTGGCGGAGGTCACCATCGGCCTGCCGTACTCGCGCGAATTCGAGGTCGAGGCGGATCGCATCGGCGTGGAGCTGGCGGCGCGCTCCGGTTACGATCCGCGCGCCGCGATCACGCTGTGGCAGAAGATGGGGCAGGCGGGCGGATCGGCGCCGCCGCAGTTTCTCTCGACCCACCCCTCGCCGCAGAACCGGGCGCGCGACCTGACGAACTACGCCACGCAAGTCATGCCGCTTTACGAGGCCGCGCGCAGGCGCTGATGTCAGGCGGTGCAGGTTCCCCCGCCGATCGAGGCGACGGGCCTCACCCTGCGTAACCGTGCCCTTACTGACGATCCCCCAAAAGTTTGATCTGTATCAAGCAGTTCGACGCGGCCCCGTCTAAATTGACCGCGTTTCCCTGACTTTGAGGTGGTGTTCCGCATGGGCGCGATTCTTCAGGCGATGATTTCATTGGCGACTGCGGCAGTCATGTTGATAGCCGCGGTGGACTCCGCCGGCCAGGAGCAGGCGCGGCAGCGCGAGCAGGTACAGCAACGGACCCAAGAGAAAGCTGGCAAGCGCGAGATCATTCCCGGGTCCGAGCTCATGACATCCCGGGAACGCGAGGAGTACCGCCAGCGTTATGCCGCCGCGAAAACGGAGGCCGAGAAGGAGAAGGTGCGTGCCGAGCACATAAAGGCCATGGAAGAGCGCGCGCGCCTGAAGGGGTTGCAGCTCGTGTACCCGGTAGCGCCGAAAGGCGGCGGCAAATGAAAGCCGGCCAAGTCTTGTTCGTCGCCTGTGTTGTGCTGGCGATGGCCAGGCCGGCCGCCGGAGCCGGCGATCCGGTCAAGGGCGCCAGGCTGCACGATGACTGCCTGGGCTGTCACGGCACAGAGCTGTACGTGCCACCTCGGGCCAAGGTCAAGACGCTCACGGCGCTCAAGAAGGAAACCGGGCGCTGGAACGACCGCATGAATCCCAAGTTCACCAAACAGGAAATCGAGGATCTCGTCGCGTATCTCAACGCGAACTACTACAAGTTTCCCCTGTAACCCGGTGATAAGTGATAGGTGATAAGTGATAGGGGTTTGAAGCCCCGCTTTGCGTGAGTCTTATCACTCATCACCTGTCACTTATCACGCCTCAATCGAGTACGTGCGACACCAGCCCGTCCGCCAGCTTGGGCTCGAACCAGGTGGACTTCGTCGGCATGATGCCCCCCGCTTCGGCAACGGCCATCAGGTCTTCCATGCTCGTGGGATAGAGGGCGAAGGCGACCGTCATCTCGCCGCTCGTTACGCGCTTCTCCAGTTCCTCGAGGCCGCGGATGCCGCCGACGTAGTCGATGCGCTTGTCGCGGCGCAGGTCCGTGATGCCCAGGACGGGTCCGAGCAGGTGGTCGGACAGCAGACTCACGTCCAGGCGGGCCACCGGATCGTGGGCGGGAATCAGCCCGCGGTGGATCACCAGCCGGTACCACTGGCCGGCGAGATACATCCCGAATTCGGCCGGCCAGGCCGGCTTGACGGGTTTGGGGCTTTTTTCCACGGAAAACTTTTCCCGCACGCGCGCGAGAAGGGTCTCCGCGTCCATGCCGTTCAGGCCGGAGACGACGCGGTTATAGTCAAGAATCTGCATCTGGTGGTGAGGGAAAATCACGACCTGGAAGGTGTTGTAGTTTTCCTCCCCGGTGTGGCGCGGATTGGCGGCGCGGCGCGCCTTGGCAACGCGCGAGGCTGCCGCCGAGCGATGATGGCCGTCGGCTATGTAGAGGGCCGGCATCGCGTCAAAGGCCCGGGTCAGACGCCCCTGGGTTTCGGCGTCGCGTACCACCCACAGGGAGTGGCGAACGCCGCTGTCGGCGGTGGCGTCCGCGTCGGGCGCGCCGGCCGAGCAGCGGGCCAGGATGTCATCCACCTCCCGCGCGTCCGGATAAGCGACCATGACCGGTCCGGTCTGGGCATTTAACGCGTCGATCTGGCGCACGCGGTCGTTTTCCTTGTCCGTTTGCGTGTGCTCGTGCTTGCGAATGCGGTTCGCTTCGTACTCCGCGAGCGAGGCCGCCGCCACCAGGCCGGTCTGAGTGTGCCCGTCCATGACCAGGCGGTAGACGTAGTAGCAAGGCGCTGGATCGCGCGCGAGAACGCCTTCGCGGATCATGACGCCGAGGTTTTCCGCCGCCTTGGCATAGACCTGGGGCGCGTAGGGATCGGTTCCCGCCGGCAGGTCGATCTCGGGCTTGGAAATATGGAGAAAGCTCCAGGGCTTGCCGGCGGCGCGCACGCGCGCTTCGTCGGTGGACAGCACATCGTAGGGCGGCGCGATGACTTCCGCGGCGCGGCCGGGCGCCGGGCGCAGCCCGGCAAAGGGTTGGATCAGATGCATGTCGGGTTCCGGGTTCCGGGTTCAAGGTTCAAGGTTCAAGGTTCAAGGTTCAAGGTTCAAGGTTCAAGGTTCAAGGTTCAAGGTTCAAGGTTCAAGGTTCAAGGTTCAAGGTTCAAGGTTCAAGGTTCAAGGTTCA
>CAZFRR010000146.1:0-1772 GCA_964521405.1 uncultured Streptomycetaceae bacterium | reverse complement strand
TCCCCGGGGTATGCCTGCCGCCATCGCGGCGCGCGCCAGTACATCGCGGTAGGTCGGTCGCGGAAGAGCGCGACGTTCTATGCATGCGCCGGTTGCTCGGGAGTGTTCATGAATCCGGCGAAATGGAGGAAGCTGGCTCATGCGCGGATTTGCCGGGGTTTGAGCATTTGCGTCCGCGCGGTGAGAGGGCGAGTGGGCGACGCTGACGACACCTACATTGGGCGTCGTCTTGCCCTGCCGCGGGAGGCCAGTCTAGGTATGGCTACCGGGTCTACGCGGCGAAGGGGGTCGGATGAGAAAGGCCGCCCGTTGTGGGGGCGGCATTCCGTGGAACGTCGGACCGAGGCACGGAAGCCCGCTGCGACGCGGGCCTCCGTTCTCTCGCCTTAGGCCATTACCGGCGGTGCGGCTGGTCGTAGTGCGCCTGTAGGTTGCCGCCGTTGATCACGGTAAGCGGCACGTTACTCACCGGTCATAAATATAGTCGAACAAAATGGAACAAAGCAGCGCGGATGTGATCCAATTGGGTATGAGAATAGATGGCCGCCGGCTTGATCACGCGACGCTCGAGCAGATTCGTCTGATGGCGGTTCGCCGAGTCCGAGAAGGCGAGGATCCGGGCGCTGTGATTGCCTCGTTCGGTTTCAATCGCACGACGATTTACAAGTGGATGCAGCGAGCGGCCGGGAGCGGCAACGGTTTGCGTGCGCTCAGTTCCACTCGCGGCACGGGTCGGCCGCGCAGTTTGACGGCAGGGCAGGAACGACAAGTGTTTCGCTGGGTCAATGGCAAGGACCCGCGGCAATATGGCCTGGATTTCGGGTTGTGGACGCGCGCGATCGTGGCGCTGCTGATCGAGCAGAAGTTTGGGATCGAACTGGGCGTCACATCGGTCGGCTCGCTGCTGGCGAAGCTGCAGCTGACGCCGCAGAAACCGTTGCAGCGCGCCTATCAGCGCGATCCCGAGGCGATTGCGCTGTGGCAGCAGCAAACCTATCCGGCGCTGGCCCGCCAGGCCAAACGCGATGGGGCGCAGATTCTGTTTTGGGATGAGTCGGGCTTTCGCGCCGACACCGTGCACGGCAAGACCTGGGGACTGCGTGGTCAGACGCCGATCGTGTATCGACCGGGGCAACGCCAGTCGATCTCGGCCGCTTCGGCGGTGGGCCCGCGCGGCGAATTTTGGTTCTGCACATATGCCGGGGCGTTGAATGGCGAGCTGTTCGTCGAACTGCTCGGCCAGTTGATGCACCGGCGCAAGAAGCCGGTGCGACTGATTCTGGACAGCCTGCCCGCGCACAAGACCCGTCTCGTTCGCGACTATGTCGACTCGACCGACGGCAGGTTGAGCCTGCATTTCTTGCCCGGCTACGCTCCTGACTTGAATCCGGATGAGTTGGTCTGGAGTCACGTCAAGCGCACCGGCACCGCGCGGCGGCCACTGCAACAGGGCGAGAAGCTCGCCGGGCGTATCGATCAGCAGCTCGCGCAAGTTCGCGACGATCCGAAGCTGGTGCGGTCATTCTTCCAAGCGCCTTCCGTCGCCTATATTCGTGACTGCTGAGTAAGGGCCTGGTGTTAGTCGACAGCATGCATTCGAACCAGCTCAATCGAGTCAAGACGGAAGCGCCCGGCGTCTATCGCATGATGGATGTGGTCACCGTACTCATGGGCGGCGCCATGCGCCGCGAGTTCGCCGCGATCCCGTTGACCGCTGCCGAAGTACGCGCGTTGCCTGAGGCGGACCACTTGCCCACAATCGTCCTGTCAAG
>CAZFRR010000145.1:0-1999 GCA_964521405.1 uncultured Streptomycetaceae bacterium | reverse complement strand
CAACCTGGTGCAGACGCTCGAGAACAACCCGGCGTTCATCCACGGCGGCCCGTTCGCCAACATCGCGCACGGCTGCAACTCGGTGATCGCGACCCAGACGGCGCTGAAACTCGCCGATTACGTGGTGACGGAGGCCGGTTTCGGCGCCGACCTCGGCGCGGAGAAGTTCATCGACATCAAGTGCCGCAAGTCGGGACTGCGGCCGCACGCGGTGGTGATCGTGGCGACGGTGCGCGCGCTCAAGTACCACGGCGGCGTCGATCTCAAGGAGGTCAACAAGGAAAACCTCGCGGCGCTGGAGAAAGGCATCACCAACCTGGAGCGCCACGTCAACAACGTTCGCAACCACTTTGGGCTGCCGTGCGTGGTGTCGATCAATCGCTTCAACTTCGACACTCCCGCGGAAATCGAGCTGCTCAAGAAGAAAATGGCCCATCACGAGGCGCCCGTGATCCTGGCGACGCACTGGGCGGACGGCGGCAAGGGAGCGGCGGAAGTCGCGCGTGCGGTGGTGGACCTGATCGAAAAAGTGCCGTCGGACTTCAAATTCGTCTACGAAGATACGCTGCCGCTGTGGGACAAGATCGGGGCCATTGCCACCAAGATCTATGGCGCGGGCGAAGTCACCGCTGATGCCAAGGTGCGCGGCCAGATCAAGAAGCTGCAGGAAGACGGCTACGGCCACTATCCCGTGTGCGTGGCGAAGACCCAGTACTCGTTCTCGACCGACCCGAAGTTGCGCGCCGCGCCGTCGGGCCACGTGATCAACGTCCGCGAGGTGCGGCTCGCCGCCGGCGCCGAGTTCGTCGTCATGGTGTGCGGCGACGTCATGACCATGCCGGGGCTGCCCAAGGTGCCGTCGGCCGAGAAGATCGACCTCACCGACGACGGCAAGGTGGTCGGGTTGTTCTGATGGAGTAATCTAGGCCTACTTGCCGGCAGGGAGGTGGCAGATGGGACTGGAATGGCTTGCTGATCCGCACGCCTGGATCGCGCTGGTCACGCTGACGGCGCTGGAAATCGTCCTCGGCGTTGACAACATCATCTTCATCTCGATACTCGTCGGGCGCCTGCCGGAAGCGCAGCGTCCGCGCGCGCGGACGCTGGGACTCGCGTTCGCGATGTTCACGCGCATCGGGCTGCTGCTCTCGCTCGCATGGGTGATGACGCTCACGGAGCCGCTGTTTTCCATCTCGTTTCTGGGCAAGAACATCTCGGGCCGCGATCTGATACTCATCGGCGGCGGCCTGTTCCTGCTGTGGAAGAGCGTCCACGAGATACACAACTCCCTCGAAGGCGAGGAGGACGAGCACGCGGTGGCCGCCGCGCGCGCGGGCTTCGCGGCCGTGATCGTGCAGATCGCGATCATTGACATCGTGTTCTCGCTCGATTCGGTGATCACCGCGGTGGGAATGGTCGACCAGGTCTCCATCATGGTGCTCGCCATCGTGGCGGCCGTCGTCGTCATGATGTTCGCAGCCGGGCCGATCGGCGAATTCGTCGACCGGCATCCCACGGTGAAGATGCTCGCGTTGAGCTTCCTGATACTCGTGGGCGTGGCGCTGATCGCGGAGGGCTGGGATTACCACATACCGAAGGGCTACATCTACTTCGCGATGGCGTTCTCGGTGGCGGTCGAAGCCCTAAATATCCGCATGCGTGCCCGCCGCCGCGACGCGGTCAGGCTGCGCAAGCACACGCCCGACTGAAGCGGCTGCGGCGCGGCCCCGATGAGGCAAGCGCCGGATCGTCATGACGCCATACTGGCCGGCGCTGCCGTGTTGACGCGTGGAGAATGACCGTGGTAAAAAAGCCCTGCGCGCGCGGGGCTCACCCTCGAGGGGTTTCCCAAAGCGCACACCTCCAAAGGGGAGTAGCCACGGTAGCGCGGAGGAGCGCCGCTGCGGCACGGCCGTCATCACGGGACAGTGGAAAGACCCCACGTCCCCGGCCCTGCCGGCAACCCAGATGTTGCAAGCAAGACCTTTGCCTGGACGAC
>CAZFRR010000144.1:0-3116 GCA_964521405.1 uncultured Streptomycetaceae bacterium | reverse complement strand
GGAGCTCGCCCGCGCGTTCGATGAGGTCGCGGCGAGCAGCGCCCGCGCGCTGCTCGTCACCGGGGCCGGGTCGAAGGCGTTCTGTGCGGGCGCCGATATCGGGGAGCTGACGGGCCGGGCGCCCGCCGAGCAGCAGCGCGGCGCGGAATTCGGCCAGGCGACGTTCGCGAAGCTCGACCACCTGCCGATGCCATCGGTCGCCATCGTGAACGGTTACACTTTCGGCGGCGGACTGGAGCTCGCCCTCGCGTGCACGTTTCGGCTCGCCACGCGCAACGCGAAGATGGCGTTCCCCGAAATCAAGCTGGGGCTGATCCCCGGCTATGGCGGCACCCAGCGCTTGCCACGCGTGGTGGGAGAGGCGCGCGCGCTTGAGATGATCATGACCGGCCGCACCGTGGATGCCGAAGAAGCGGCCCGTATCGGTCTCGTCAACCGGCTGATCGACGGCGACCCGGTCGCCGCGGGCGTTGCGTTCGCCCGTGAATTCTCGGGCTACAGCCTGCCCGTGCTGGGACTCGCCCGCGACGCCGTGGGGCGCGCGCTTGACGCGCCGCTCAATGAGGGCCTCAAAACCGAGGCCGACCTCTCGACGCTCGCGTTCCAGACCCGGGACGCCGCCGAAGGCATGGCAGCCTTCATCGAGAAGCGCAAACCGAAATTCGGAGACAACTGAGATGGCGGGCGCGCGCACCATCGCGGTCACCGGCGCGAGTCGCGGCATCGGCGCGGCCATTGCGGTCGAGTTGGCGCGCCGCGGGTTCACCGTGGGTTGCTTGACGCGCAAGGGTGCGGGCCCGGAAGCGGGCGACGTGCCGCGCGAGGCGGCGGCGCGCTTCGTCAACTGCCGCTGCGATGTGACCGATGACGCCAGCGTGCGGCGGGCCCTCTCCGAACTGGCCGGGCGCAGCGGCGCGATTCACGGCCTGGTCAACAATGCCGGCATCCACATCAACGTACCCAGCCATGAGATGACGACGGAGGCCTACGAGAAATTGATGGCGGTCAATGCCACCGCCGTTTTCGCTGCGTGCCGCGAGGCTTTCCCGCACCTCGTCAAGGCGGGCGGCGGCATCATCGTCAATATCGGATCGTTCTACGACAAGATCGGGGTCAAGCGCAGTCTCGCCTACTGCGCGTCGAAAGCGGCCGTCGGCGCGATGACGCGTTGCCTCGCGGTCGAATGGGCGGCCAAGGGCATCCGCGTGCTGGATGTCGCGCCCGGCTATATCGAGACCGATCTCAACCGCGATGCCATGACGAAGGGGCCGCTGCGTGATTTTCTCGCCAGGCGCATACCCGGCGGCCGGCACGGCACCGCGGCGGAGGTCGCGCGGCTGGTGGCGGCGATCTTCAGCGAGGACATCCCGTTCCTCACCGGCGAGACCTTTTATCTCGACGGCGGGCAGGGCATTGCGCACTGACATGAAGGTCTTCGAGAGACTCGACGGATCCGTTGCTTTCAGTGCAGAGGAGCGCATGCTGATTGAGAGCGTGCGGAGCCTCGCGCGCGGGAAGATCTCTTCGCGTGCCGCGCACTACGATGCGAGCGGAAAATTCCCGCGGGACAACGTGGACGCCATCAACCAGCTCGGGCTGAACGCCATGTTCATCCCCGAAGCCTATGGCGGAGCGCCTCTCTCCTACGCGGCGTACCTCGAGTGCGTGCGCGAGTTGAGCAAGGCCTGCGCCTCCACCGGCGCGATCTGGGCGACCAATTTTCACGCCATCAAGCCGCTGATCGATTTCGGGGGCGAAGAGCAGAAAAAGCGGCTGCTGCCGGTGATGGTGAAAGGCGGGCTCGCCTCACTCGTCATCACCGAGCCGACCGCGGGCTCCGACGCGACCGGGATGAAGACCCGCTTCACGGCGGATGGCGAGCACATCGTGGTGGACGGGACCAAGAGCTTCATCACCAACGGCGCGTTCGCCGACCTCTATCTGCTGTTCGGGAAATGGAGCGGGATCGAGGACGGCAGGCAGGCGATTACCGCGCTCGTGCTGGAGAAGAACACGCCGGGACTGCGGGTGGTGCGCGAGGAAGACAAGATGGGGCTGCGCGCCTCGAGCACCGCGGCGCTCGCGTTCGACGGCTGCCGCGTGCCGCGCGCCAACCTGCTGGGCCAGCCAGGCGACGGGCTGAAAATCCTGCTGGCCTCGCTCAACCGCTCGCGGCCCAGCATCGCCGCGCATGCGCTCGGCATCGCGCGCGCCGCGTTCGAGGACGCCGTCGCCTACATCAACGAGCGCCGGCAGTCGGGGCGCCGCATCGTCGAGTTCCAGGGTGTGCAATTCATGCTGGCCGACATGGCGGCGGAGCTGGCCTTATGCGAGGCATGGTTGTGGCACGTCGCGCGCCTGGTGGACGGCGGGGCCGCGGATTTCGGAGTGGAAGCCTCGATGCTGAAACTGCGCGCAACCGACCTCGCCATGCGCATCACGACCGATGCCGTTCAGCTCCACGGCGGTTATGGCTATTGCAAGGACTACCGCGTCGAGCGCCTCATGCGCGACGCGAAGCTCACGCAGATCTGGGAAGGGACGAACCAGATCCACCGCCAGTTCATCGGGCGCAGCTTCATGAAGAAGTAGGCAAACTACGGTATAACGGGGAGGAAGACATCATGCATACCACGCTACATCACGCTGCCCTGGCGCTGTTGTCTGCAGCGCTCGCCTGGCCGAGCATCACGGCTGCACAGAACTATCCGACGCGCACCGTGCGCATCATCGTGCCCTACGCGCCTGGGGGCTCCACCGACGTCGTATTCCGCCTGCTCGCGCCGCGGCTCGCCGAGGACTTCGGCCAGCCGGTGGTGGTGGATAACCGCCCCGGCGGCTCCTCGACGATCGGCCTCGATCTCGCGGCCAAGTCGCCGCCCGACGGCCACACCTGGGGCACGCCCAATATCACCTTCGGCGCCAACCCGAGCCTCATCCGGAAGATGCCTTTCGACTCGGAGAAGGATCTGCTGCCGGTGAGCCAGGTCGCCGTCGTCACCATGGTGCTCTCGCTGCATCCGTCGGTGCCGGCGAAGTCGGTGAAGCAGCTGATCGCGCTCGCCAAGGCGCGGCCCGGGGAGCTCAACTTCAGCTCCGCCGGCAACGCCAGCGCG
>CAZFRR010000143.1:0-1557 GCA_964521405.1 uncultured Streptomycetaceae bacterium | reverse complement strand
CGGAAGCGTTCATGCCGCGCGGCCGCGCGCCCGCGGCCGGCGAGAAATTCTCCTTCCCCGACCAGGCAAAGACGCTCAAACGCATCGCCGAAACGAAGGGCGAAGCCTTCTACCGGGGCGACCTCGCGGAGAAAATCGCCGACTGGGCGAAACAGCACGGCGGCGCGATGACGGTCGCCGACCTCGCCGCGCACCGCAACGACTGGGTGGAGCCAATCGGGATGGATTACCGCGGCTACCGGCTGCTCGAGATACCGCCCAATGGCCAGGGCATCTCCGCGCTGATGGCGCTCGGCATGCTGGAAAACCTCGACATGGCTAAGCTGCCGGTGGATTCTGCGGACAGCCTGCACGTGCAGCTCGAGGCGATGAAGCTGGCCTTTGCCGATGCCAACGAATATGTCTCCGATCCTAAGACGATGCGCGTAGCGCCCGCGGCGATGCTCGACAAGAGCTATCTCAAGGAGCGCGCGAAGCTGATCGACACGAAGAAGGCCGCCAACCCCGGATTCGGCAAGCCGGCCGGCAGCGGCACGGTTTATCTCACCGCCGCGGACGAGTCGGGCATGATGGTGTCGTACATCCAGTCCAATTACGCCGGCTTCGGTTCCGGCGTGGTCGTGCCCGGCACCGGCATCAGCCTGCAGAACCGCGGCTACGGCTTCGTCCTGAAGCCCGGCCACGCCAACGTCGTCGCGCCGGGAAAGCGCCCGTTTCACACCATCATCCCCGGCTTCGTCACGAAAGACGGCCAGCCGGTCATGAGCTTCGGCGTGATGGGCGGCTCGATGCAGTCGCAAGGCCACCTGCAGATCATGCTGCGCATGGTGGATTACCAGCAGAACCCGCAGGCCGCCGCGGATGCGCCGCGCTGGCGCGTGGACCAGGACCTCGACGTCAACGTCGAGCAAGGCGTTCCCGCCGCAGTGATCGACGACCTCAGGCGCCGTGGGCACAACATAGACCAGGCTGACCGCTGGAGCACCGACTTTGGCCGCGCGCAGCTGATCTTCAGGATGGAAGACGGTTATTTCGCGGCGTCCGAGCGGCGCACGGATGGGCAGGCCGTCGGCTACTGACCCAACCTCTCACCGCGGAGGACGCAGAGGACGCGGAGGAAAGAGAACAGGTCGAATCACAATTCACAATTCACGAATCACGAATTCATATGTCTGAACACAAAGCCATCATCCGCTGGAATAGAGACGGAAAAGACTTCACCTACAAGACCTACAGCCGCGATCATGTGTGGGTCGCGAACGGGAACGAGATTCCTGCTTCTGCGACCCCCGCCTACCTCGGGAACCCGAATCGGGTCGATCCGGAGGCCGCGCTGGTGGCTGCGCTATCGAGCTGCCACATGCTGACGTTCCTCGCCCTCGCCGCAATGAAGGGTTTCGTCGTCGAGAGCTACGAGGACGATGCGGTCGGGCACCTGGAGAAGAACGCGGCAGGCAAGATGGCCATCACCCGCGTTGACCTGCGTCCAAAGATCGCGTTTGGCGGAACGAAACAGCCGACTGCCGCGGACCTTGATGCGCTGCATGACAAGGCGCA
>CAZFRR010000142.1:0-2246 GCA_964521405.1 uncultured Streptomycetaceae bacterium | reverse complement strand
CCCGGCGCGCGCGTCGTGTCGAATACCTACGGCATCGGCGGCTGGGAGCCCGACGCGGAAACCCGCGGCGAGCCGTGCGCGAGCTGGTGCGTCGCGATGATGTACGTCGTCCCCGCCCGGGTCGCCGGCGCCTGGCGCCTGGCGGACGGGTCAACGCTGACGCTCGAACAGGATTTCCAGAAACTTTCCGGCACGCTGGAGGCCCACGGCATCGCCCTGCCCCTCGAAAACGGCCGCCTGCGCGGCGAAGAAATCCGCTTTACGGTAAACCGGGTCGACTACACGGGGCGCGTCGGCAGCAGCCTTATGCAAGGCAGCGCGCAAGGCCGCACGACGCACGAGTGGTCAGCCACGCTTGTGACCCAGTGATTGAGTGATTAAGAGATTGAGTGATTAAGTGACGAACCCGGCCCACTGAGCGGTAAGTCCTTTTACCTTGTCCCTTTTCCCTTTACTCGGGGCGAATTCCCCCGTCTCGAATGATCGCCTGGTAGCGCAGGTACTCCACCTGCATCAGCCGCATGAAGCCGTCCGGCGTGCTCTCGGGTGTCGATTCCGCCCCCTGGCGCAGGTACTGCTTGCGCAGTTCCGTCTTGCGCAGCCCGCGCACGATATCGCCGTGCAACTGCTCGACGATGCGCCGCGGCATGCCCCTGGGCGCGACGATGCCGGACCAGCTGTCGATCTGTGCCTCGGGCAGCCCGACTTCAGCGATCGCCGGCACGTCCGGCAGCGCGCGGGAGCGTTGCGGCGTCATCACGGCGAGCGCGCGTAACCGGCCGTCCCGCACCGACGCGAGCACCGCCGGCAGCGTGTAAATGGCGTAGTGCACTCGCCCGAGCACCATCTCGACGAAGGTGTCCGACACGTTCCTGAACGGCACGTGTATCGCTTCGATGCGCAGCGCGCGCGTGAATACCTCGCCGGCGAGATGCGACGCCGAACCGATGCCGAGGGACGCATAGTTGAGCTCGCCGAAGCGCGGGCGCGCGTAGGCGACGAATTCAGACGCCGTGCGCACCGGGAGCGCAGGCGTCACCGCCAGCACGTTGGTGATCGATGCGACGTGCGCGACACCGACGATATCGGCGAGCGCCCGGTACGGCGGCTGGTCGCGCACGAGCTCGGTAATGATGCGCGTGACGCCGACCATGCCCAGCGTGTAGCCATCGGCATTCGCCCGGGACAGCAGGAGGTTGCCGATCAGCCCGCCCGCGCCCGAGCGGTTTTCGATGACGATGCGTTGCCGGTAGAAGGATTCCAGCTCGCCGGCGAGCGTGCGGGCAAAGAAGTCGTCCGCCGTGCCCGGAGAGGTCGCGACGATGATGCGGATCGGCTTGACGGGATAGTCGGGGTGCCCCGTGGATGGCATCGCGTAGCAAAGGCCCGCGCCCAGGAACGCGGCCGGCGCGCATAACGCGAGCCGCAAGGCGCCGGTCGATAGCAATCGCAGGAAACGGGCTGTAACCATGAAGCGATCCACGATAGCGCGAGCGTCGGCCGACATCAAGCCAGAATCAAAGGAAAGAGCGCTTCTTTATCCTTGCCAGCGCCCCTCGTCATCCCAGTGAAAGCCGGGGGCCAGAGAACGCACTTCAGTCGATTCAACAACCTACTGGATGCCGGCCCCGTATCCAGCACGGGGCAAGCTTTCTTTCCGGTATGACGGAGCGATTACCTGGCGCGCTTGTAAATGTTCGTGGCGACCGCCGGCACATCCCTGGAGGCCGCGGGGTTGGTGTTCCGGAACTCGTCGGCGGTGAGCGTATCAATGTTCCGCGTTTGCGAGACGCCCTCCAGGTTCGGGAAAGTGCTCGCCATTATGTTGAACGTCACCGTCTTCTTTTCTTCGTTGACGGTATAGGTGCCGAAAAGCGCCAGGCTGCCACGCACGATGGCCGTGTTGTCTTCAGGGGTGCCGGCAAGACGGTCTCTCGATGCGACCCTGGGCAGCCCGCTCGAAACGTGCACCTGCGAAAAATGGCCGTCGGCAGTGAAGATGATCATGCCCTTCGGCTTGTCGCCAAACGGCAGCGTCTTCTTGCCATCGGCCGTTGTGATTTCCGCGATGATGAAATCCCACGTGCCGACAAGTTGATCCCGCAGGGACTTTGCCGGCTGCGCGAGCGCCGCATCTGCACCCAGCCCCAGCGCCAGCGCGATCGTGAGAATTCGAATGAACTTCATGACCCCCTCCCTGTGTTTGGTTTCGCACACGATACGGGTTTACGATGGTCCTGTCAGCC
>CAZFRR010000141.1:0-2540 GCA_964521405.1 uncultured Streptomycetaceae bacterium | reverse complement strand
ACCGCCGACTTCGACGTGAGCGCCGAGATTGCGGCGCTGCGGCACGGCAACGCCAGGGTCGGGGCGGTGGCGAGCTTCGTCGGCGTGGTGCGCGACAGCAACGACGGCGGCACGGTGGCCGGGATGACGCTCGAGCACTATCCCGGGATGACCGAGAAGGCGATCGAGGAAATTATCGGCCAGGCACGATCCAGATGGAACGTGCTTGATGTAATCGTCATCCATCGAGTTGGACAGCTCAAGCCATTGGATCAAATCGTCCTGGTGGTCGTGGCGGGAGAGCATCGCGGCGAAGCCTTCGCCGCCTGCGAGTTCATCATGGATTACCTCAAGACCCGAGCGCCGTTCTGGAAGAAGGAGCGGACAAACGACGGCGCACGCTGGGTGGAGGCGCGCGAGGCGGACGATGTCGCCGCGGAGCGCTGGCGCTTGAAAGGCTAAGTAATCAGTTAGCCGCCAAGAAAAGCCTCGACACAAAGGACACAAAGGACACGAAGGAAAACCAAAACAAGAATTGAACCGCCAAGCGCGCCAAGGCCGCCAAGAGAAACGGAAACAACAAGAAAAAGGGGACGCACCTTTAATCGGAAAAGGTGTGCGTCCCCTTTATGCGCAGTAGACCCAAGAGACCTGGGCGGCTTGGGACGGAAGTGGCGGAAATTTGAACCTGCCCCTATTTTTTTCGCTTCGGAATGCCGTTTGATTCGTCTTGGTCAAGGCTGCTCCCCTATAATGCGGCTTGCCTGAATATTAGCGCGGGCGGAAGCTCTTGAGGCAGCGATGGGAGGACGACGCATGGCGATGAACATCCGCAGCGTGGCGGCAGCGGCAGCAGCGAGCCTGCTGTGGTGGGTGGCAGGGAGCGCCGTCGCGCAAGATTACCCCAACCGGCCGCTCCGCATTATCGTTCCCTTCGCCGCCGGTGGCGGCACCGATGCCCTCGCGCGCCTGCTCGGCCAGCGCTTCAATGAATCGTTAAGGCAGCCCGCGGTGGTGGAGAACCGCGCGGGCGCGGGTGGCAATATTGGCGCGGAGCTGGTGGTAAAAAGCCCGCCCGATGGCTACATGCTCATGCTGTCGACAGCCTCCATTGCGGTGAATTGCACCCTCTACCCGAAGCTGACGTTCGATCTGCGCAAGGACTTGATCGCGATTACGCAAATGGCCTCGTCGGTTATCGTGCTTACCACGCATCCCTCGGTGCCGGCGCGCAACGTGAAGGAACTCGTCGCGCTGACACGGAACACCAAAGGCGGGCTGAACTTCGGCTCGAACGGCACCGGGACGACCAGCCACCTGTCCGGCGTGCTGCTCAACCAAATGGCGCGCATCCCATTGAGCCACATACCTTACAAGGGCGTAGCGCCCGCGATCATCGCGCTGCTCTCCGGCGAAGTCGAGATCGCGTTCCCCGCCGTGCTCGCCGCGGCGCAGCATATCCGCAGCGGCAGGATGCGCGGGCTGGCGGTGACGACCAAGCAGAAATCCACAGTGCTCCCGGAGCTGCCCACGCTTGACTCGATGTATCCCGGCTTTGATATCTATAACTGGTTCGTCCTGTTCGCGCCAGCCGGGACCTCTCAAGTCATTGTCAATCGCCTGAACGCCGAAGTCGTCAAGGCGCTCCAGCACCCAGACGTGAAGACCTTCATGGTCCGTGAAGGCGCCGATGCGGTCGGGAACTCACCGGCGGAAGCCGCGGCCTTCATCAACGGGGAGGTCGAGAAGTTCGCCAAGATCATCCGGAGCGCCGGGGTAACGCTCGAGTAGAGATGAGGGGTGCTTTATCACGTCACCGGGTCGGACCAGCGCAACGCCGAGACCGCCAAGAAGAGCAAGACAATGATCGAACCGCCAAAAAACGGCTTGTGGCCCGGCGGTAAGCGCGTCGCCGTCGTCTTCAACGTCGCGTTCGAGGCGTGGTCCGATGGCAAGGCGCCGGGCATTAGTCCCATGGGCAATCCGTTGCCCGCGGTGCCGGGGATCGTCGACAGCATGGCGATCTCGTGGGCGGCCTACGGCGCGCGGCGCGGCATCTATCGCCTGCTGGAAGCATTCGCGCGCCACGGCATCCACGCCAGCGTGATGACCAATGCGGTTCTCGCCGAGCGCTCGCCCGAAGCGGTGCGCGCGGTGGGCGAGGGCGGCCATGAAGTGGTGTCCCACTCCTATGCGATGGACGTGATGCCCGTCATGATGACGCCCGAGCAGGAACAGGCGAACATCAAACGCTGCACCGAGCTGCTGGGTCTCGTATCGGGCGTCAGCGTGAAAGGCTGGATAAGCCCCCGCGGCACTCCCAGTCCCAATACCGCGCGGTTGCTCAGCGAGGCCGGTTATCTCTGGTACGGCGACGTTTTCGACGACGACCTGCCGTACGTCCAGGCTTTCGGCCAGTCGCGCATCGTCGCGCTGCCGCTCTCAACCGATGTGAACGACATGATGTCGATGAAATATGGCAGCCCGCCGCGCGCCATGCTGACGACTTTCGAGGAACACCTCGAACGGGTGACGAAACACGAGCGCGGTCCGGTTATCAT
>CAZFRR010000140.1:0-17964 GCA_964521405.1 uncultured Streptomycetaceae bacterium | reverse complement strand
GCACGAGGCCCCGCCCGACATCGGTTTGGTCGAAGCGTGGCTGCAGGGAAGCCTGATGGAGCTCACCCTGTTTCTGCCGTTCGTGGTCCTCATGGCCTTTGCGCTGTGGTGGAGCGGCGCCTGGGAACGGCGCGTGATCCGCGAAGAGCTTGCCGAAGAGGTAGGCCGGGCGGTGAGCCCGACGGAGTACGAGCAGATCCTGCACGACGGGATGTTCCGCACACGGCGCATCGACCGGCTTAATCCCGCACTTTCAGCGGCGATCGTGAATGCGCAAAACGAACTTGCCT
This sequence comes from uncultured Streptomycetaceae bacterium, assembly GCA_964521405.1. Taxonomy (GTDB): domain Bacteria; phylum Pseudomonadota; class Gammaproteobacteria; order Burkholderiales; family SG8-41; genus SG8-41. Next base: position 17,674 of record CAZFRR010000140.1, on the reverse strand, counting down.
TCCGCAAACGGCGCGCGCGCGACGAGAGCCGCAATCCGGAGGGCGACCGGCTGGTTGTCGCGTGGCGCGAGGAGATCCGGCTTCTGCGCGATTTGGAGTTGCGCGCCGCCCGCTAGTGGAGCCGCCCGGCCGGCTCGACCAGGTGCGGCCGGCCCGGTTGCTGCGTGCCGGTCAGTCGGCGCAGAGCAGGCGCACCCTGCGCTCGGCGCGATCGAAGGCCTCGTCGGTCTCCGCATCGAGCATTTGATTCTTGGCTGCAATGCAAGCGTCGGCCGCGCGCACATCCGCCGCCGTTGCCTTTGGCGCAGGTGCCGCCTTCTTTGCGGGCGACGATGCGCGCGGCGCGGCGCACCGGGCGTCGTCGACGAGTCGCAGGTTGTTAAACCCGCCGCGCTCGACCGCGACGCAGTCGCCCACTCGCATGCCGACTTCGTCCGTGACCATCGTGATCGAAGAGGTCCCGCCGATCAGGATCGTATACTCGAACGTTTGCCGCTGGGTCGCGACCCGTCCGAGTTGCTGCCCGGCCAGCCCCCCGCCCACGCCGCGCATCACACGCGTACTGCTGGACCGGTTGGAAGCCGAGGAGGCGCCGAGCGCACCGCCGAGGATCGCGCCGGCTGTCTGTGCCCGGCCGCTCGCTTCGGTGATCATGTTGACCGCGGTGATCCTGCCGTACGTGACGCTCGTTTGCGCCCAGGCCGCCCCGCAGATGAATGCCAGCGCACCCGCTGCCACGAATTTCGACCAACTTATGCCGCTCTTCATTTGACTTTCTCCTTGATTGCAGTGAAAGCGCGCGTCCCCGCCAGGCGTTATTCTTCGCGCGCACGCCCATTGTATATTATAGGGACGAAGATCCGTTAGAGGCAAACGCATGGGTTCCCCGGTATACGTGGCAAGGAAGTAAACCTGCTATCGATGTTCCAAAAGCGACTGGGAGCGGCCAAATGAATCACAAGGATATCGTGGATTTGCTCAAGGCCGCCGCCGTCAGCTGGGTGCATGACTACGCCCAGAGCATGGGTGCGGCATTGGCCTTTTACACGATGTTTTCGATCGCACCGCTGTTGCTGATCGTGATTTCAATCGCCGGAATGGTTTTCGGCGAAGCGGCCGCCCACGGCGAAATTTTTGATCAGTTGAACGCTTTGCTCGGTCCACAGGGCGCGTCGGCGGTGCAGGGACTCATCGAAAGCGCCGGTAAGCCGGGCGAAAGCGTGCTCGCCACCGCCTTCGGCCTGATCCTGCTCTTCATTGGCGCGACCTCCGTATTTGCCGAACTGCAGGACGCTCTCGATCGCATCTGGCGGGCGCCGGCAAAGACCGGGCACACCGGTGTGTGGCGGTTTGTGCGCGCGCGACTGTTGTCGTTCGGGATGATTCTCGGTATTGGCTTCCTGTTGATGGTCTCGTTGGCGTTCAGCGCCGGATTGGCTGCGCTGAGCCGGTGGTGGGGACCGCTATTCAGCGGATGGGAGACGATTACGCAGGCGATCGACCTCGCGCTCGGCATCGTGCTGGCGACCGCGGTGTTTGCAATGATCTACAAGGCGTTGCCGCACGTGCGGGTCGATTGGAAGGACGTCTGGATCGGCGCGGCCGTCACCTCGCTGTTGTTTGTCACCGGCAAGTTTCTGATCGGCGCCTACATCGGACGCAGTGACATCTCCTCGGGCTTCGGGGCGGCTGCGTCGCTCATCGTGGTGCTGCTGTGGGTTTACTATTCCGCCCAGATCTTCCTGTTCGGCGCGGAATTCACCTGGGTGTACTCCCACAAGTACGGTTCCCGCAAGGGGCAGCCGACACCTGCAGCCGGGGGCATACCCCGCGGACCGGGCTGATATTCACTAAGAGTCGACTGACCCGGGACCTTCGCCCGGATGTCGCATCACCGGCTTCAGGCAACCGATGCAACAGCCGCAATCCGGCAGGCGATTACCTGGGTGCGGACGCGGGTCTTCGCCACTCCGGCGCAGGCGATTGTCGGTCCCAGCGGGTCTGCCAATAGGCTTTTCGTCCGAACCAATGCTGGTTCTGGTAATGCGCGTCCCAGTAGGGGCCCAGCACAAACTCGGTTTGCGGAAGGCCGAGGTCCGGGCCGCCATTGACGATGGTGACTGCGGTGCCATTGAACCGATAGGAAAGGAAGCGCGTATACACCCAGCCCCGTTTGCCCTTCGCGATGACATCGCACCAGCGCCAGTTGGGCGTGCACCCCACGATGTCGACCGATGTCCCGGTCAAGAGCCAGGTAACGGTCGGAAAAATATTCAAGGGACCGGCACGCACGTTCACCGATTGCGTCGTCAAGGCCGTCGTCAAGGCGGCCTGCGCCCATGCCGGTGCAGGCAGCAGGAGCGCCGCGGCCAGAAACCACGGGGCGAGGAAATGCCATCGCTGTGAAATTGATTTCCGCATCATTTGCCCATTCTAGCACTTCCGCATCAAGCGTTTCGAGGATTTTACCCGGCGTATGCCGCGCGTACGTTCAATGGAGACGGATGCCGCGGGCATGCCGCGAGGTTTCGTCAATGCCATCAACGGCAGTATGTCGACTGAATATTCGTGGCCTGGCAGGGCGCCTCTATGAGATAGCTACTTGATGAATCGCAACGGGAGATCAGTAGTGTCACAATGCTAGTATTGAGTCTGTTCGATGAAAGCTGGTACCCCACGTGTCGCGGACTGAAAGGGAGAAGATCAATGTATCCAATCGCGGATTTCGTTGCCGGGGCGCTGCTCCTCACGCTGGGGCGCAAGATCTTCTGGCTGTTCATCGGTATTGCCGGTTTCTACGTCGGAATCGAGGTCGTGCGAGCGCTCTTCGCTGAACAACCGGGCTGGCTCATGTGGGTTGTCGCCGTCAGTGCCGGCGTGATCGGCGCGCTCCTGGCCATGCTCTTCCAGCGCGTGGGCTTCGCCCTGGCCGGGTTCTACGCGGGGGGGTATGTGGCGCTGGTCGTCGCGGAGCGAATTGCGCCCGGCGCGGCCGGCATGGCGAGCTTCCTCATCGGCGGCGTGGCGGGGGCCTTCTTCGCTGCATGGATCATGGATTGGGCTATCATCGTGCTGTCGTGCCTGGTGGGTGCGGCACTGGTCGTTGCCAGCTTTGGCCTTGAGGGCCCCATGGGCGTGCTCGTTTACGCGGGTCTCGTCGCATTGGGTATCGTCGCGCAGGCCTGGCTGATGCGTGGGGCGAGGGGTGTTCCGGACAAGGGGCGCGAACAGAGCCAATAGTCCCTGGGTCCCTGGTTCGAATCCAGGCGAGCCCGCTTTACGAGGACTAACAGGGATGCGAGCGATGCGAGCCAGAATGTTCATGCTGTTCAAGGTAGTGGTGCTGCTGCTGGTCGCAGGCGTGCTCGGGTTGCTGGGCGTTCGCGCGTGGGACTCGCAGCGCGGTCCTTCCCTCTCACTCTGGCACACCTACATCCCCCACGACTTGACCGGGCGGGAGATCCGTAAGCTCGACTGGAGTGGATACCTCAAGGCCGAAAACGCGCTCTTCGACGAGGTGCGGGCCAATGTCACCCAGAAACTGGAGCCCGAAGACCGGATCCCCTCCAACCGCTATTTCGATGGCAGCCCGATTTATCCGGGGCGCTTCGCCACCGACTGGAATCGATCCTACATCCTGGAGCCGGTCGGGGCGCCAGTCGGTGCGGTGGTTCTGCTGCACGGGCTGACCGATTCCCCGTACAGCCTGCGGCACATTGCGCGCCGCTATCAGGCACTCGGCTGGACCGCCGTCGCGATCAGGCTGCCGGCGCACGGCACCGTGCCTGCCGGGCTCGCCGATGTCGATTGGGAGGACTGGTCGGAAGCGACCCGTCTCGCGGTACGGGAGGCCCGGCGCCGCGTCGGCCCGTCGCGCCCCCTGCACGTCATCGGGTTCTCGAACGGCGGCGCGCTCGCGATGAAGTACGCGCTCGACGCCCTCGGTGACGAGTCCCTGACGCGGGCGGATCGCATCGTACTGATCTCGCCGATGATCGGGATCACCGCGTTCGCGCGGTTCGCCGGGGTGTTCGGCTGGCCGGCGATCTTTCCGGCGTTCGCGAACGCCGCGTGGCTCAGCGTTACGCCGGAGTTCAATCCTTTCAAGTACAACTCATTTCCCATCAATGGCGCGCGGCAATCGTCGTTGCTGACGCGAGTCTTGCAGCAGCAGATCGCGAGCTACGCACGCGACAACAGGCTTGCCGGGTTACCCCCGATCCTGACCTTCCAGTCCGTGGTGGACTTCACGGTCAGCACTCGTGCGATCGTCACCGCGCTGTATGCCCGGCTGCCCGCGAACGGCAGCGAGCTCGTGCTGTTCGACCTGAACCGGAACGCAATCATCAGTCCGCTCCTGCGCGCCAACGTCGAGAGTGCTCTCGACCGCCTCCTGCCGGCACCGCCGCGGCAGTTCAGGGCCACGATCATCGCCAACGCCGGCCCTGGCACCCTCGAGGTCGTCGAGCGGGTCGTGGAGTCGGGGGCGGTGGCGGAACGGACCCGCAAGCTGGGGCTGACGTATCCGGACGAGGTGTACTCGCTCTCGCACGTTGCCATCCCTTTCCCGGTGACCGATGCCTTGTACGGAATGAACCCCGGCACCGACGAAGACTTTGGCGTCAACCTGGGCACGAAGACCACGCGCGGCGAGGTCGGCGTGCTGATTCTTCCGCTGGATTCGCTGGTCCGCATGTCATCCAACCCGTTCTTTCCCTACATGCTCAAGCGGATCGAGGAAGGCATCACGATTTCGAAGTAGCTCTTGTCATATAATCGAAGCCGAGGAACTTGCCCATGACCCAGACCCATACACCCGCGTCATTTTGGTCGAACTTCATTGCGGTCGCTGCGGTTGCCTGTGCGGCGGGGGCTGTGGCGCCGGCGGCCGCGCAGTCTGAAGGCGGGCTCTACATCGCCGGCTACGGATTTACCTTCCAGGAGGTGGCCGAGCGGGCGATCTCGCAGAACCCCGGCGGGCAACGATTCTTTCTCCTGTCACTCCCGCCACAGGCGGGTGCGCTGTCGGTGAAGGCCGCGCGCCCGCTCGCCGCGGCACGTGACCGGGTGCTCGCGGCCAACGGAGTCCTGCTCGTCTGCCAGCGCGACATCGACGAGCGCCGGATCGACTCCGCCGGGCTCGCGCCGCGCGTTGTCGCGGTGCGAGGCTGGCCGCCGGCGGGCAGCAGGGAACTGCCGCTGGGCGAGCGCTACTTCAAGGGTGAGAATCCGGCCAACCTCCCGGCTGCGAACGAGGCGCTGCGCCGGCTGCGTTCGACCTGCTCATAACGACGGCTCGCTCACAAGTTCAACGGGACGACCCGCGTGCCATCCATGCTCAGGTTCGCCATCAGACCGGCGTTCGTGAGCACGAAGCCGATGACGGGCTGTTGAACGTTCCTCGTGTCGACCTGTGCGTTCGCGCCGATGTTCACCAGCGCGACCGAGGCATCGGCGCCGATCGTCCAGCCCGAGCTCGCCTCGAAACTGCGCAGCGCATCGTCGGTCATGAACAGGTAGATTACCGCCTTGGATCGGGCGCCGGCGAGCAGGCCGACCGAAGCCGCCGTCATGCTGTAGTGCCTGACGGTCGTGCCACCTTTGCGCAGCGCACCCACGCCGTGCGTGCCGCCGATGATGAACCCCGCCGACACGACCGAAGGGAACACTAGTACGCCCCTGGCCGAAGCGACCAGCTCGCGCGAGCCGCGGGCCTGCTCGTAGAGCTGGGACAAAGCCCGGTCGACATCAGCGTCGATCGCCCGGCGGCGGGCAGCGGGATCGCCCCCGCCGCCATCCGAGGTCGTCGTCGTGCATCCGCTCGAAAGAACCAAAAGCGCAACCAGCGATGCGCCGGCAACGAGGAACTTGCGTTTGTTCATGAACATCCTCCAGGTGGGGGTAGGGGCTATGAGACGACGAGAAATATCGAACCGGCCTGCACGCGGACTACGTGAACACGGCCCTGCTCGCGTCGCGCTGAACGCGAGTATATTCGACGAGGTCCGGGGTTCGTAAGCTTCACGACCCTCGTCCAGCGGACGGTCAGGATCTCGACGGCGATTGCCAGGGTCAGGCCAGCGCCTTCGCCTTGAGCCGCGCGAACTCCTCCTGGTTGATGGTCCGCGCGTCGAGCAGCGACTTGGCGGCGGCGATCTGATCGGCCGGCGACTTGCCGGAAACTTCCCTGATATACGCGTCGGCTTCCGACCGGGCCCGCTGCATGGCAGCCCGCTGCCGATCGGCCATGCCGCGGCCGCGGGCGAGGATGTAGATGAGCGCGGTGAGTACCGGCACGAAGAGAAGGCCGATGATCCATAGCGCCTTGAAGCCCCCCCCGAGCTCGGTATCGCGGAACAGGTCGAAGATGATATGGAACAGGACGAAGAGATACGCGATGAACACGAACGTAGATGCGATCAGCAAGACCACATCCCAGAAATTTGCCATTTTGACTCTCCTTGTGTGTGTAACAGCGGTAGGCGCGGAATGCTTCGAATCCAGGAACGTCAGGTGGATGGCCGACCCGGCCGGGAGGCACGATGGATCCACGTGCGCAGGACCTCTAACAGAGAGCCGCCGGTCAGCATGCCCAGCACGTAGAAGGCGAACGCCAGCAAGTAAACGGGCAGGGCGATCCTGAGCGTGAACATTGACACGGTAACCGTCTCGAGATTCTGGAACATGAAAATCGCAACGAGCCCGGTGAATACGACGATCAGCGCGATGTAGATGTATCTCATTGAGTCCCTTTCCTCGATGCGGAATTTCGGAACCGTCCATTGCACGCGCGCCCCGCGTCCCCATTTACGCGTCGGAGGTCTTGTTTGCACCGGCTCGGCGCCGGGCCGGGCGGCAGTTTACTTCTGGCGCGGGGTTCGAGGATGCTCGCACGACCTTGATGCGCCTGTCAACGCGCTCGAGCCGTCGCCAGGGGTGTCCGCGCGCAGTCTCAGGCAGGTTGCGCTAGCGCCCCGGGTTCGCGCACACATCGTGCCCATCCGCCGGTATGCGCCCGGCGCCAAACCAGCTCATCGGCACAGTGACCAGCGACGTCACCCATTGCCACGCCGTTCCGAGAAAGTCCGTCGGGCGCAGGGTGAAGCGGTAGTTATCGAACGTGCCCCTGACTTCCACCGGCGTCGCGAAGCTGACGAGCCGTGGCGCCTTGTGGCGCGGCACGAATCGCAGCTCCATCCGCTCGCTCGCGAAGTCGGCGTCGACGTGTCCCGCGATGCGGGTGGCGGTGGTGTCAATCACTAATCGCCTTGAGCGCAGCTGGCCGTGGTTCAAATCGAAGTGGCCGATGACACAATTCACGAGCGATTCACTGGTCCTGAAAATCGGAAGCAGCGAGCGGAGCAGGTTCACCGCCCAGAGATCGAACACACCCCAGTCCAGGCGTTTCGGCCAAACCGCGACGTCAATCTGTCCCGAGCCGGTCGCCAGCACGCCCGATAGCTGCGACGCCGTCGCGTCGAGACTCAGATCGAGGCTGAGGGCCCCGGTCACGGCCGAGCCCGGATTGAAGCGGCGCAGGACAAGGCCATAATCGAGCCGATCGACCCTGGCGCGCACTCCGAAGACCACGTCGTGCTCGCGCGGCTCGTAGACAAGCGAGCCGCGCGCGCTGCCGGCATGGCCTTCGACCTCGATCGGTCCAATCGTCGCGCGGCCGTTGGCCACGGCGGCGGCGAAACGGCCGCGGCCGAAATCGTCCTTGCCCGAGGCGACCTGCCTGACCACCACGTCGATGTTCGCGTCGCCCAGGTGCAGGAGCTCGCGGCTGAGAATGGCGTAGACCCGTCGCGCCCCGCCGGCTACCGCCTTGCGCGCCGACTCCACGGTCAGCGGGCTCGCCGGGCCGGCGCGCTGCTCGAACGGCGACCAGTCTCCCAGCGGAAAATCGTCGAGCTGGATGCGCTCGGCGTCAAGCGAAACGTCGAGCTTCGGCCGGGCGCGCCCGGTGTCGAGCAGGCCTTTCCCGTTCAGCACGCTGGTCCCGACCACCAGCCGCGCCGCATCGACCTCGTAGCCGCGCCGTGTGAAGCGCAGTTGGCCGGTGAGCGCGTAAGGACCCCATGGCGGCAGCGCTGTCTCGAGAAAGGTGTCGAGCGCATTCAGGCGTTCGCCTGTCAAGGAGAGCGACAGCGCGACGTCGGGGTTCCGCTGCGGCACAGCAGTGCCGCTGACTGCGAGCTTCGCTGCGGGCGTTTGAGCAGTAAGCGAAAATGGCAGGCGCGCGGCCGGTTCCACGAACTCGCGCAGGCGGCCCGTGTGCAGTTCGAGCGCGATCGGAGTGTCGCCCGTGGTGCCGGTGATCGAGGCTTTAACCGGCGCGCCGGCGTCTGCGCGCACCTCGCCCGCAGCGATCGCGATGCGCAACGCCGTGCGCGTATGGGTATCACGGAAGGCAAGCGTCCCCGATTCGATGTGAGCGACAAACGAAGACTGCTCCAGCACATCGCCAAGCCGTCGCTCACGGATATCGGCATGAATGCGCAGCTTGCCGATGCGGGCATCGACGTCGCGCGCCACCCGCAGCCGCCGTAACAGCGCGCCGGCATCGAAATCGTCACCGGCGAGCGTGAGGGAGGCAGTGGGAGAAGCGCCGCGCGCGTCGAGCGCGAGCTCGCCCGTCAGGTAACTGCCCTCCACGCGCAGCGAAAAAGGCGATGGCGTGATCTCTCCGTCGCGCATCCGGCCCTGGAAGACGATGTCGGTAAACTCGAGCGGCAAGCCTACAACCTGCTTCACCCGCAGTTCCACATCCGAGTCGGCGAAATCCAGCGCTTCGGGCAGGATGGGAATTTCGAGGAGCGTCGCACGCCGCGCCGTCGCGGTTGAGATCGTCAGCGCCCGCAGTTCGGCTGGGGCGAGCAGCTCGGCCACCAGGTTCGTCTTCACCAGCGCCTTGCCCCCGACGGATTGCCACGCCGCGTCACCGGTGATCGACGTGCGGCCGACAACGAGCGTTGCGCCGCTGAGCGCAGCATGGCCCTGCCGCACTTCTACCGTCCCCTTGAGCGCGACGCGCGCATCACTCTCCGACGAGAAGCCAAGCCAGGGCGTCAACTCACGGGCGCGCGGCGCGGTGATATCAAATGCAATTTCAGGGCCCGTGTTGCCGGTCGGTTCGGCCAGCGTGCCCGACAGGCGCGCGCGTACATCCCCGCTCAAGCCATCGAAGCCGAATGGCGTGCGCCGCTCGCGCAGGATGCGCTCGACCGTGCCGGCCTGGAACGTCCCGTCGAACGCCTTGCCGCGCAAGCTGCCACGCAGTTTGCCTGCGATGGTCCTGCCGCGCGGCTGCGTCACCTCCGCCGCATCGAGTCCCACCGCTACTGGTCGTCCGCCGGCGTAATTGCCGTAGGTGAAACGCGCGCCCTCGATCCGGATGCGCGCATCGAGATCGCGCGTGAGTTCGCCTACGCTGCTCCCGCGCGCATCGAGCGTCACTTCGAACCGGCGTACGTCACCCTCCACATACGGCGTGTCGAACACCAGCTCGGCGAGGCCGCCCAGCGGCGCCGCGCGCGCGCTGAGGCGTGTGCGCAGACGCGGTGGCGCGGACGTCGTGTCTGCGGAAATATCGCCCTCGAAGCGCGCGCCGGAAACTGTTACCGCGAGCGGCGTGGACAGCCTGCCCGCCTGGATGCGGAGCTTCATGCTGATGTCGCGCACGTCGCCCGGTACGCCGGCCACGCGCCCAACGCCCAGTTCCACGTCTGTATCGAGCAGTGCCAGACTCTTGAGATCGAGCTCTGCCGGCTCGAAGCTGCGATAAGCATCGGCGAGCGTCGCAAACTGTCTTGCGCCATCGCCACCGGTGCGGGGAGAAAACGACGGCAGATCCAGTTCGGGAATCGTCAGCCGGCCAGTCAGCAGCGGCCGCGGGCGGCTCGTGTCGAAGGCAAGATCGCCTGCAAACTTGGTCGCCCCGATCATGCCGTTCAGCGACGTCAGTACAGTGAGTCCCGGCGACAGGTCAAGCTCGCCCGCAATCGCCGCTGCGCCCACGGTCGGCGGCTTGAGGTCGAGCAGCTCTCCGAGCTCCCGCACGTCTGCAGTACTGGCGTCAAATGCCAACCGCAGTGCGGGCCCGTCGCTCGCGGCTCTCGTCGTCCCGCTGACCTTCAGCACGGAGGCGGGAAGGACGAGACGAACGTCGAACGGCCAGGGCCGCTCCGCAGCAAGCTCAAGCAGCGGTGCGCTGGTGGCCTCGGCTGTGTAGGTGCGGCCCTCGCCCAGCTTGCCGCGCAGGGCGAGCCGGACCGGCTGCCCGGTGAGCCCGTCAATGGTGAGCTCCTCGAGCTCGAAGCGGCGCGTGCTCGCGTCGCCTGCGTACTCGATCAGTCCACGCTCGACCACGATGCGACGCCAGTCCGCGCGGAAACGCCGCGTCCGCTCATCCGCCGCATCGCGCGCGCCCGGTTCAAAGATCCAGTTGCCGCGCCCGTCGCTCGAGCGCGCCAGCCGTAGCGTGACCTCCCGCCCGCGCAACTCGCGCACGATCAGTTCGTTGCGAAGCAGCGGAATAAGATCTGTCGCCAGCCGCAGCTCGGCGATGCGGGCGAAGTCAGGCGCATCGAATCCCGCCGGGTTGGATATGCGGACGTCGCGGACGATGAGGTCGGGATGGAACGACAGGACCAGCCGCGCGGGCCCCTCGAGCCGCACCTCGCGTCCGAGCGCGCTCGACAGTGCCGCTGCGATCGGCTCGCGCCAGCGCTGCGCATCCACGCTGATCCCGGCAAACTCGATCGCAGCCACCACCAGCACGATGAGTGCAAGCAGCGCGGCAAAGACTCTTGCGGAGCGACGGAGTGACATGTGGCGCGTTCCAGCGGGCAGCGGGTGCGCGATTCTAGCGCAGGTAGCCGGGCACACTCTATCTATCCGGAACGGGCCTGCGGTCGGCGCCCCGTTGCGCCGCGAGGTGGCTTCTGTGAAAATGCTCGAAACATCAATAGGGAGGTGTGCTCCGTGTTCCCAAAGCTCGCCCCTGGGCGAGTCAGTTTTTCGCCTGAAGTAAGCGCCTTCCTCGCGCTTGCAGCGCTGGTGCTGCTGTCGTCCTGCAAGCGCGCGGCGGAGCCGCCCGCGCCGGAAGTACGTCCCGTGCGCGTGATGACGGTAGCGAAAGGCATGGCCGGCGACACCGTCGCCCTGACCGGCACCGTGCAGGCGCAAACCGAAATCAACCAGTCATTCCGGATCGACGGTCGAATGCTCGAGCGGTTGGTGAACGTCGGCGATACGGTCAGAGAGGGCCAGTTCATCGCGCGGCTGGATTCGCAGAACGAGGAAAGCGGGCTTCAGTCAGCGCGCGCGCTGCTCGCCGCCGCCCGCGCACAGCAGGTGGAGGCCCGCAGCAACTTCGGGCGAATGCGCGACCTGGTCGCGGAAAGCGCGGTGTCGCGGGCGACGTTCGAGCAAGCCGAAGCGATGCAGAAAACCGCCGACTCGCAGGTCGAGTCGGCGCAGTCGCAGGTTTCACTGGCGGAGAACCGGTTGAGCTACACGCGCCTGATGTCCACCGCCGCCGGCATCGTGACTGCCCAAGGGGCGGAGGCCGGCGAAGTGGTCGGCGCCGGGCGGATGATCGTCCAGATCGCGCGGGAAGACGGGCGTGACGCGACGTTCGACGTGCCGGCCCAGATCAAGGACAGCGTGCCGCCGAACGCCGACATTACGGTGACGCTCAGCATGAATCCGGCCGTCAGCGCCACGGGCCGGGTGCGCGAAGTCTCGCCACGGGCCGATCCGGTGACCGGCACGTTCCGGGTCAAAGTCGGGCTGAAGAAGCCGCCCGCCGCGATGCGCCTCGGCAGCACCGTGACCGGCCGCGTGAAGCTGGAGACCGCCTCGGGGATTTCGATCCCGGCCTCGGCACTGGTCCGTTCCGACCGGCAAACCGCTGTCTGGGTGGTCGATCCAAAGGAGACGACCGTCTCCAGCCGCGCGATCAGCGTCGCGGAGTCCACCGCCGGCACGATTGCCGTGGCTTCCGGCCTGAACCCGGGTGACATTGTGGTGACCGCCGGTGTCCAGGCCTTGCGCCCCGGCCAGAAAGTCAGGCTCGCGGAAAGCAAGCAGTGATCGGTCCCAATCTGTCGGAGTGGGCGCTCCAGCGGCGTTCGCTGACCTTCTTCCTGATGATCGTTGCGGTGCTCGCGGGCACCCTGTCGTTCCTGAAGCTGGGACGCGGCGAGGATCCGGCGATCACCACGCGCACGATGGTCGTCGCGGCCGGCTGGCCCGGTGCGACGGTGAACGAGACCATGCAGCAGGTTACCGAGCGGCTCGAGCGCACGCTGCAGGAGACCGACTACCTCGACCGCTTGCGCAGCTACACCATCGCCGGGCAGACGACGATCTTCGTCGACCTGAAGCAATCGACGCCGCCTCACAAGATTCCCGACATCTGGTACCAGGTGCGCAAGAACATCGGCGACATGCGCCACACGCTGCCGCAGGGCGTGCTCGGGCCGTTCCTCAACGACGACTTCGGCGACACCTTCGGCATCATCTATGGGTTCACCGCCGACGGCTTCGGTTTCCGCGAACTGCGCGACCACGTCGAGGCGGCGCGCTCGCGGCTGCTGCAGTTGCCCGATGTGTCGAAGATCGAGGTGCTGGGCACGCAGGACGAGCAGATCTACATCGAGTTCTCGACCGAGCGGCTGGCTGGCCTGCGCCTGAACCTGAACCAGATCGTCGCCACGTTGCAGGCGCAGAACCTGGTGCGCCCGGCCGGCACGATCCAGGGCGAGCAGGAAAGGGTGTTCCTGCGCGTGACCGGCGCCTTCGACTCCGAGCGCGACATCGAGGCGGTGAACATCGTCGCCGGCGAGCGCATCTTCCGCCTCGGCGACATCGCCACGGTGCGCCGTGGCTTCGCCGATCCGCCGCAGCCGATGTTCCGCGTCAACGGCAAGCCGGCCATCGGCCTGGCCATCGCCATGCGCGACGCCGGCGACATCCTGGTGCTCGGCGAGAACGTGCGCCGGGAGATGGCGGAGATCAAGGCCAACCTGCCGGTCGGCATCGAGCCGGTGCTGGTCGCCGACCAGGCGGTCACCGTCGATGTCGCGATCAACGACTTCATGACCTCGCTGTGGCAGGCGATCCTGATCATCCTCGCGTGCAGTTTCGTCAGTCTCGGCGTGCGGCCAGGCGCGGTGGTAGCGCTGGCGATCCCGCTGACGATGGCGATCGTCTTCGCGGTCATGGACGTGGCCAACATCGACCTGCACCGCATCTCGCTGGGCGCGCTGATCATCGCGCTCGGGATGCTGGTCGACGACGCGATGACCACGGTGGACGCGATGCTGCGCCGGCTGGGTGCCGGCGACACCCCGGACCAGGCCGCGGCCTTTGCCTACCGCACGCTGGCGGCGCCGATGCTGATCGGCACACTGGTGACGATCGCCGCCTTCGTGCCGATCGGCTTCGCCAAGAGCTCGGCCGGCGAGTACACCTTCTCGATCTTCTCGGTGGTTGCCATCTCGCTGATCGTCTCGTGGCTGGTGGCGGTGATCTTTGCGCCGCTGATCAGCAAGGCGCTGCTCAAGCCACCGAAGCAGCAGGAGACCGAACCCAAACCGGGCAAGCTGGTGCTGCTGTACAGCAGCTTCCTGCAGGCCGCGATCCGCATGAAGTGGCTGACCATCGGCCTCACGCTCGCCGCCTTCGTCGCCGCGCTCTACCTGTCGAGCCACGTGTCGCGGCAGTTCTTCCCGTCCAGCGACCGGCCCGAGCTGACGGTGGACCTGACCCTGCGCCAGAACGCGTCGATCTTTGCGACAGAGCAGGAGGTCAAGCGGCTGGAAGAGATCCTGAAGACCGACCCCGACGTCGACCACTTCAGCAGCTACGTCGGTCGCGGCGCGATCCGCTTCATCCTGACGCTGGACGTGCAGTTGGCCAACCCCTTCTTCGGCCAGTTCGTCGTCGTGACCAAGGACCTCGAGGCGCGCGAGCGGCTGCAGGTCAAGCTCGAGAAGGTGCTCGCCGAGCAGTTCCCCGGCGTTGTCTCGCGTGTGTCGCCGCTCGAGTTGGGGCCGCCTGTGGGCTGGCCTCTGCAGTACCGCGTGTCGGGCCCGGACAAGGACGAAGTGCGGCGTCTTGCGCTGGAACTGGCCAACGTGGTCGGCGCCGACGCGCGCACGCGGCACGTGCACTTCGACTGGATGGAGCCCGCCCGCCAATTGCGCGTCAAAATCAACCAGGACCAGGCCCGGCAGCTCGGCGTCAGTTCGGCCGCGATTGCCGGCGTGCTCAACGCCGCCATCTCCGGCACGCCGGTGACGCAGGTGCGCGACGACATCTATCTGGTCAACGCCGTGGTACGCGCCGCCGAGGGTGAACGCGCCTCGTTCCAGACGCTGACGTCGCTGCAGGTGCCCACGCCGAGCGGCCGCATGGTGCCGCTCCAGCAGTTCGCGACCTTCGTCGAGGAGCAGGAGTTCCCGGTGGTGTGGCGCCGCGACCGGGTGCCGACGCTGACGGTGCGCGCGGACGTCATCCCGGGTGTCCTGCCGGATGCCGTCGTCGGCGCGCTGGCGCCGAAGGTCGCCGAGTTCGGCGCCAAGCTGCCCAAGCCCTACCAGGTTGCGACCGGGGGGCTGTTCGAGGAGAGCCAGATCTCGCAGTCCTCGGTGTTCGCGGTGGTGCCGCTGATGATCGTGCTGATGCTGGTGGCGATGATGGTCATGCTGGTCAGCTTCCGCCGTCTGGCCATGGTGGTGGCGATCATGCCGCTGGGGCTGATCGGCGTGGTGCTGACGCTGCTGGTGTTCAACCGGCCGCTCGGTTTCGTCGCCATCCTCGGCATCCTGGCGCTGCTCGGCATGATCGCCAAGAACGCGGTGATCCTGATCGTCTCGATCGAGGAGGAGCGCGCCGCCGGGCGCAGCGTGCGCGACGCGGTGGTGGGCTCGGCGACCAACCGGTTTCGGCCGATGATGCTGGCCGCGATGTCCACCGTGCTCGGCCTGCTCCCGATCGCGCCCACCGTGTTCTGGGGACCGATGGCCTTTGCCATCATGGGCGGGCTGTTGGTGGCGACACTGCTGACGCTGGTCTTGCTGCCCACGGTGTACATGGCGGTGTTCGGCAACGAGAAACCGACGTCGCCGGCTGCTGCGCCCAAAGCCGGTTGAACGTGCATGAACGCCCAGGCATTGAAGCCGGATTCACGGCTGGCGGCGGGGCCTGGAGCCGGCGCGGGAAGCACGGTGCTCGAGCTGTACCTCGCGGAGATGCGGCAGCTGTTCAACTCGATGGATCCGGCGCCGTTTCGCGAGCGCGATCTCGACCCCAAGGCGGCCGACTACATCGTCGACTGGGCCGGCGATGCGCCGAAGGACCAGCCCCTGAGCCTGATCGTGCACCTGGGGAGGTCTTCAGCCAGTGCAGACGATGCACGCATCGATGTTGCAGGCGGCCGTGCATGATTACTTCGGTCGCCAGGCTGTGGCCACCCGCACCGCAAGGGGCTGAGCCAGCTTCTGCGAACCGGCCGCATCAGTCTGCTGATCGGCGTGGCGTTCATGGCGGTGATGATGCTGATCGGCGAGGCGCGTACAGCGTGTTCAGCCGGGCAGCCTATGCCACCTTGGTCAAGGAGAGCCTGATCGTCAGCGGCTGGGTGGCGCTGTGGCGACCGGCCGAGATCTTTCTCCACGAATGGTGGCCGATCCTGGGCGAGGCACGGCTCTACGACCGGCTGGTGGCGATGCCGGTCACCCTGCGCGGTACCGATGCGCCGGTGGAGCATCCTGCATGAATGAAGTCGGAACAGGCCGTGCGCTGGCCGTGCGCGCGCTGCTGTACTTTGCCTTGTGGGTCATCGTTGACCAGAGCGCCAGGCCGGCGAACCTGGTGGTGGGCCTGCTGGCCAGCGCGGCGGCCACCTGGGCCAGCCTGAAGCTGCTGCCGCCGGCCAGCGGTCGCGTGCGCCTGGGACTGCTGTTACTGTTGCTGCCGCGCTTCCTGTGGCAGTCGCTGGTGGCCGGCATCGATGTCGCGCGTCGTGCGTTCGCGCCGCAGCTGCGGCTGCAGCCGGGCTTCGTCGACTTTCCCGCAGGGCTGCCGCGCGGCTCCGCCCGCAACGCCTTCGAACTGATCGCCAGCCTGATGCCGGGCTCGTTGCCCAGCGACGAAACGCGAGACACGATCGAGTTCCACTGCCTGGACACGCGGCAACCGGTGGTCGAGCAGCTGGCCGCCGAGGAGCGTGCCTACGCCAAGGCGTTGCAGCCGGGGACGCGCGATGGCTGATTTCCTGCTTTCGGCGGGGGCCTTCGTCGTGCTGATGGTGGCCTTGGGCATGGTGCGCGTGGCGCGCGGCCCGGGCCGTGCCGAGCGCATGATGGCCGCGCAATTGCTGGGCACCGGCGCCATCGGTGCGCTGCTGCTGTTCGGCGCGGCCTCGGGCGACGGCGCGATGCTCGACGTGGCGCTGACGCTGGCGCTGCTGTCGGCCTTCGCGTCGATCGCCTTCGTCAAGTTCGCGCTGCGCCAGGATCAGCAGGTCCCCGACGACGACGCCGAGGAGGGTGCGAGGTGAGCGCCGTGCTCGACGTCTTCAGCATCGTCGCCATCGTCGCTGGCCTGGTGTTCTTTCTTGCCGGCACGGTCGGGCTGCTGCGCTTTCCCGATGCGTACACGCGGCTGCATGCGCTGACCAAGGCCGACAACCTGGGCGTCGCGCTGGTGGTCGTCGGCCTGCTGCCGCAGATGGATGGCGTGCTCGCGGCGCTGAAGCTGGTGCTGGTGTGGCTGCTGGTGATGCTGTCCAGCGCCGCGGTGTCGCAGCTTATCGCCCGCTCGGTGCGGCGGCAGGAACGCGGGCAATGAGCGCGCCGGGCCGCTCCCAAACGCTCGTTCCGCAGCGCGCAGCGCGCAGGGTCGTCGAATGACGGCGCTCGTCGCCCTGGTCGTTGCACTGTTGCTGCTGTGGCTGGCGCTATGGACCGTGGTCGCGCGCGATGCCTTCCTGGCGGTGGCCGGCTTCGTCGTCTACGGCCTGCTGCTGTCGTTGGTGTGGGTGCGGCTGGCCGGCATCGACGTCGCGCTGACCGAAGCGGCCATCGGCGGTGGTCTCACAGGCGCGCTGCTGCTCGGCGCGGTGGGGCGGCTGCGCGGTACCGAAGCGCAGGCCACGGCCGAGCGCAGCAGCGCGGGCACGCGCGCGGTGGCGGTGTTGCTGTCGGCGGGTGTGACCACGGTGCTGGTGCTGTGCGTACTGGTGCTGCCCGAGCCCGCGCCGACGCTGGCACCGCAGGTGCGGCAGAACATGCCGGCCACCGGTGTGGGCAACCCGATCACCGCCGTGCTGCTGGCCTTCCGCGCGCTGGACACGCTGCTCGAGGCGATCGTGCTGGTGATCGCGCTGATCGGCGTGTGGTCGCTGGCACCGGATCGCTCCTGGGGCGGCCGACCCGGGCCGCGCTACACGGCAGACCCCGACGGCATCCTTGCCTATCTGGCGCGTGTGCTGCCGCCGATCGGCATCGTCATTGGCCTGTACCTGTTCTGGGCCGGCGCCGACCATCCGGGCGGCAAATTCCAGAGTGCCACCATCCTGGCGGCGATGTGGATGCTGGTGCAAATGGCCGGGCTGGCCGATGCACCGCGCATCGACAGCCGCTGGGTGCGCGCCGGCGTC
>CAZFRR010000139.1:0-1786 GCA_964521405.1 uncultured Streptomycetaceae bacterium | reverse complement strand
GGTGCCGACCGGCGAGATCATCGACCGCAGCCATCTTGATTCGATGACGATCTGGGTCGGCCCCGATCTCCACCTGGTGCAGTACCGTTTGCGAGGCGGCGCGGTGATGAACAACGTCGCGACCGTCGCGAGCCGGCGCTTTCGCCGCGGCGAAAAAGAATTCGGCGGCCCGGACGAGCTGGACGAGGTGTTCTCGCGCACCGACCCCAGGGTGCGCGACATGCTGCGCTACATCACGCGCGACCGGAACTGGGTCCTGCACGATCGCGAGCCGGTGATCCACTGGACCCGCGGCCGGGCGACGCTGCTGGGCGATGCGGCGCACCCGACGCTGCAGTACCTGGCGCAAGGCGCGAACATGGCGATCGAGGACGGCGTCGTGCTGGCCGAGAAGGTCGCCGCGGCGGGGGATGACTACAACCGGGCTTTTCTCGCCTACCAGCGCGAGCGCATGAACCGCACCGCGCGCGTGGTGCTCTCCTCACGCTTCTTCGGTGCCTATATCCACGTCGATGGCGGCGCGCGCATGCTGCGCAACGAGCTCGCGCGGAACCGTGACCCAGAGCATCCCTGGGAAATCGACTGGCTCTACCGCGGCATCGAGGTGGACGGAAGCTTGTAAGGCTGAATTTACCGCCGAGACGCCGAGAGAACCGGGATTGAACCGCCGAGACGCCGAGAGAACCGGGATTGAACCGCCAAGGCGCCAAGGCGCCGAGGAAAGAATCAAAAAACTTACCGCCGATGAAGACTGATCAGCTCGATCTCGACGCGTACTTGAAGCGCGTCGGCTATGCCGGCGCGCTGCAGCCGACCGCTGCCACGCTGGAAGCGCTGCATCTCGCGCATGCCACGCACATCCCCTTCGAGAATCTCGACGTATTGCTGGGGCGGCCCATCCGCCTCGATCCTGCGAGCCTGCAGGCGAAGCTCGTCGCCGGCGGGCGCGGCGGCTACTGCTTCGAGCACAATCTGCTGCTCGCCGCGGTGCTCGCCAGACTGGGCTTCGACTTGAAGCTGGTCGCGGCGAAAGTCCGCCACCGGGGCGACAAGGACCTGCCGCGCACGCACATGCTGCTGCTGGTCAGCGTCGCAGGGGCGGAGTGGTTGGCGGACGTTGGTTTCGGCGGCGAGGGGCTGCTGCTGCCGGTGCCGTTCGCCACGGGACGGGAAACGCGCCACTACGCCTGGACCTACCGCATCATCGAAGAGAAGCCGGGGCTATGGCTGCTGCAGTCGCAGCGGCAGGCAGCCTGGGCCAACCTCTACTGCTTCACGCTGGAGCCCCAGACCCCGGCCGATTGCGAGATGGCGAACCATTACACCTCGACGCACCCCGACTCGCCGTTCGTGCATACGCTGACGGCGCAGCTGCCGACGCCCGCGGCACGCCACGTCTTGCGCAACCGCGAGCTCGTCACCGACCGCGGCGGCGGGAACGTCGCGCGACGGACGCTCAAGGACGATGGGGAGCTGCTGGACGTCCTGGCGGGGACTTTCGGTCTGCGTTTTCCGGCAGGGACGCGGTTTCCTTACCGCGATGCCTGATGCGAAAAGCCTCGACACCAAGGACACCAAGGACACGAAGGATTTCAATTATTGAGAATTGCTTAACCGCGTGACCATCAAGATCAAGAGCAGGCCGTGCGACGTAACCACCCCGTCCGCTTCGCGTCCACCCCTCCTTGAAAAGGAGGGGAGAAAAAATACCTTCCCCTCCTGCCTGAGGAGGGGTGGCGTGAAACGCCGGGGTGGTGGGAGCTGCACGAGGAGGGGTGCCTCTGGA
>CAZFRR010000138.1:0-42337 GCA_964521405.1 uncultured Streptomycetaceae bacterium | reverse complement strand
CACCAGGCCAAGCTCCATCCCGGCGCGGTCGTGATTCCCGCCGCGGTCGCCATGGCCGAGAAACTCGGCTCCAGCGGCGAGCAACTGGTGACCGCCATCGCCGCCGGCTACGAGGTGATGATCCGCTCGAGCCTGGCCTTGAATCCCTCCGCCACGCGCCTGCGCGGCTGGCATCTGACCGGTGTCTGCGGCCCGTTCGGCGCCGCCTCCGCCTGCGCCTCGTTGATGGGTCTCAACGAGGAACAAACCGCCTGGGCATTGGGGCTCGCCGGCACGCAGGGCTCGGGGCTGTGGGCGTTCAACGCCGACGGCACCATGAGCAAGCGTTTCCACGCGGGCCGCGCAGCGCAATCCGGGGTGATGGCCGCGGAACTGGCGGCGCTCGGCTTCACCGGACCGACCCAGATCTATGAATTCCACGATGGCGGCGTGCTGAAAGCCTTTTCCGACACCTCCGACCCCGCGCCGCTCACGCGCGACCTCGGCAAGGTCTTCCATCTCGACACCACCTCGATCAAGCCTTACTCCTGCTGCGGCAGCACGCATTCCTACGTGGACGCCGCGCTCGAGTTGCGCCGCAAGCTCGGCACGCCGTGGGACGCGAAGCGGCCGGTAAAGGTGGGAATGGCGAAGGTCGTGGACGTGCAGTGCGGATTCGACTACGTGCCGAGCAGCGCCCTGAATGCGCAGATGAGCCTGCGCTACGTGGTCGCCGCGGCGCTGGCGGAAGGCCAGGCATTGCCGCCGCAGTTCAGCGACGCAAAAATTGCCGACCCCGGCCTGACCGAGCTCGCCGGCCGCATCCGGTGCGAGCACGACCCCGCCCTCGACCAACTCTACCCCGCGCGCTTCGCGGCCTGGGTCGCGGCCGAGGACAAGGGCCAGTGGGTGCGCGTGGACGTGCTCGACCCGCTCGGCTCCTCCGCCAACCCGGTGGACGCGCGAGGTGTGGTGGAGAAATTCCGCGGCATCAATCCCAGGCTGCCAGTGGATACGATCGCCGATACCGCTTTCCATATCGAGCGCCATTCGGTGCGCAAGCTACTCGACCTGCTGGTGGAAACGAAGCATAAGCAGTTGCAGTCGGCGTGACGGAAGCGGCGCCACGCGCGCGCCGGCCCGGCAAGGAAATCAGGAGGCGCCGTACGCGCCGGGCATTAATTATTTCGCGAGCCTGCTGGGTCAAATGCGCAGGCGGCAAGACTGAATTGACCCGGTAACGAGCCCGAACAGCGTTCCCGTAGCTGGCTAAGGGCATTCTGCCTGGCATTACCCTCTCCTGCACCCGCCGGTGTGAACCATTTCACGAACTGTCTGTATTGAGAGACATATTTTCGCCGTATGTCGATCACCCGGCGGATCTCAGGCTGGGTAGCGACAGGAACCTGATGAATCTTATGCAACATACTTCAATTACCTACGGCTGATACTTAATCCATTTAATTACATGGCACAGCTTATGCGTCATAGGTCTAGCCAAAAACACCCTCTTGGGGGGGAACATGGTTATTCCTTACGGAAGCGCCTGGCTTGCCGGCTGCGCCTGTAAACCGGGGCGTGGTCACTTGCGTCTTGCCGCGTCTGCCATTGCGGTCGCCGCGGCAATCGCGTCCTTGCCCGCATGGGCGGATAGCAAGAACAAGGAAGCCAGGAACAAGTCAGCCAGCTTCGGCCCTGTGGTGCCCAACATCGCCACCGGCGTGGGCAACTTCAATAAGCAAACTAATTTTGTTGTGGCGACCACTCCCCTCGCCACCAGCACATGGGCCGACAACAGATTCACTCCTCCTTCCGGCGGGGGACTGGGCTTGTCCAAGGTTGAAATCGGCAACACTGGGCCGGGACCAAGCGCATTGCCGGTTACCGCCATCGCCAACGGCGCCGGAATGAAATCCGGCGGTGCTGCCGGCAACGATGCCGGCGTTCGCCTGATTTCCAGGGAGAGTGGCCAACTCCCGCAGGCCGCGGGACAAAGCGTCGAACTTGCCGAACCCGGATCTCCCGACTCGCGAGGGGCCGTCACGGCGACCGGGCAGCTGTTGCTCGACTTCGGCAAGATCATCCCCGCCCCTGAGCGATCGGGCATCTACGCCACGCTGGCTGCGCAGGCGGGTCCGCCGCGCGCCAATGGCGCAATATTGGCTGTCGACGGCCGCGTGCTTCTGACGTCGACCGGTTATGACAGCACTCGAGGCCATGGCTTCAGGAACGACGACCCGCATGGACATGCCTACGGCAGGAATCGGTCGGAGGACTCGCATTCTCCAGAACGCCGATCGGTCGTGCATGATGCGACTGTCAAGGTGGCCTACGTCTATGACAAGAGCGGCACCCGGGACGATAGCTCATACGGCGGCGACTCTTACAGGCAAGCGACCAGCACGAGACTGCCGAAGGTTCCGGTTTCCCCGGGCCAAGGAACGGAGGAGAGCGATCTGAATGTCAACGCGGCCTCGGTCCAGAGCAAGGCGAGCTATGCGGTTGATCAGAAAACCGACGCCGACCGGGACGCAACCCTGAAAACCAGCGAACCTGTCGCTACCAACAGCGACAAGCGCGATTCGAACAAATCCAAGTCGAGCGTCTGCAGCTGATCCAGCCATTCCCGCTGGCAGGACACAAAATGGCCGCCCGGTAATGCCGGGCGGTATCATTTCAGGCGCCAAACTCCGGCAGTCTCGTCAGCCCTGCCCTCGATTCTCAGCTTGAGGAGATGCGCGTGTAGCGAGCGCCGCGCGACCGGGTGGATGCGCGGGGAGACGTCGTCGTAAACGATCGGCAGCAGGTCGTCCAGCGTCGCGGGGTTCTTCATGGCGAAAGCATCGAGCACCTTCCGCTCGCGCTTCAAGCGATGCGCGATCAGCTTGCGCACTTCGTCGTGGGGCTTGTCGATGACGTGCCCGTGCCCGGGGGCCAGCGCGGCGAGGTCGAGCGCGAGCAGCCTTTCCAGCGACTGGAGATACGCGATCATGTTGCCGTCGGGCGGGGAAATCACCACGGTCGAGCCCTGCATGACGTGGTCGCCGGTGAAGAGCCACCGTTCCCCTTCCAGCAGATAGCACAGGTGGTTCGAGGCGTGCCCGGGCGTATGCATGGCGCGCAGGCGGAACGAGCCGCAATCGAGGACATCGCCATCGCGCAGCGCCCGATCGGGCGCAAATTTCACGTCCTGCCTGCCGTCGTCGGGGATGCTCCTGAAACCCAGCAGCTGCGCGCCGGTTTCCGCCTTGAGCGCCCGCGCGCCCGGCGAGTGATCGAGGTGAGTGTGCGTGCAGAGTATCCACTTGAGGCGCTTGCCCGTCGCCTCGAGCATCGCCGCGAGATGGGGCGCGCTCTCCGGCCCCGGATCGATCAGCGCCAGCTCGCCCGTGCCGATGATATAGGCGTTGGTGCCCGGCCCGGTCATCACCCCGGGATTCGGTGCCGTCACGCGGCTGACGCTATCGCTCAGCCGGACCAGGCTACCCGGGACTATCTCATCACGCGTTTGTGCCAATGGGCCCCCAAGTCACTTCGTGATCCGGGATCCGGGATCCGTGATGCGCGTCGTGGTGACCCTCATCTCGTATCTCGCATCTCGCATCTCGCATCTCGTATCCCGTATCCCGTATCTTGTATCCCGTATCTTGTATCCCGTATCCCGTATCTCGTATCTCGTATTCCTCATTCCTCGCCTTTCCCTGCCTCTTCGTAGCCCGGGTCGCCGGGCAGAAGCGTCCTGCCGTCAGGCGTGATGCGCGGCAGCTGGGGCCGAACCACCCGCTTTGAGGAAAGCGCGGCAACCAGCTCGGCGGCCGTGCCGCACTGCGTGAACTGCTCGAGCGTCTTGATAGTCGGAAAGCGCATGTTGAGCGTTTCCCGCGCGCACAGGTCGAGCGCCTCCTGCGGCCTCATCCAGGCGTGCGCGATGGTCTCGTAATTGTCGTGGCGCGCCTCCTGGCGCTCCGGCGCGATGGCGAGAAAAAAACGCGTGTCGTAGCGGCGCGGCGCGTGGGTCGGCGTGATCCAGTGGCCAAAATAGGTCAGCCGGTCCGCGGCCAGCCGCAGGCCCTCGTCCCGCACGATCGCCCCGAAATCCCGGCGCCTCTCGTCCAGGGAGCTGCGATGTGCCGAATAACGCTCGGCCGCCTCTCCGCTCAAGGAAACCAGTCCGCCGCTGGCATCGTAGGCAAGCAGGATGCCGGCCTCCTCAAACGCTTCCCGGATTGCCGCGACCCAGTAGGCAAGCCCGCCGCGCTCGATGCCGAGCGCCCGGCTTGCCGCCTCGTCTTCCAGCCCGTCGCAAAGGGTATGCATTTCCGGAGAGCTGTCGGCGGCGTCGAGCGCACCGCCGGGGAACACATACACGCCCGGCATGAACTTGAGGCTGTGGCTGCGCTGGAGCATCAGCACCTCCAGCCCGCTCGGGCTATCACGCACCAGCGTGACGGTAGCCGCCGGATGCGGTTTTACCTCGGTCTTACTCATCATTCATCATTCATCATTCATCATAGCTATTAGACGCGGCCATATTTCGCGAGCATCTGCTCGAGGGTCGCGCCCGAGTCCAGTTCCGCGCGGATCTTGACCTCGGTGGCAGTGAGCCTTTCGGACTCGTTCAGCACCTTCTCCACCGCATCAGCGGGGACGACGACGACCCCGTCCACGTCGCCCAGCACGAAGTCGCCGGGATTGACGATGACATGCTGCTTGGTCGCGCCGGGAAGATAGGCCGGCACCTGCCACGCGGTGACTTTCCAGCGCCCGATCGACTGCACCGGCGTGCGGTAGCGGGCATAAACCGGGAATTTCTGCTTCGCGATCCACTCGATGTCGCGGATGCCGCCGTCCACCAGCGCGCCGGTCGAGCCGCGCGACTTCATGCCAAGTGCAATCAACTCGCCAAAGAAGCACACGCCGTCGCCCTGCCCGCTCCACACGCTGACGCAACCGGGCTTCAGGCCGTCCACCGCTTTCATCTTGTCCGGATCGCCGCCGCCGGCGTACGGCCGCATCTCCCCGCAGATGGTATAGGCCCAGCCCGCCAGCTTGCCGGCGGTCTCCGGGTACGGCGCGAACGCCCCCGCCAGGCCCTGGTGCTGATAGCCCAGCCCATCCAGCACATCGGACACCGTAGCAGCATCCACCTTGAGATACCGCTGCCGTATCGCTTCAGCAGCTTCAGGATCAAGCGGTCTTTGATTCATTGGAATTTCCTGGCGTCTTGGCGTCTTGGCGGTTCAATTGTTATCTTGCTTTTCTTGGCGGTTAATATCCTACGTTCCATAACGCACCGTCGACTTCACAGCCTTCAAGACCGCCAGCGCACTGTAACAGGCGAGCCACGCCGTCTTGGGATTATCGGGCGCCGGCACATTCTCGAGCTTGATGCTGACGTTGCCGGTCCTGCCCTTGATGTCGATATAGTGAGTGTTGTGTTTCAGGGCCGGGTCGGCGACCACCTTGAGCCGGGTCCGGTCGAAACCGATCCCTGCCATCGACAGCACCGCCGCGATGTTCACGTTGGCGGGAAAGTGCGGCACGCCTTCCCGCGCGGTGCCCTCGAACAGCACCAGCGGCTCGCGCAGGGCATCGAGGTCCACGCCGAGCTTCTCGACGTAGTCAATCCCCTTCCACGCGACCGGCGGCTTGGTGACCGCTATGGTGACCTCGTCCACGCCTGCGACACACGCCGCCTTCAGCGCATCGAGGCCGCCGATGCCGCCGGATGGCACCGTGAGCAGTGCACCGCTCCTGGCGGCTGCGCGCTCGAGCTTCCGGCGCAGCGCGTCATCGCACAGCGCGCCGCACGACAGCACGATCAGAGAGACGCCTTTTTTCAACAGGGGCTCGCCGTACTCGCGCACGGCATCGTGCGAAGCCGCCTCCACGACGACGTCCGGCCGCTTCGCCAACAGCGTCTTCAAATCGGCCACGAACGGGATCCGGTACGCCTTTGCCAGCGCCTTGCCCCGCGAACTCCCGCTGCGGCCGGCAATGACCACGACCCGCGCGCGCCCCAGGTCACCGCGCCGGATGTGCTCGATGATGAGCCGTGCGATGCTGCCGCCGCCGATGATGCCCACTCTCATTGGTTGGCCAAGCCCCCCTCTTCCCTATTGTAGTCCGGTGCCTCGGTAGGCGTGACTGGTACGACGTGACTGAAGCGGCGTGGCTGAAGATGCGTGTCATGACAGCTTGGCGACGCTGTGTCAGTCACGGACCATCAGTCATGCAACATCAGTCACGCCTTGTCAGTCACCAGTAGAGAAGCGGGTTTGCCTGGTAGAGGCGCGCCGGACGAGTTCCGGCCAGACCAGGGCCGGATCCTTGTCGAACACCGTTTCCGCATCGGCTGGGATCACGTGCCAGCCGCCGCGCGCGATCTCCCGCTGCAGCTGGCCTGGAGCCCATCCCGAGTGCCCCGAGAAGACCCGCAAACCACGCGTCGGATCCGGGCGCTTGAGCAGGCTGTCGATCAGGTCCGTATCGGCCGTGAAGAAGACATCTCGCAGCACGGCGGTCGCTCCCGGCGGCGCCTTGGGGGAGCGCACCAGGAATACCAGCCCCTCCCGGGTAACCGGCCCGCCGAAGTAGAGCACGTCCTTGCGGCCCTTCAGCGACTCATAGTCGGGCAGCACCTCGCTCAAGCGATGCTCGAGCGGCCGGTTGATGATGACGCCCCAGGGCCCGCCCCGGGGCGGATGTGTCACCAGCACCACGGTTTCGCGAAAGTTGGGATCGGCGAGCTCGCGCTTCGCGACGAGAAAGATCGCGTTCGCCATGTTTTCCGCGGCGAGCGCCGGTGGCGCCGCGGAAAACATGAATGCCATCAATACAAGACCGGGCAGGAGCGCAGACAAAGGCGGAGATCAGACGGAGAAACCAGCAGAATACCCGAAAAAATCGGGTTGGATGACATCGGTTGTCCAATTAAGGAATTCCTCGCCGATTCCGGCGAGGAATTCCTCAGGTGACGCAACCAGCCACCGTCGCCTTCTCCGGCTCGACCAGCCGGGGAACTTCGACGCCGTTGCGGATAGCGGTCATCTCGGCGAGGATCGCGATCGCGATCTCGGGCGGCGTCTTGGCGCCGAGCTTCAAGCCCACCGGCCCGTGCAGGCGCGCGATCTCCTGCTGCGACAGGTCGAAGTCGGCCAGGCGCTGGCGCCGGGCATCGTTGTTCTTGCGCGAGCCGATCGCGCCGATGTAGAACGCCGGCGACTTGAGCGCTTCCAGCAGCGCCATGTCGTCGAGCTTGGGATCGTGGGTGAGCGCTACCACCGCGCAGTGGCCGTCCAGGTTCAATTCGGTGACGACGTCGTCGGGCATGCCGCGCTTCAGCTCCACTCCCGGAACGTTCCAGCCCTCCGCGTATTCCTCGCGCGGGTCGCAGATCGTGACCTGGTAGTCGAGCCCCTGGGCCATCTGGGCGAGGAAAGTCGAGAGCTGCCCCGCGCCGATGATCAGCAGGCGCCAGCGCGGCCCGTGCACCGTGGCAAGCGTGGCGCCGTCGAACATGAGCAGGTCCGTGGATTTTGCCGGGGCGATCGTCACACGCCCGGACTTCATGTCGAGCCGGCGCATCACGAGCTCGTGGCGCTCGACCCGCGCGAGCAACTCATCGATGCCGCTATCCCGGGTCAGCGGCTCGAGCACCAGCTCGAGTGTGCCGCCGCAGGGCAGCCCGAAACGCTTGGCCTCTTCCGCGCTGATACCGTATGTCGTCGTGGCCGGCTTGTCCTTGACGAGCTCCCCGGAGCGCACCTGCAGGATCATGTCGTCCTCGATGCAGCCGCCTGAAACCGAGCCCGCCACCAGCCCGTCGTCGCGGATCGCGGTAATCGCCCCGATCGGCCGCGGCGCCGAGCCCCAGGTGCGGATAATGGTCGCCATCACCACGCGGCGGCCGGACTTCACCCAGTCAGCCGCGCTTCTCAAAACCTGCAGGTCTACGCTGTCCATATCCGGTTTCCGCTCGCTTTTGGCAAGGGTTATATTCTACAGAATATAGCGGTGAAGCGCACTTTCTCGCGGCAACCGGAATCAAACCTCCAACCGCAGGTCAAGCCCATACCCTCGTCAAGCTTCAGTCGGGTTGCGAGCGCGGTGAACGTGGGCTAGCATCCGCCTCTACGCTGCCGGATCGAGCCTGGCGGCACCCACACCGAGAGCAACCCGACTATGGAAATGACCGGAGAGCAGCTGATCCCGCTGCCGCAGGCCGAGACGTGGAAGGCGCTGAACGACCCCACAGTGCTCAAAGACTGCATTCCGGGTTGCGAGTCGATCACTCTCCTCTCGGACAACGAGTATGAAGTGATCCTGACGGCCAAGGTCGGCCCGGTCAGCGCCAAATTCAAGGGCAGGATGACCGTCGCCGATTCCAATCCGCCGCACTCTTACCGCCTCGCCTTCGAAGGACAGGGCGGCGTCGCGGGTTTCGCCAAGGGCGAATCGACGGTCACGCTGACTCCGGACGGCGCCAACACGAAGCTCGCCTATACCGCCAAGGCCACGGTCGGCGGCAAGCTCGCGCAGGTCGGCGCGCGGCTGATCGACGGCGTGGCGAGGCAACTGGCGGGAAAATTCTTCGAGGCGTTCGAGAAGCGCGCCGGCGGTAAAACGTGATTGGTGATTGGTGATTCGCGAGTTGTCGCTTCGTCACCGCGGCAAGGAATTGAATCACCGGATCGAGTCACGACTCAAGATATGACACGAATCATTACGCCGGTCCTGGGGGCAGCGTTGCTGGCCTCGGTCCTGGCGGTTTTCGGCGAGCCGCTACACGCGCAAAGCTACCCCACCCGACCGCTTCGCATGGTGGTGCCGACTTCTCCCGGCGGCGTAACGGACGTCGTGGCGAGAGCCATCGCGCCG
The DNA here is from genome assembly GCA_964521405.1 of uncultured Streptomycetaceae bacterium. Classification (GTDB taxonomy): domain Bacteria; phylum Pseudomonadota; class Gammaproteobacteria; order Burkholderiales; family SG8-41; genus SG8-41. The sequence goes on along the minus strand of CAZFRR010000138.1, from coordinate 33,478 downwards.
CAGCTCTCGGAAGCGCTGGGCCAACCCATCGTCATCGACAACCGCGCGGGGGCCGGCGGCATACCCGGCACCGACACAGTGGCCAAGGCCGCTGCGGACGGGCACACGCTCCTCGCGGTGTTCGACAGCTTCATTTCCAACCCCTACGTGTTCCGCAACGCGCCCTACGACACGATCCGGGATTTCGCGCCGGTTTCACTGATGATCCGCGGCCCGCAGTTGTTCGTCGTCCATCCCAGGCTCGGCGCCAAAACGTTCAATGAATTTCTCGCGCTGGCCAGATCCCGGAGCGCGCCGTTCAGTTTCGCGACAGCGGGCGCGGCCACTTCGAGCCGGTTGTCGGTGGAGTTGTTCAAGGCGGCCACGAAGCTTGGCGCCAACCTAGTTCATTACAAAGGCGGCGGGCCGGCGCTGAACGATCTCCTCGGCGGCCACGTCGAGGTCATGATTGCGTCCGCGGGGCTGGTGCTCCCCAGCGTCAAGGCTGGCCGGCTGAACGTCCTCGCGGTCACGTCGAGGAACCGCAGCGGCCTGGTTCCCGGCGTGCCGGCGATCAGCGAGTTCGTGCCACAATTCGAGTCGCAGTCCTGGGTCGGATTGCTCGCGCCGGCAACCACACCGCTCGCGATCGTGAGACGGTTGAACACGGAAGTAACCAGGCTGCTCGCCACCCCCGAGCTGAAGGAACGCTTCGCCAATCTGGGCTTTGAGACGGTCGGCAGCACGCCGGAAGCATTCGGCGCATGGATAGCGAGCGAGGCGGTCAAATGGAGCAAGGTGATCAGGGAGCAGAATATTACTGCCGAGTAGAAGGGGAAAAGCGTGATTCGTGAATCGTGAATCGTGAATCGTGAATCGTGATTCGACTGTAGAGACGCTCGCCTCTCCATCGGCGTGTAATGCGAGGGGCGGAGAGCGCGGTGGTTTTCTGAATTCTGAAGGCACGACTCACGAATCACGATTCACGAATCACGCATCTATGGACCGGAGGTCACAATGTTGAAAATCTGGGGACGCACCACCTCGATCAACGTGCAGAAAGTGCTGTGGTGCTGCGCGGAGCTGAACCTCCAGTACGACCGCGTGGACGCCGGCGGCAAGTTCGGCGTCAACAATACGCCCGAGTACCTGGCGATGAATCCCAACGGCCTGGTGCCGACCCTCAACGACGACGGCCTGATCCTGTGGGAGTCGCACGCCATCGTGCGCCATCTCTCCCGCAAGCACGGCAAGGGCACGCTGTGGCCCCATGATGAAAAGGTGCTGGCCGACGCCGACCGCTGGATGGAGTGGTACAGCACGACCCTGTGGAACAATCTGCGCCCGATTTTCTGGAACCTGGTGCGGGTCGAGCCCGGCAAGCGCGACCTGAAGGCGGTCGAGGACGGACGCGTGAAGATGATCGACAATCTCAAGATAGTGGAAAACCACCTCGCCAGCCGGCAGTACATGGCGGGCAGCGCGTTCACCATGGCCGACATTCCAATGGGCGTGGCGCTGCACCGCTGGTTCCTGCTGCCGATCGAGCGGCCGGACTTTCCCGTGGTTGCGGCATACTACGCGCGGCTCAAGCAGCGCCCGGCGTTCGCGGCACACTGTGCCGCCCCGCTTGGTTGATGGTGCGTGACACGATCAGGCGTGACATGAAACTGCGTGACGTGGTGCTGCGTGACGTAATACGGCGTGACTTTTTTTACATGACCCCCCTCCTTACCGAGGAGGGGTGCTCGCGAAGCGAGCGGGGTGGTGTGAGTCGAATCACAATTCACGAATCACGAATGACGCTTTTCTGATCTTATGAGCGAACCACGCAGCTACCGCTACTTTGAATTCGTGATGGTGGCCTTCGTCACGGTGCTGATCTGCTCCAACCTGATCGGCCCGGCGAAGATCGCGCAGGTCGACCTGCCCGTGATCGGCACCTTCATCTTCGGCGCCGGCGTGTTGTTCTTTCCGATCTCGTACGTCTTCGGGGACATCCTCACCGAGGTCTACGGCTATGCCCGCGCGCGCCGGGTGATCTGGGCGGGGTTTGCGGGCCTCGGGTTCGCTTCGTTCATGGCGGCGGTCGTGGTGGCCCTGCCGCCCGCGCCGTTCTGGCAGCACCAGGGAGCATATGAAATCGCCTTCGGCTCGACCTGGCGCATCGTCGCGGCCTCCATGGTCGCCTATTTCTGCGGTGAGTTCGTCAACTCCTACGTGCTCGCCAGGATGAAGATATTGACGGCCGGAAAATGGCTGTGGACCCGCACCATCGGCTCCACTGTGGTGGGCGAAGCGGTGGACTCCGCATTGTTCTACCCCCTCGCCTTCTACGGCAGCGGCATCATCCCCGACGACAAGCTGCCGCTGGTGATGCTCGCCCAGTTCGTCGCCAAAGTCGCCGTGGAAGTGGCCTTCACGCCGGTCACCTACAAGGTCGTGGGCTGGCTGAAACGCAAGGAGAACGAGGACTACTACGACCGGAAAACGGATTTCAATCCGTTTACGTTAAAGGCTTAGACACAGAGGACACAGAGAAGAACGAAATCGAACCGCCAAGCCCGCCAAGTCAGGTCAATGCAAATGCATGTAACAAACTCTGCTGGCCCTTACCTCACCCTTTATTCATCTGATTCTGTTAGGTTTTCCCCGCCTCGCCACGAAGAAGGCAGAAGGCATCTTACCGCCGCATCCACGCCGACGCGCGCAAGGCCGGTGCGCGCGGGTGATGCGGAACGTTAATCCAACCGATCACCAGGTCACAAAAACATCGGCCGGCGCATACGCCGGCCGTTCTCTTTTCTCTGTTTCCTCCGTATCCTCTGTGTCCAGATTTTAGAGAAGTTCGACCGTCCATACCGCACCCGGCCGCGCGGGCGGGCTGAAGCGCACCGGACGGCAATTGGCGACCGGGTCGATCGTCTCCGCCAGCCCGAGCAGGCGGCACAACACGCGGTGTGTCCCGGAGTGGGCGACGACCAGCGGCACGCCGTCGGCCCTGACCTGGGCGAGCGCGGCGCGCGTGCGGAATACGAATTGCTCGGCGGTTTCAGCGCCCGGCGGCGGTGGCGCGCCACGCACGCGCAGTACCTGAGACCTGCCTTCGAGTTCCCCCCAGTTCCGCTCCGCCAGTTCCGGCACCACCACGTGCGGCAGCACCAGCGCCCGGGCAATGGTTGCCGCGGTTTCGCGCGCGCGCCGCAGGTTGCTCGATGCGAGGTGGGTTACGCCCAGCGGCCGTACCCACTCGATTGCAGCGCGCGCCTGCGCAAGGCCCGTATCGTTGAGCGCGACATCGAGCGAGCCCGCGATGGTCTTGAGTCGGTTGCTTTCGGTCTCACCGTGGCGCAAGAAATAGAAGGGCTGCGCGAAAAGCGGAATGGGCGGGAAATTAATCAATGAACAGGGCCAACAGCACGTTTCGAACACCCGTCACATTCATTGATAGACAGGATTTACAGGATTCAGTCAAACAATTTCCGATAAACAACAAAAACGGGGCCTGAATCGGTGTTCGTTCCAATCTTGCTATTCCTGTAAGACCTGCCCATTGGCGGGGTTAACGGGTTCTCCGTCCTGAGTCAATTATCCTGTCTATTCCCGGCTTTTCACAAATCAAGCTCGCGATCGACCACGACGCGCGCGGGAGCGAACGCTACGCGCCACGCGTCCAGGTGGCGCGCATCACCAAACGCCGGCACGATGGTTTTCGCCTTGACCGAGCGTGCGAGCGCCGCGTTATCGGAGAGCCGCGGATGCGCATTCCAGCGGATGTAACAGGCGCGTCCGGAATCGATCAGCCGCTGGGCCGGGGAGCCGGGCGGGAAATAACCGGTGAAGACAATCTCGGGCCCGCTTTCCCTCTCCGAGCGCGCGGCAAGACCCGCCGCTTCACCGTCGCTCGCATCGGCGCGACCGGTCAGCAGGATGCCCTGCGGCCCCGTGATCGACGGTGCCTCGCGCGCAATGCGCAACAGTTCGTCCGCCACCCCGGGGCGCAGGCTGTCGCGCTCGGTGCCGGCCATGCACTCGATAGAGGCGCGCAAGTCGGTGCCGAGGCACGGCATGAATTTGTGCTCGGCCACGACGTGATAAGCCAGCTCCGGCCCGCGACCGTCGGGCGGCACCGGCACCAGCGCCGCCCGCCGTGCAAAAACCGGGGCAAGGCGCGCGGCGCAATCCTTGATCGAGCCGGCATAGTCGCCGTAAGACGCATCGAGGACCATGGTAGCGGCTGGTGGAGGCTCGTCGAACGCGTAGATCGGCGATTCCACCCCATAGTCGCCCGTGTACAGAAAACCGTCGCCGACATCGAAGTGCAACCAGACACCGCCCGGGGCGTGGCCGTTGCGACCGGTGCGCACCTTGATGCCGCAAATATCTGCTTCCCCTCGCAACGGCAGCACCTTGCCCTCGTCAATGCGGCCCAGGCGGGCCAACACCGCTGCCGTTGCGTGCAGCGGGGGGTTTCCGACCTGCGGCGCGAGCTTGAGGGCGCCCGCATGATCGCGATGCCCGTGCGACAACAGCAAGGCGTCCACCCGTCCCACCTCTCCGACATCAGGCCACTGGCCGGGCGCGGGTCCATAGCCGAGATCGAGCAGCAAACGCGCATGCCCGGTTTCCAGCAGAAAACACGCGGGACCTTTCGCGCCCAAGCCGGAAATCGTCGTCAGCCTGGCCATTGCGATTTCAGGGTTCGTGACATGGCCAGGCGTGGCATGCTGGATCGTGACGTGAAGATGCGCGTTACTGCATCTTGACGGAGCGAAACCAACCCGCGCCTTTTCATGCCACGCAGCATCTCGTCACTCGAAATCATGTCGTTCGAAACCACATCACGCCCTTCGGGCTATTCGGGCTTCGCCCCCGACGCCGTGACGACCTTGCTCCATTTCGCCACTTCGGACCTGAGGTAAGCGCCGGATTCGGCCGGCGAACTCGGCGTCGCTTCCAGTCCCTGACCGGAGAACTGTTCCTTCAGGGCCGGCACGCCCAGTATTTTTACAGTCTCGGCGTTCAACCGCTCGACGATCGCCTTCGGCGTGGCGCCGGGAACCAGCAATGCGTACCAGGTGCTGAATTCGTATCCCGGCACGCCGCCTTCGGCCATGGTCGGGAGCTCGGGAAAAAACGCGGATCGCTTTGCCGTGGTGACCGCCAGCGGCTTCAGCTTGCCGCCCTTTACCTGGGGCAGCGCGGAAGCCAGCGTCGAGACGACGATTTGCACTCGCCCGCCCATGAGGTCGATCAACGCCGGGCCGAGCCCCTTGTACGGCACATGCACCATCTCGATTCGGGTCATGAGCATCAACAACTCGGTGGCAAGGTGGCCGGCGGTGCCCACGCCGCCGGAGCCGTAAATGACCTGTCCCGGCTTCGCCCGCGCGAGCGCAAGCATGTCCTTGACCGAACTCACCGGCACCGCGGGATGCGCCACCAGAATATTGGGCTGCCGCCCGAGGAGCGAGACGGGTGCGAGGTCCCTCAGGGTGTCGTAGGGCAGTTTCGGATAGAGCGTGGCATTGACCGCCAGGCTGATGTTGTTGACCAGCATGGTGTGCCCGTCGGGCGGCGCCTTGCTGGTGATGTCGGTGCCGATGGTGCCGCCCGCCCCGCCGCGGTTGTCGATCACGACCGGCACGCCCAGTGACTCGTTCAGCTTCTGCGCCACGATGCGCCCGACGACATCGTTACCCCCGCCCGGCGGAAACGGGACGATGAAACGGATCGGCCGGCTCGGATAGGACTGCGCTGATGCAGGCAATGCCTGGATCAACGCTACCGCAACGATCGCAGCCGCGGCGTAAAGCTTGATCACGCTCATGGTTCCCTGCCAATTTGAAGGGCAAACAGCAGATGCTGAACCGCTATTGGCTGCCAACGTGAGGCTAAGACTCACGATTCACGGTTTCTAGTCGCCGGTTGGCGACATGCGGAACTCCAGGATCTTTGCGGACTTGCCCAGCGACTCGGCCAGGCCCCGCGCGCGCGTATTGTCACGCGCCTTGATGACCATCTCGTACTCGTACCAGGGCGGATTGGCGCTGCAGGCGTATTTCAGGCTGGCCACCGAAAAGCCGTGATCCCGGAGGAAGCTGCGCAGGTCCTCCTCCCCCATCGCCCCGTCCCGCGGGCAGCGCACCATCAGGTGGGCGAAGAACTCGCCCGGCACCTTGGCCTCGATCCAGCGGAACACGGAGAGCGTGCCGAGCGTGAGCAACGTCGTGACCAGCAGGGGGAAGTAGAAGCCGATGCCGGCGAGGATGCCGATCGCCGCGGTGATCCAGATCGAAGCTGCCGTGGTGAGCCCGCGCACGGTCAGGCCCTCCTTGAAGATCACGCCGGCGCCGAGAAAGCCGATGCCGGTCATGATGCCCTGCGCCATGCGCGTCGGGTCGAGGGCAACGCGCCCGGCGAACTCCTCGGGATACCAGTGGTTCTGGTACACGGACACCAGCATCAAGGCGCTCGAGGCGACGCAGACCAGCGCGTGGGTGCGGAAGCCCGCCGGCCGCCCGTGGTAACTACGCTCGAACCCGATCAGCCCGCCCGCGGCGAGCGCGATCAGCAGGTGTTCCAGTATGACGAGGTTATCCCGGTCCATCCGTTCCGTCCTATCAGCCTGTCGGACCTGGTCTCATCAACGATTGGCGTGAACGCATGGGTAGTCGATCCTGGTTACCACCGAGCCGACAGGCTGTAATAAGGTATTAACAATACGATACTGCAAGATCACGCCCGCGGCCAGAGATTCCGCGCAACGGATCCGGACCGCATGAACGAGAAAACAATTCAGGCTAGAGCGTCATCAAGAAAAGCCATTCATGAAAAAGCGGGGTGCATCCACGCTTTTTCATCCTTTGACGCAAACCACCTGCTTCAGCGTATGCACGGTCTCGACGAGGTCGCTCTGGTTCGCCATCACCTCGTCGATGTCCTTGTAAGCCCCCGGAATCTCGTCGACGACGCCGCGGTCCTTGCGGCACACCACGCCTTGCGTCTGCTGGACGAGGTCCCGCGGCGTGAATGTCTTCTGCGCCTGCGTGCGGCTCATGCGCCGCCCCGCGCCGTGAGCGCAGGACTGGAAGCTCTCCTCCGAGCCGAGCCCGCGCACGATGAACGACCGCGCGCCCATGCTGCCGGGAATGATGCCGAGGTCGCCCCGGCGCGCGCGGATGGCGCCTTTGCGCGTCACCCACACGTCGGCGCCGTAGTGCCGCTCGCGTTCGACGTAGTTGTGGTGGCAGTTGACCACTTCGCTGGTGACTTTAAACGCGGGCAGGTGACGGCGCAGCGCATCGAGTACCAGCTCCACCATCGCGTGCCGGTTGGCGGCGGCATAGCCCTGCGCCCAGCCGACCGCCTCGACGTATTCGCCAAAGTGCTCCGCGCCTTCCTCGAAATAGGCGAGATCGCGGTCCGGCAGGCGCAATTCACGGCGCTCGGCGTCGCGGCGCGCCAGCTCGATGAAGTAAGTGCCGATCGCATTGCCGATGCCGCGGCTGCCCGAGTGCAGCATCACCCAGACGTGATTCGCCTCGTCGAGGCAGACCTCGATGAAGTGGTTGCCGCCGCCGAGCGTGCCCATCTGGCACACCCAGTTCTTCGTCCGCGGGAAACGTTTCTCCAGTGAAGGGTGCTGGTCGAGAATTCTCCTCAGGCTGCGCCCGAACGGCTTTGCGGCAGCCGTGAGCGCCCGCGCCTCCGGGTGCTGGTCGCGCCCGACCGGCACATCGCGCGAGACCTGGTCGAATATGCGCTTTAACCGCGGTTCATCGAGATCGTTGGCGGTGAGCGAGGTGCGGGTGGCGATTATCCCGCAACCAATATCCACTCCCACGGCCGCCGGGATGATGGCGCGGTGCGTGGCGATCACCGAGCCGACGGTCGCGCCGATGCCGGCGTGAACGTCGGGCATCGCCGCCACGTGATGATGGATGATCGGCAGCCGCGAGAGGTTGACGAGCTGCTGGCGCGCGGTTGCCTCCACCTCGCCGGTATAGACCTTGACGGGGACGCGGCCTTCTTCGATGGTTTGCCTGACCGGCACTCAAATACAATTGTGAATGATGAATGATGAATGATGAACGAGAACCACCGCGCGTTAGCAGCGCTCCCAACGTTCAACGCCGCCTGTCATTCATCATTCTGCATTCCGCATTCATCATTGGTAGTTTGGTCAGGGTGGTCGGATTCGAACCGACGACCTCGTGCGCCCAAGGCACGCGCGCTACCCAGCTGCGCCACACCCTGATTGAATCAGGAGTCCTGAAGCGTCGCTATTGTACTGTACGGAAGACGGGGGTGTTGAAGCAGTGCGTTGAAAACTACAGGGCCACCGGCGTGCTGTTGGCGACCCGGGTTGGCACGGGCGCGATGCGGTGGGACGGGAAGCGCGCAGTAAAACGGCTGCCTTTGCCCGGCTCGCTTTGAATCTCCAGCGCCGCCTGGTGCCGGGCAAGCGCGTGCTTGACGATGGCCAGCCCGAGCCCGGTGCCCCCGGTTTCCCGCGAACGCCCATGGTCGACCCGGTAGAAACGCTCGGTCAGGCGCGGGATATGCTCCGGCGCGATGCCAATGCCGCTGTCCTCGACGGTGAACTCGGCGCCATCCGGCGAAGCGCGCCACGCGAGGCGCACCGCGCCGCCCGGCGGTGTGTAGCGAACGGCATTGTTCGCGAGGTTGCTGAAGGCGCTGGCAACCTCGGTATCGTCGCCGAGAAGATCGAACCCGTCGTCCGCTTCCAGCGAGATCGGGTGTCGGCCGCCGGAAAGCGCCTCGGCCTCGGCGCGCACGCGGTCGAGCAGGGTATTCACGCCGATGCGCCGGTCGTGCGGCGGTTCCGGGCCCGACTCGAGTGCGGACAGGGTCAGCAGATCCTCCACGATGCGCTGCATGCGCCCGCCCTGCTCCGCCATCAGCTTGAGATAGTCGCGGGAACGCTCCGGATCGAGCTTCAGCTCCCGTATCGTCTCGAGAAAGCCCATCAGCACGGTAAGCGGCGTGCGCAGCTCGTGCGAGACGTTGGCGATGAAATCCCGCCGCACGGTCTCGAGCTTGCTCGCCTGCGTGACATCACGCGACAGCAGCAGCCGCTGCGACTCGCCGTGCGAGATGAGCTGCACCGAGAGAATCAGGCCATCGGCCCGCGCGGTTTTCAGCCGCAACGGCACCGAATGCTCGCCCGAGGCGACGTACTGGACGAATTCCGGCTGGCGCACCAGGTTGGTGATCGGCTGGCCGGAATCGGCCGCTGCGTCGAGCTCGAAATGGGCCATGGCGGAGTCGTTGCACCAGGCGATGCGGTTCTCCTCGTCGAGGATCGCCACGCCGTAGGGCAGCGCACGCCCGACCCGCTCCGAGAGCGCCAGGGAGCGCGCCAGCTTGATGCGGCTGCGTGCCTCGGCGCGCCGCTGCCGGTACAGCAATGCGAAGATTTCGTCCCAGACCCCCGCTCCTTCGGGCAATTCGGCATCCGGATGCATGGCCCAGCGATGCAGCCGCTTGATATGCCGTGCGTGATGAAGGAGAAGGACCAGCAGGACAAGGCAGAAAAGCCCCCAGCCGTAGGAAGCGCCGGCGAAGTGCCCCAGGACAAGGGAGACGGCGGCAAAGCCGGCCAGGACGAACAGGGATCGGTCCAGTATGCCGTTCATCTCAAAAACTGCAATTCAGCCACAGAGATCACAGAGCACTCAGAGAGATTCAATGGGTTGGGTTAGCGCGCCACAACACCAGACAGGGGAGGCTTGAAAAAAACCTTCGTTAATGATTTTCCTCTGTGAACTCTGTGTTCTCTGTGGCAAGAATACTTTTCAACGGGATTATCGCACGTCCCCGTCTCAGGCAGGCTTGCCGCAAAAACGATAACCGGCCCCGCGCACGGTCTCGACCAGGCCATCGTGCCCGGTCGGCTCCAGCGCCTTGCGCAGCCTGCGGATATGCACGTCAACGGTGCGGTCTTCGACGAACACGTGGTCGCCCCAGACTTCGTCCAGCACGTGCGTCCTGCTGTAGACCCGCTCGGGATGCGTCATGAAAAAATGCAAAAGGCGAAACTCGGTCGGGCCCAGTTCTATCTTTTTGCCGCCGCCCGTGACGCGGTGCGAAGCGGGGTCCAGTCTGAGGCCCGCGAACTCGACCGGATCGTCCGTGAACTGCGGCGCGCGGCGCCGCAAGACCGCCTTGATGCGCGCCAGCAGTTCTCGCGGAGAGAAAGGCTTGGTGACGTAGTCATCGGCGCCGGCTTCCAGCCCGGCAACCTTGTCCTGCTCGTCCGCCCGGGCCGTCAGCATGATGATGGGGATGCCCTTGGTGCGCTCGTCGGCGCGCAGTTCGTGCGCAAACGGGACGCCCGGGGTGCCAGGCAGCATCAAATCGAGCAACACAAGATCGGGCAGTGCGTTGCGGATATGTGATCTCGCTTCCGGAACGTTGCCGGCGCGCAGCACCTGGTGGCCGGCATGCTCGAGATTGACCGCGATCAATTCCTGGATCGCGGGCTCGTCTTCGACTACCAGTATTGAACCGCCCATGCAGAACTCTCCCAATTCACCGGGCCAGCGCCTCGCGCTCGACCTGCTCGAGCGCGGTGTGGCGCACGTCCGTGCCCCTGACGATGTAGATGACGTCTTCGGCAACGTTCTTGGCGTGGTCACCGATGCGCTCCACGGCCTTCGCGACCCAAACGATCTCGAGCGCGGTGGAGATGGTGCGGGGGTCTTCCATCATGAAAGTGATCAACTGCCGCAGGATCGAGCGGAACTCGCTGTCGATGGCGCGGTCCTCGCGGATCACCTTTGCGGCCTCGACGGCATCGAGCCGCGCGAACGCATCCAGCGCCTCGCGCAGCATCGACACCGCGATCGTGGCAGCGTGCTGTATGCCGGCAAATGGCTGCAACGACAGGTGCCCGCTCTCGTGTATCCGCCTGGACATGCGCGCTATCTTCTCCGCCTCGTCGCCGATGCGCTCGAGATCGGTGACCGTCTTGCTGATCGCCATGATCAGCCGCAGATCGCTCGCCGCCGGCTGGCGCCGCACGATGATCTGGCTGCAGTCGTTGTCGATGTTCATCTCGAACTCGTCCACCCGGTTCTCGTGGGCGATCACCTGCTCGATCAGCGCCGGGTTGCCGCTCGTGAAGGCCTCGATGGCCGCCAGTATCTGCGCCTCCACCAGGCCGCCCATCTGCAGCACCCGGGAGCGCAGCCCCTCGAGATCCTGGTCGTACTGCTTGGAGAGATGCTCGCTCTGAACCATGCTGGTCTCCGTGGCGCTAGCCGAAGCGGCCGGTGATGTAGTCTTCCGTCTGCTTGTTCCGGGGCTTGATGAAGAGGGTGTCGGTGGCGTCGAATTCGATCATCTCGCCGAGGTACATGTAGGCAGTATAGTCCGACACGCGCGCCGCCTGCTGCATGTTGTGGGTGACGATCAGGATCGTCACCTTTGCCTTGAGATCGGCGATCAACTGCTCGATGCTGGCAGTGGCAATGGGATCGAGCGCGGAAGTGGGCTCGTCGAACAGCAGGATCTCGGGGTCCGTCGCGAGCGCGCGCGCGATGCACAGCCGCTGCTGCTGCCCGCCGGAAAGATTGAAAGCCAGCTCGTGGAGCCGGTTCTTGACCTCTTCCCACAGCGCGGCGTTGCGCAGCGCCTCTTCCACCTTCTCGTCGAGCAGCGCGCGCTTGCGCTCGCCCCGCACCCGCAGGCCGTAAGCGACGTTCTCGTAGATGGACTTCGGAAACGGGTTGGGCTTCTGAAACACCATGCTGATGCGCATCCGGACCTCGATCGGGTCGACGTCGGGGTTCAACACGTTGGTGTTGTCCGGGTAGAGCATGATGCTTCCCTCGTAGCGGTTGCCCGGGTAGAGGTCGTGCATGCGGTTGAAGCAGCGCAAGTAGGTGGACTTGCCGCAACCCGAGGGCCCGATCAGCGCCGTCACTTTCTTCTCGTAAATCGGCATGCTGATATCCTTCAGCGCCCGGAAGCTGCCGTAATGGAAGCTGAGATTCAGCGACTCCGACTTCTTGACGGGCGCGGGCGCCACCGCGGCCGCGGCGGCGACTTCCGGGATACTCGTGCTCACCATTTGAGGTTCTTTCTCAGTCGGTAACGGATGTAGATCGCAAGCGCGTTCATCGACAGCGTCATGACGACGAGCACCAGGCCGGCGGCGGCGGCATTCTGGTGGAACGCGGCTTCGGGGCGGGAAGTCCAGTTGAACATCTGGATCGGCATCACCGTAAACGGCGACATGATCCAGTCGAACAGCCCGGCGGGCGGGTCGCCCGTGAACGGAGCCTGCGGCAGGAACGCGATGAAAGTCAGCGCGCCGATGGTGATCACCGGCGCGGTCTCGCCGATGGCGCGCGCCATGCCGATGATGATCCCGGTCAGGATGCCCGCAGCCGAATACGGCAGGATGTGGTCGGAAGTGGTCTGCCACTTGGTCGCGCCGAGCGCATAGGCGCCCTCCCGGATCGCCGTGGGTATCGAGCGGATTGCCTCCCGCGTGGCAACGATCACCACCGGCAGGATCAGCAGGCCGAGGGTGAGTCCCGCCGTCAGGATGCTTTGCCCCAGCCCGAAGCCGTAGACGAACAGCCCCAGCGCCAGCAGCCCGTAGACGATGGACGGCACGCCGGCAAGGTTGGTCACGTTGATCTCGATGAGATCGGTCACCCAGTTCTTGGGGGCGTATTCCTCCAGGTAAACGCCCGCGCCCACGCCCAGCGGCACGGCGGTGGCCGCGGTCACCAGCATCACCAGCATCGAGCCTACCCACGCCGAAAGTATCCCGGCCTGATCCGGCTTGCGGGATGGAAAATTAGTGAAGAAATCCCACGACAGCCGCGGCGCGCCGTTGATGATCATTTCAGCAAACAGCGCGGTGAAGGTCAGCACCCCCACCATGAGGGCCAGCATGCCCACGACGCCGAAAGCGAAGTCCCAGCGCTTGTGCGCTGCGATCATTGCGCGAATTTTCAGAACTCTGGCGGCTTCGCTCATGATCCCCGTTCCCCTTAGTACGCCTGGCGGTAACGCTTGCGCAGCAGGTGCCCCATCACGTTGAAGCACAGCGTGACCAGCGCGAGCGTGAGTCCCGCAGCGAAGATCGTCTGGTAGCCGATGCTGCCGTGCGGCAGGTCGCCCAACGCCACTTGCACGATATAGGCCGTGATCGTCGCCGCCGGCTCCAGCGGGTTCCAGGTGAGAGTGGGCTGCATGCCGGCGGCGACCGCCAGGATCATGGTCTCGCCCACGGCGCGCGAGATGCCGAGGATGTAGGCTGCGGCGATGCCCGAGAACGCCGCCGGCGTCACCACCCGGATCGCGGTCTGGAAGCGCGTGGCGCCCATCGCGTAAGAGCCTTCGCGCAAAGCCATCGGCACCGCGCGCATCGCGTCCTCGGAAATCGAGCTCACGTAGGGAATGATCATGATGCCCATCACCAGCCCCGCCGAGAGCAGGTTGAAGCCCGGCAGGGACGGGATCAATTTCTGCAGCAGCGGCGTCACGAACAGCAGCGCGAAATAGCCGTAGACGATGGTCGGCACCCCGCCCAGCATCTCGAGGAAAGGCTTCGCCACCTCGCGCACGGTGAACGGGGCGAATTCCGACAGGTAGATCGCGATGATGGTGCCGAGCGGGATCGCCACCAGCAGCGCCACCGTCGAACTCACCAGCGTTCCCGACAGCAGCGGCAGGATGCCGTAGTGCGCATCGGCGAAGAGCGGCGTCCATTGGGTGTCGGTGAGAAAGTCCCACAGCGAGACGGTCTGGAAGAAGACGTACGATTCCTTCAGCAGGATGACGACGATGCCGACGGTGGTCACCACCGACACGAACGCCGCCAGGAACAGGATCAACTCGATGACGCGCTCCTTGATATTACGGAGCTTGCGGCGCGCCAGCCGGTCGCTGACGAAATTCTCCGGAACTGATTCCATCCTGTCAGCGTAGGCTAATGAGTTCATTCGAACTGATAAGGCCGGTCATTATTGCAGGTTGGACGATGCTCAACCACTCACTGGAAATCGGGAGAGGCTTGCAACCCCTCCCGCTACGCTAAGTCGCTGAAACCTTACAGCTTGGCTTCGAGTTTCATCAGGTCCTCGATGGTCAGGCCCACCTTGTTCTCACCGCCGAACTTGGTGCCGAGCTTGCGCTTGGCAAGGATTTCCATGTTGTAGGAATAGGCCTTGGCCGGCAGGGGAACGTATTTCACTTCTTTCGTCAGCTGCTCGCCGTGCTTGTTGTAGAACTCGACGAATTCCCGCACCTCGGGCTTTTGCAGCGATTTCGCGTTGACGTAGATGAAAATCGGCCGTGCCAGCGGCTGATAGGTGCCGTTCACCACCGTTTCGAGCGAAGGCGCCACCGCGGGTTTGCCGTCTTTCTCGACGATTGGCACCGACTTCAGCTTGTCGCGGTTTTCCACGTAGTAGGCAAAGCCAAAATAGCCGAGCGCGTTGACGTCGCGTTGCACGCCCTGCACCAACACGTTGTCGTCCTCGCTCGCCGTGAAATCGCCGCGGCTCGCCTTCGCTTTGCCGTTGATCGCCTCGGTGAAGTAGTCGAAGGTGCCGGAGTCGGAGCCCGCGCCGAAAAGCTTGATCGGAGCGTTGGGCCAGGACGGGTTCACCTGGTTCCAGTGGGTGACCTTGCCCTGCGCGGCCGGCTCCCAGATCTTCTTCAATTCCGCCACGGTCATGCTCTTCACCCAGGTGTTCTTGGGATTGATGACGACGGTCAGCGCGTCGTAGGCAACCGGCATTTCCAGGTACTCGATGCCGGCCTTCCTGCATTCCTCCATCTCGGCTTTGAGTATGGGACGGGAGGCATCAGCAATATCGATTTCGCCGCGGCAGAACTTCTTGAAACCGCCGCCGGTGCCCGAAATGCCGACCGTGACTTTCACCGCCCCCTTCTTCATTTTCTGGAATTCCTCGGCCACCGCTTCGGTGATCGGGTACACGGTGCTCGAGCCGTCCACCTTGACGATCTGCGCCTGAGCGACCGCCGAGAAACTCCCCAACGCTGCTATCAGCAAGGCAGAAAGTCCTAATACTTTGAATCCATTTGATTTAATCATTTCGATCTCCTGTCATCACAGTCATGTACCAGTGCCACGAGCGCATGCTACCGGCGCTGTGTGACAGCCTCATGACAATTGTGACGGGTATGGAACAGGCGAAATACACCGATGCAGGCCCTGCGCTTAGGAGGTTAAGAGGACAGAGTCAGCGGGGCAAAGGTGAACGCGTAATGCCAGTTTCGTACCAGTTCTTGCTGGCGTTGACGATTCTGACTACCACCAGCATCACCGGCACCTCGATCAGAACGCCGACCACCGTGGCCAGCGCCGCGCCCGATTCGAACCCGAACAGGCTGATCGCCGCGGCAACCGCCAATTCGAAGAAATTGGATGCTCCGATGAGCGCCGAGGGGCAGGCCACGCTGTGCTTCTCGCCCACCTTGCGGTTGAGCCAGTAGGCGAGCGCGGAGTTGAAAAATACCTGGATCAGGATTGGCACCGCGAGCAGGCCAATGATAAGTGGCTGCTCGATGATCGCGTTGCCCTGGAAGGCAAACAGCAACACCAGGGTGGCCAGCAACGCCGCGACCGACCACGGCTGGATTCGTGTCAGCATCGCATCCAGCACCGCTTGCCCGCGCGACAGCACACGCCGGCGCCAGCACTGGGCAAGCGCCAGCGGGATCACGATATACAGAACAACCGACGTCAGCAGCGTATCCCACGGAACAGAAATCGCCGCGACACCGAGCAGCAGCGCCACGATGGGCGCGAAGGCAAACACCATAATGACGTCGTTCAGGGCGACCTGGGAAAGCGTAAAGTACGGGTCGCCATGTGTCAGCCGGCTCCAGACGAACACCATCGCCGTGCAGGGCGCGGCGGCCAGCAGGATAAGGCCCGCGATGTAGCTGTCGATCTGCTCCGGCGGCAGCAGCGGCGCGAACAGGTGGCGTATGAACAACCACGCCAGCAGCGCCATCGAGAACGGCTTGACCGCCCAGTTGATGAAGAGGGTGACCGAAATGCCGCGCCAGTGCGCCTTCACCTGGTGCAGCGCGCCGAAATCGATCCTCAGCAGCATGGGCACGATCATCACCCAGATCAGCACACCGACCGGCAGGTTGACCCGGGCAATCTCTAGCCGCCCCAGCATCTGGAACAGCGATGGAAACTGCTGCCCGAGAACGACTCCGGCAAAGATGCAAAGCGTGACCCACAGGGTCAGCCAGCGCTCAAAAAAGCTGATGCCCGCCGCCTGCGCTGAGGAAGGTGCTGCCGACGGCCCGTTCATGCTTGTGGCGTTTCCGTGCCGATCTTGCCGATCTCGTCGAGCTTCTTCTTGAGGGCAAGGCGGTCGAGCTTATCCAGTGGCAGGTTGAGTAACAGATTGATTCGGAGGGAAAGCTCGGCGAATGCCTTCATGAAAGCTTTGCGTTTTTCAGCATCCGTGCCATCGATTCTGGCGGGATCGTTGACGCCCATATGTGCTGTAACGGGCTGGCCAGGCCATACCGGGCACATTTCACCCGCTGCCTGGTCACACACCGTGAACACGAAGTCCATCGCGGGAGCGCCCGGTTTCGCGAACTCGTCCCAGTTTTTCGAGCGAAGTCCGTCGGGGTCGATGCGGTTCTTCGTCAAGAGCTCGAGCGCGAAAGGATTGACCTTCCCCGCCGGATGGCTGCCCGCGCTGTAGGCCTTGAAGCGCCCTCTCCCCAGTGAGCTGAGCAAGGCCTCCGCCATGATGCTGCGCGCCGAATTTCCGGTGCACAGGAACAGTACGTTGTAAGACTTCTCCGGCATGGCCGACTTCTGCTGGCTGGCAGGTCCGCGTTCAAACAACAAATGGAGTGGTAGGCCGCCGGGGACTCGAACCCCGAACCTCCGGATTAAGAGTCCATTGCTCTACCAGTTGAGCTAGCGACCCACTCGGAATTGCGCTCGGCTCACCGTACGTCCGTATGGTGAGCGCGAGGGGGCGTATTTTGCGTCGGTACGCCTGCCAGCGTCAACTATGATCCGCCCCGTCGCCAACGCAATTTACGGATTTTCGAGCAACGGGATGACGTCAGTCCACATACGCTCCGGCAACGCGGATCATGAACTGAACCCATCCGCCGAATCGTGGGTCACGCGAATGGCACTCCTGCCTTACGCTGCATTTCGATGCAAGCCTTCCTGTAGAATGCGAGATTCGCAACAAGAGCAACAAGGCATGTCACAGTCCAACTGGCGGACGCCGCTCGTCATTCTCGTTTGCGGCGGCCTCATCCTCACGCTGTCCCTCGGCACCCGGCACAGCTTCGGCCTCTACCTGCAGCCGATGACGCTGGACCTCGGCTGGAGCCGCCAGACCTTCGCCATCGCGCTGGCGATCCAGAACCTGGTCTACGGGCTGGCGACGCCTTTCGCCGGGATGATCACCGACAAGTACGGCGCGGCCCGGGTGCTGGCGGGCGGCACGCTCCTCTATGCGATCGGCCTCGTGCTGATGGCCTACTCCACGACCGGGCTGGAATTCAGCCTGAGCGCGGGGCTGCTGGTCGGCGCAGGCCTCTCCTGCAGCGGCTTTGCGATCGTATTCGGCGTGGTCGGCCGCGCCTTTCCGCCGGAGAAGCGCACGGTGGCGATGGGCATCGCCGGCGCGGCGGGCTCGTTCGGGCAGTTCGTGATGCTGCCCTACGGCCAGGTGCTGATCAACCAGATCGGCTGGCACAACGCGCTGCTGATCTGCGCGGCGACCGTGATGCTGGTCCTGCCGCTCTCCACCGCCCTCGTTGAGAACAGGAAGCCCCCGGGCGCCGATGTTCATAAGCAGTCCATCCCCGAGGCGCTGCGCGAGGCATTCGGCCACAGCGGCTTCGTGCTGCTCTGCTCCGGCTACTTCGTGTGCGGCTTCCAGCTGATGTTCATCTCGGTGCACTTCCCGGCCTACATGATCGACCAGCGCATGACGCCCGAGACCGGCATGATGGCGCTCGCCCTGATCGGGCTCTTCAACATCTTCGGCAGCTATATCTGGGGCTGGCTCGGCAACCGCTACACCAAGAAATACGTGCTCTCGGCGCTCTACTTCCTGCGCGCGGCGGTATTCGCGATATTCATCCTGGTCCCGGTCACGCCGCTGGCGGTTTATCTTTTCGGCGCGGCCATCGGCTTCCTGTGGCTCGGCACCGTGCCGGTCACGAGCGGGTTGATCGCCCACATCTTCGGCGTGAAGTATCTCGCCACCTTGACCGGCATCGCCTTCCTGTTCCACCAGGTCGGCAGCTTCCTGGGAATCTGGATCGCGGGCTATCTGTTCGACACCACCGGCTCCTACCGGCTGGCATGGCTGCTGACGATCGCCCTGGGCATCCTCGCGGGGCTCATCAACCTGCCGATCAACGAGCGCCAGGTCGTGCGGCCGGCGGCGGCGCCGGCCTGATGATCAGTAATTAGACAGGATTAAGGATGCTCTGCAAAAGTCATCCCGGAGGAAGCCGGGATCCAGCAAGTATTTGTTTCGACTGGACCCCGGCGTACGCCGGGGTGACGAATTCAGGGTTTTGCAGAGGTTCCTTAACAAGATTCAAAAGCAGGGCTACTGAAGTTGTAAATCCTGTAAATCCTGTCTATTTGTTGTTTACTTTTCCGCGGTCTCTTTAGCGGCTTCGCCCAGCAGCCATTTGCGGAACGCCGCGACCGCCGGCCGTTTTGCAGCCTCTTTGCCGCACACCAGGTAATACGCGGAAGACAGCGGGACGCGCAGTGCGAACGGCGTCACCAGCCGCGCCGAGTTCAGGTCCGACTCCGCGAGCACCGGCATGGTCGCCACCACCCCGTGACCCTCGACCGCGGCCTCAAAGGCGAGCACGGCGTGGCTGAAGTGCGGCCCCCGGCTGAGATCCACGCCTTCGACACCCGCGGCCTCCAGCCAGACATTCCAGAACGGCACCCCGTCGTAGAGTTCGCCGGTGTCGTCATGCAACATCAGGTGGTGCTTCAGGTCCGCCGGCTGCAAGAGCGGGTGCTGCGGGTGCGTCACCAGGCGCGGGCTGCAGATCGGCGTGAGCGTGAGCGGGATCAGCTTCTCCACCTGGAAACCCGGATAATCGCCGTGGCCATACAGGATTGCCACGTCGGAATCGGCGAGCCAGGCATCCACCGAGGCGCGCTCCGCCGCCGCCCCCTTCCTTTCGCCCTGCGCGGTCTGGCGCAGGCGCGCGGAGACGCGAACATCGATCTCGGGCTGAGCCTCGAGAAAACGGTGCAGCCGCGGCATCAGCCAGCGCGCGGCGAACGAAGTCGCCGCGCTCACGATCAGCATGCCCCCGCCCTGGTGCGCGCGCACCCGCTCCACCGCCTGCGCGAGGTTGTCGAAGCCCTCGCGCAGCATGGGCAGGCAGGCACGCGCGGCCTCGGTCAGTTGCAGCGCGCGGTTATGCCGGAGAAAGAGTTGCACGCCCAGGTTTCCCTCCAGCGCCCTGATCTGGTGGCTGACCGCGGCGGGTGTGACATTCAGCTCAGTCGCCGCTTTTTTCACGCTCAGGTGGCGCGCAGTCACCTCGAAGGCTTTCAAGGCATTGAGAGGGGGTAAACGGCTGGACATGCGCGTATCGCCTGATTAGCGTTAGTTTTTCTATACTGAACGATCATTATATATCATCCATTGCAATGCAACATTCCGCCCTGAGTTGAGTCTATACTTACGTTCAAAGTCATTGTGATATGTGACTTATTTGTTAAATCACTCTAGCCTGTAATAAGGCAGGAAAAGGATGGTAAAGATGAGAAATGCTAATGAAAAGACTCGTGATTCAGCCAGTTACGACCGCCTCCAGGAAGTGCGGATGAACGCAGTCGATCGCCAGAACGCGATCAACGCGATGGAACAGGCGGAGCGGATCGTCGGGCTGTATCTGTGGTTGACGGTAAAGCTCGCCGAGATGGGGCAGGTTTTCCTCAAGCCGAGTCTGAAAAGCTAACCGGCCATTCTCGACCTCTTCAACCGGGGTCCCCTCCTCCCCCCGGTTACAGGCTGCTCCAAGCAGCCTTTTCAACGCGGCGGCGAACCCGCCGCGTTTTTTTGTACTCTCCATGGGAGAGCCGAAGGAATCGTCGATTCACGACTTACGACCCACGACTCACGAATCACGCCGTTCCTACCTTCCTACTTGAGCATCGGCGCAAGCTTGCCCATCAACTCGCGCGAGTCGGGCTCGACCTGGCTGCCGAAACTGTGGACGGTCCTGCCGTCGGGGGCGATCAGGTACTTGTGGAAATTCCATTGCGGCGCGGCGCCCGCTGCCGCCGCCAGCTGCTTGAAGAAGGCGTTGGCCCGGGGGCCCGTCACCGCGCCCTGCTCCACCATCGGGAACTCGACGAAGTAGGTGAGCTTGCAGAACTGGGCGATTTCCTGGTTCGTAGCAAATTCCTGGTTGAAATCGTTAGAGGGAAACCCCAGCACGACCAGGCCGCGCCCCTGGTAGCGCCGGTGCAACGCCTCGAGCTTCTCAAACTGCGGCGTATAGCCACACTTGCTGGCCGTGTTGACCACCAGCACCGGCCGCCCGGCGTAATCGCATAAATTGACCGGCTTGCCCTGTAGCGAGGTATAGCGGTGGTCGAGCAACCCCTGGCAGGCCGCCTGCGCCAGGGCGGGCAACATCATCAGCGCCACCAGGACCAGCAGTTTCTTCGTCATTGTCCTGCTCCATTCATCACAAACTGTCCCACAGAATCCCCTCTCCCCAACCCTCTCCCCGCTGCCGCGGGGCGAGGGAGTGTTTTTGAGACGCACTCCAGTCACCAGTCACAACTCCCCTCCGCGTTAGCGCGCCGCGGTAACGCTGTTGAACTCCGCCAGGATCATGTCGTTCAACGCCCGCGGCATGCCCGGGACGCCGTGTTGCAGCGCCTGCATCATCTGCCGGCGCTGCTCCGGCGGCAGCTTCTCGAATTCGGCCCGGGCCTCGGCTGCGACCAGTTTCATGTCGGCCTCCGACAACCGGGCAAGATGCCGGTGCGCATCTCGCATGGCAACCGCCTGCCGCGTGAATTCAGCGATGAGGTCGGCGCGCACCGCCGCGTTCTTCGGGTCGTTCAACATCTTCTGCAGGCTCGCGTACAACTCTTCGCGCTGCTGCGGCCCGAGATGGATGAAGCTCTCGTCGATCAGGCCCTTCAGCCACTGGCCTTCCGGGGCAGGTTGCGGCGCCGGGAGCGCAGCCGCCGCGCTGGCGGGCCTCGCGACTTGCGGCGGCGAGGTGACCGCGGATTCGATAGCCGACGAAATTGCCTGGTCGCGCAAGATTCTCAAAATGAAGAGCGTGAAGGGGTCGGCCGCCATCGCGGCGGACGAAAATGAAAAGATAAACAGCCCTGCGAAAACCATTCGGACGGGCTGCTGCCATCGGAACATGGCGCTTCCCCCGGGAGTTGTGTCATACCTGAATCCGCGGCCGGCACCGGTCACGGATTCACCAGCTCCAGTTGTATGCCCTGGACTCGCACCCGGTCGCCCACGCGGTATTGCGCGCCATCGCTTCGCTGCACCACCGTGAAACTGCCATTGTCGAGCCGCACCGTGATTTCGTAGCTGGTCTCGGTGAAGCGGCTGCGCATCTCGGGCGTGCCGACGCCACCGACGTAGGACTTGCCGCTGCCTTCCCCTATCGGCAGCACCGCGACCGCCCCGACGAGCAAGTTGGAGGAGCCCATTCCTCCGTCGGTCGATTCGCTCTGGAGCGACTTTGGCGCCTGAACCGGTCGCTCGCTCTGGATTTCACGTATCGAGCGGATGGCGCCGCAGTTATCGCAGGTCTCGCCCGGCTTGAGCGTGGTGGCTGCAGGGCGTTCGGTGCTGAAATCCGGGATTCGTATGGACTGCGCCTGGACCAGGACCGCAATACTCAGTGCCGCCCCGGCCGCCAGCAGGGAGCACGCGATTGCGAGCAGCCGCCTTCCGCTCGCACGCACGATGGCAATCATCCCGGTGAGCCCCTGGCCTGTTACTCGGAAATGCTCTGGATGAAATAGGCGGCGGACAGCAGCAGGCTGGGCGGGCCGATGCGGCCGAGCCATTGGTTGTAGATCCTGTTGATCTCGCCGGTGCGGTAGAGGCGCGCCAGCACCCGGTTCACCGCCAGCCGGTAGTCGACATCCCCGCGCGGCAGGGCAAAAGCGTATTGCTCGATGGAAAAATCCTCGTCGAGCAGCTTGAACACGCCCTGGGTCGGCGTCCCCAGCACTACGCCGATCAGCGCCATGCGGTCGGACGCGAAGCCGTCCACCTTGCGCTGGTCGAGCAGCTGCAGCCCGGCATCGCGCGTGTTCACGGCAACGACCTCGGCCTTGATCGAGCGGCCCGCCAGGGAGCCGCGCAGCACCTTCTCGGTGGTGGTGCCGGTGATGACCGCGATGCGCTTGCCGTTGAAATCGGACAGGCGGCCGGCTTCCGATTCGGATCGGGTCAGGATGCTGCCGCCGTCCACGAAGGTGATCAGGCTGAAGTCCACCTCGGCCTGGCGCGACAGCGTCCAGGTCGTGGTGCTGCACTCAATGTCCACGCGGCCACTGCGCACCGCCTCGAGCCGGTTCTGTATCGTCAGCTCGACCCAGCGCGTCTCCAGGGTGGCCAGCTTCAACTGGGCCCGGATGCCGCTTGCGATCTCCCGGCACAGGTCGACCGAGTAGCCCTGCGGCTGCCCGCCCGCATCCCGGGATGAAAACGGGGCGCTGCCATCGGTATAGCCCATGGTGATGACGCCGGACTTGCGGATCTTCTCGAGGGTGCCGGTCTGCGCCGCCGCCGGCGCCGCCAGCAGGCAGGCCAGGGCAAAACAGAACAACTTGCCAAATCTCATAGGAAACCTTTCGTTGTCATAGAGGCCCCGCCTGCGGTCGAATCGGCAGTCACCGGAAAGCCGGGCCCGATCGTCATTCTAGCTGTAACTGCCCTGATGCTGTCTGAACGGCCGGTCCATGATTCGCGCCCGGTCGCGCTGTGATACGCTGGCGGCGTCAACTTCATACCGACCGGGAGGCTCGCATGCAGGACCAACGCGGCATCACCATATTTTTCAACGACGGCAGCAAGGTCTCGCTGGATTTTCCCAAGCAGTCCGCCAACGAGCATGCCGCGGCGTTGAAGCTCGATGACGTGCTCAAGAATCGCTACATGCTGTTCGAAGCGGACAGCACGTTTCTCATGATTCCCTTCGAGAACGTCCGCTACGTCCAGGTCTACCCCGCGCCGCAGGATGTGCCCGGGCACACCTACATCAAGGGTGCGACCATCAAGGATTAGAACAAATCAGCCACGGAAACACACGGAAGCACACGGACAGGAACCCGGCCCGGGTTACTTCGATCTCGCCGGGGGCGACCTGAACTGCCAGTCGCCGTTCGCCGCCTTGCAGAAGGAATAGACACCGCGCTGGAAGCGATTCTGGGCTTCCGACTCGATCGTCGCCTCGCGGCACTTGAGCTTGCCATCGGCAAAGCTCTTCTGCGGCGTGATCTTGCTCACGAACTTCGTCTTCGCGGCCTTCCACTCGACCGTCGTGCCGTCGGGGGACTCGTCCAGCGTCTTCATGACCGCGGCGCGGAATGCCTTCAGCTCTTCGGCATCCAGGCGTGTGATCGGCGCGTCCCGGAAGCCGCTCATGTTGATCGCCGATGCTTGCGCTGCGAACCCGAGGAGCGCAAGCATGATCAGAACCTGTTTCATTGAATTTCCATCCTTTTCCCGCCCCGCATTATTAACTGTAACCTGACGCCCAGCACTCAGCACTCGACACTCAGCACTCATCACCCATCACCCATCACCCATCACTATTTCTTGATCTTGGTGATCTTGCTGCCCTGTATGCCCAGCCCGGCCATGAGCCCCTGCTGCCCGAAGACGAAGGCGTATATGTCGCTCTGCACGGTCGTCGTGGTCGTTTTCATGGCCATGCCATCGTCCATGACCACCACGCTCGGGCCCACGCCGACCTCGAAACCCTCCGCCGAGCCAAAGGACTTCACCGCCTTGTCGGTCATCAGGAACAACGCATATCCATAGGTCTGGGCGCCGGCCTGCAAGCCGTACGAAACGCCCGAGCTGTTGTAGTAGCCGACCGTCTTGCCTTTCACCTGCATCACGCCTTCGCCGGTTTCCCCGCCGATCATGAGCCCGGCCTTGTAGATTTTCGGGAAAACGACGATGGCTTTTGCGTCCTTCGACAGCGTCACCGCCGATGGATAGCGCTTGTGGAGCGCGTTTAACGCGTTAATCGCGTCCCGGTTCAGCTCCGCCGCGCTCGCCGCCACCGCCGTGCCCGGCAATACCAGGCAAATCGACAGGGCCCCCGCAATGATTCCAAAACCAATGTTGTGAAGTGCGCTCATTTCATCACCTTAATTTTCATCATTCATCATTCACCATTCATCATTCATCATTCATCATTCATCATTCATCATTCATCATTCATCATTCATCATTGCTTTTCTGGCGGCCTTGCCGGCGCCAGGTGCCACTTGTCCTTCGGCACCACCTGCGGTTCCTTCGGGTCCATCATATAGTGCGGCGACATGATTTGCACGCTGTGCTCGTTGAACACGTCCTGGATATGCCCGTGGAGATGGTTCAGCACTTCCGCGCGCGCCACTGGTTGCTCAACCGGGGTATAGGCAATCAGCCGGTACTCGATGTAGAAGTCTGAAAGCGCCGTCTGGCGCACCATCGGCGCCGGCGTCTTCGATATTTCGGGAGTCCGGCGCGCCGCTTCCAGCAGCATCGCCTGCACCTGCCGCCACGGCGACGAGTAGCCGATCGTGACCACGGTATCCACGACAAAGCCCGTGCCGGGAACCGCGCGGGAGTAGTTCTTCGTGGTCGTGGCCATGATCCCGGAATTCGGCAGTGTGATCTCCTCCCCCATTCCGGTGCGGATGCGCGTCGCGAACATGCCGAGCTCGACTACCGTACCCTCGGTATCCCCGATGCGCACGTAGTCTCCCCGGCGAAACGCCTTCATGTACATCAGGATGAGACCGCTGAACGCCTGCCCGAGCACGCTCGCCCCGCCGATCGAAACCATCACCCCGACCAGCACCGAGAGCCCCCTGAACGCTTCCGTGTCGGAGCCCGGCAGATAGGGATAGGCCATCGCCAGCGCGAACACGTAGATGATGAAATTGAAGATGCGCCGGGTTGGCCGGACGGTATCGGTATCGATCCAGGTGACAGCCACCTGGCCGCGCTCCACGCGCCTGAAAAACACGTCGGCGGTGCGGATGACGACGCGCGCGAGCATGAAAATGACGACGACGAGGAGCAGGCCCGGGACCGCACCGACGATCGCCAGCAGGATTTGCTTCAACAGCCCCAGCAGGTTCCCCTCGAGGCCTTCGCCCCACGGCCGGGTGTAGGGAAACTGCTCCAGCACGAAAGTCAGCCAGCCGCTGGCCAGCACGATCGCGATGACCCAGGCAACCAGCGCGAACACGCGCCGCGTCAATTGCCACACCTGGGCCGAGTCCAGCAAGTGCACTCCGCCGATGTGCAATTTCTGCGAATGCGCGGCGGCGGCGGCCGAGAGACGGCCGCCGATCCAGCGATTTCCCCGGTACAGCAGCCAGAGAATCGCCCCGTAGATGAGCGTCGCAACCGCCGCAAGCAACGTTGCTATCAAGAGATAACGCGGCTCCTGCTGCTCACGCAGCTCGCGAATCGCCGCTTCGAGGCGCTTTCCCGCTTCCCGCGCCGCGTACTGCGTCGTCTCACCGGTCTCCTTGTCGATGTCGATCTGGGTGACGAGGAACGCATGATTGCCGCCAAGCAATACCCTCGTAGCCTTCACCTCCTCCACGTCCGCGAAAGTGATTTCCGGATACGGTGCAGACGCAAGAATCCTCGCGATTCGCTCCATCGTGCCCTTGGCCCGCTCCTCGGCCGTATGTCCCCCGATGGGGCCTCGCAGCACCACGATGGTTCGATTCGCGACCTTGACGGCCGCGCTTTGCCGCGCGGTCTCCGGCTCGGCGGCGGGCGTGTTGAACGAGAGTAAGGACAGGAAGGCGGTAGCAATTGCGAGTGCACGCGCTCCGCCCGCGGCGCGCATGACCTGAGTCCGTTTGCCCTTCCAGTTCATGTCCGGATACTAACGCAGGCGACTGCCGGTATAAAGCACCGGCGGCGCGCGCCGCCATGCCGTCATCGATGACGACGGTATGGTCCCGGATCACCGAACCAGCTGGTAACCCTGTAAAATTCCGTGCCTAGTAACTTAGTACTTAGAGCGCCTAACAAAATGAATTCCCCTCCTGCCCGAGGGTGAACCGGGGTTTCGAAAAACGTGCCTGCGCACGTTTGAGCCGGCGAACGCCCGACGCGATGCAGCGCGGCGGGACGGGGGGGTGCCCGCGTAAGCGGGCAGGGTGGTGGGAGCGATGGGTGCCTACGCAACCACCCCGTCTGCTTCGCATCCACCCCTCCTTGAAAAGGAGGGGAGAAAAACAGGGCCGGTCATTTTGTTAGGCGTTCTTAGCATTGGCAGCTAATTGAGGCATCCCATGAACCGACCCTTCCGTTTCCGAGTTGAACGAATCCTTGCGGCGATAACCCTCGCTGCGGTGTTCGCTCTCCACCCACAATCAAAGGCCCTGGGCGCCGAACCCGCGGCAACGCCAAAGCAGCCGCGCATTGGCCTCGCCCTCTCCGGCGGCGGAGCGCGCGGGCTCGCGCACGTCGGCGTGCTGAAAGTGCTGGAAGAGCTGCGCGTGCCCGTGCACTGCATCACCGGGACCAGCATGGGCGCGATCGTCGGCGGGGCGTATGCGTCCGGCTCGCCGGCGGCCCGCCTGGAAGAGATGGTCGTCAAGGCGGATTGGAACGACATCTTCCGGGACCAGCCGCCGCGCGCTGAAGTCGCAAGCCAGCGCAAGGTCGATGACTACAAGACCCTGTTCGCTCCGCAATTCGGCGTAAAGGACGGCGGCCTGGTTTTGCCGAAAGGGATAGTCGCCGGCGTCTCGATCGAGGCGTTTTTCCGCGTGATGACCGAGCAGGCCATCGGCATCGACAATTTCCAGAAGCTTCCGATTCCTTACCGCGCGGTCGCCGCCGACATCGAGACCGGCGATGCGGTTGTCCTCGATCGCGGCAGCATCAGCCAGGCCATGCGCGCAAGCATGTCCGTCCCGGGAGCGATGGCGCCGGTTGAGATCAACGGGCGGCTCCTCGTGGACGGCGGCATCGCGAACAACCTGCCCATCGCCCTCGCCCGCAAGGTCTGTGCCGACGTCGTGATCGCGGTCAATATCTCGACACCGCCGCTCAAGCGAAACGAAATCACCTCGGCTCTTTCCGTCACCGCCCAACTTCTCAATTTCCTCGGCAAGGCAAACGTCGACGAGCAGTTGAAGAGCCTTGGCAGCCGCGATGTGCTGATCGCGCCGGATCTGGGAACCATTTCCGCGGGCAGCTTCGAGCGCGCCGCCGACGCGATCCGCATCGGCGAGGAGGCGGCGCGCCAGCTGGCCGATTCATTGCGGCGCTACAGCCTGCCGCCGGAACAGTACGCGGCGCTGCGCAGCCAGCAGGTCGCCGAACGCAAGGGTCTTGGCACGGTGGACGCAATCCGCCTGGAGGGGCTGCAGCGCACCAATCCCGAGGTGCTGCGCTCGCTGGTGCAAAGCAAGCCGGGCGAGCCGCTCACGGAAGAGCAGGTCAGCGCGGACCTGCGGCGCATCTACGGCCGCGGCGACTTCGAAAGCATCGATTACCGCATTCAACAGGAGCCGGGCAGCCGCGTCCTGATCATCCAGCCGCGCGAGAAAGAAATAGGGCCCGACTACCTCCGGTTCGGGCTGGGTCTCGCCACCGACTTCCAGGGGGAGAATATCTTCAACATCCTGGTGCAGTACCGCAAGACCTGGCTGAACCGTCTGGGCGGCGAATGGCTGACCGAGGCGCAGGTCGGCCAGAACACCTACCTGTTTACCGAGTTCATCCAGCCGGTGGAGGAGCGCGGCCGCTATTTCCTCGCCCCTTACGCCCGGATCGGCCAGTCAACCCGCGGGGTGTTCGTCGGGGACCAGCGTCTCGCGGAGTACGACACCAGGGAGCAGCGCGTTGGCCTCGATGCCGGCGCCGTACTCGGCACCTGGGGTGAAGCGCGCCTGGGCGCGTTGTGGCGGCGCGTCAATGCCAGTCTGGACACCGGCACGCCCGTGTTGCCTGATATCAATGAAACCACCGCCGGCCCGCGCGCGCTGCTTTTCGTCGATCAACTGGACAGCGCCTGGTTTCCCCGCAAGGGCTTCCGCGTGGTTGGCTCGGCCTACCTCGCCGAAGAGAGCTTCGGTTCCGACCGGGGCTACAAGCGGTTCGAAGGACAAGCGTTGGCCGCGAAGACCTGGGGCGCTCACACCTTCAACGCCGGCATTTCCGGCGGCACCGATCTGCACTCGGACCTGCCGGCGTACGAGAGCTTCACGCTCGGCGGCCCGTTGCGGCTGTCGGGCTACCGCATCAACGAGTTCGCGACCCAGCGCTACGGTTTCGGCCGGTTGATGTACTACAATCGCGCCATTCCGCTGCCCGACTTGCTGGGATCCGGCGTTTACGCGGGCGCCTCGCTGGAAGTCGCGAATCTCGGTCCCCGCTTCGACGGCTTGCCGAAAATGGGGACCACCTGGTCCGGCTCGGTATTCCTGGGCGCCAGCACCGCCGCCGGGCCGGCCTATTTCGGGTTCGGCTTCGGCGAGGCCGGACGCTTCAGCCTGTACCTGCTGCTCGGCGCACCATAAACTCAAATTTCAATATACAAATCCCAAATTCCAAACGTCGATTCTTTAGCACTTGTTTGGGATTTGGTGCTTGGAGTTTGGTGCTTGTTTGAATTCTGGCGCTTCTCAGAAACGGAACGACACGCCCAGCGCGGGGCCGCCGAAGCTCAATTTCTCGACCAGCTTGTTGTCGCCCTGTTCGTAGGACAAGTAGCGGTAAACGAGGCCGACGTCGCCCCACTTGTAGGTATAGCCGATGCCCGCCACGCCCTGCCAGGTGAGCTTGGAATCCCCGCCGCCGACATCGAAGTGATAGGGCACGAACCAGTTGCCGTCGCCCACCTTGAACCGCCCGCGGACCCCGACGATCGCGTCCCAGAGAGTTGCAGACTGCGTGATGCTTCCCGTCCTCGCGAAGGTCGCGGCGCCGGGCGGTCCCGTCACTGCCGCCGAAAGCTGCCAGTCGGTGGTCGCCTCCAGATCGAAATAGCGGAAGCCGCCGATCAAGTCGAGCGTCGCGCGCGGCTCCTGCACCAAGGCATAACCGCCGAAGAGCGACCAGACCGAGCCCTCGATCTTGACGTTGACACCAAGACCGAGCGCGGTGTTGGTGATGTTGATCGGCCCCGGGCCGGGGTTGAAATTGATGCTCGTGACTGCGCTCTTGTCGGTGGAAAGGGACAAGTAGATGTAGTCAGTGGCGATGGACCACCGGCCCTTGCGCGCGTCGGCAGTGATCATGAACGCCATATCGAGGGCTCTCAGTATGTCTTCGGCGTCCACGCTGACGTTGGGTGATGCGCCACCCGCCGCCGGCGGGCCGTAGCGCAACGTGCCATCCATGCCAGGCAGCCATAGATAGGGCGTGACGCTGAAGCGCCACGGGTCGCCTCCGGTTTGCGCGAATCCGCGCAGCGGAATGAGCAGCAGCACCAGCGCAAGCGTTGCGGCAATCGTCGCGTTTCGTTTCATCATGGGTGGCCTCCTTTTTGAGCCTTCGGTAAATGGTTGAAAACCCGTTTAGCGCCGTTTGTTCCCCCTCTCCGCTCGGGAGAGGGGGAAGGGGTGAGGGGTCAAGCGTCGTCAAACATTTTTTCAGTACGCTCGATAGTCCAGTTGCCAGTACACTCAGTATACCGTAGCGTCCCAGTTCGCCTCGTCAGGAAAAGGTTCCTGACACCTTTATTCCCTCCTGGGCGATCTCGCGCCCGAGCAAATCGAGAAACGTTGCGCGCATTGCGAAAGATGTCCTCGCTGGCATTGCCGCGCGCGGTGACGTGATACAACGCGCCGGCGAATTCCAGACGCAGCGGACGTGACATGCCGGGATGCTAATACGCCCACCCTATAAAGGTTAAGCGTTGACCCCTATCCTGCTGTCAGGAGACCTTACCCCCCTCATTGACATCATGATGCCTCCACGCTAGCATCACGACATGAGAACGACTCTTACGTTGGACGACGATGTGGCGGCCAAGCTGAAGGCGGAATCGCGCCGCGCTGGCCGCCCCTTCCGGGACGTGGTCAACGAGGCGCTCCGGCAAGGGCTCGTGCAACGACACGTCGCGGGCTCGCGGCGAGCCTTCACGATAGCAGCACGCGATCTCGGACACCTGAAGCCCGGGCTTTCTCTGGACAACGTCGGCGAGCTGATCGAGCAGGTTGAGGGCGCGCTTCACCGGTGATCCTCGTCGACGCAAACCTGCTGCTCTACGCCTATCACCCGCGGGCGGAACAGCACGAGGCGAGCAGGGTGTGGCTCGAAGCCGCGCTCGGCGGGCCCGAGCTTGTCCGCTTTGCCTGGCTCACGTTGTGGGCATTTTTGAGAATCGGCACGAATCCCCGGGTGTTCGAGCGCCCGCTCTCGACGTCGGAGGCCGACACTGTGATTTCCTCCTGGCTTGCCCAACCCGCCGCCGGCATCCTCGAACCGGGCGAGCGCCATTGGGACATACTGCGCGGGCTCGTGAGAGAAGGCCAGACTACCGGCCCGCTCGTAATGGACGCCGTCGTCGCGGCGATCGCCGTGGAGCACGGCGCGACACTCTGTACGACTGATCGCGACTTCGCGCGGTTTCCCGGCCTGAAATGGATGAACCCGCTGGCGGCGCGCGACTGACGATTTCTTGTGCATTCAGAATCTGTCAATGCCGTTGACCGGTTCTCGCTGGTGCCGCTGGACGACCTCCTCAAGTGAGCGGTTGGAAAGATCCTCTAATCTGCCGCAGCAGAAAATTCCAAATTACAGATGACGCGCCATGCACTGAAACACTTGGCTTATTTCCTGGGCTACGGGGCGCTGGGCATCGCGGTCGCAATCATCGCGGTGTATGCCTGGCATCTGGAGGGGCTGCCTGACCTCAAGGTCTGGCATACCGCAAGCCTCGATGCGGAGTTTCGAGCGGAAGATGCGGGAAAGATCGGGACGATCGCCGACTATCGCGCGCTCGAGGATCGCCTTTTCAAGCAGCTCCGGGTCGAGGTCTACGACCGTGTAAGTGCCGGGGACCGGAACCGCTTCAATCGTTACCACTCCGGCAGCCTTGCCGATCCGTTGGCCCAGAAAATCAACTGGAACCGCACCTTCGAGCTTGGCAAAGCCGATGCGCGCGGCGGAATTCTGCTGCTGCACGGATTGACCGATTCACCGTACACGATGCGAGCGCTTGCCGAGCGCTTGCACGCCCGCGGCTACCACGTGATCGGCCTGAGATTCCCCGGCCATGGCACCGCGCCCTCAGCCCTCACGCGCACGAATTGGCAGGACCTGGCCGCCGCGGTCCGTCTCGCGGCGCGGGACCTGTCGCAACGCCTGGGCCCGGGCAAGAAGCTCTACATGGTCGGCTATTCAACCGGCGCCGCGCTCGCCGTGGAATACTCGCTGGCGAGGCTGCAGGGGGAGCCCCTGCCCCAGATGGAGAAACTGGTGCTGATCTCTCCCGCGATCGGCGTATCCCCCGCCGCGGCATTCGCCGTCTGGCAGGGACGCACGGCGTCCCTGTTCGGCGCCTCGAAACTGGCGTGGACCGATGTGACGCCGGAATACGATCCCTACAAATATTCCTCTTTCCCGGTCCACGCCGCCGACCAGGTCCACGCCATCACGCAGCAGATCGCCAGGCGCATGGCGGAGCTTGGCAAGTCCGGCTCCGTGGCCGGTCTGCCACGCATGCTCGCATTCCAGTCGGTGTCCGATGACACGGTGTCCACGCCCGCCGTGATCGACGCCCTGTTCCGCCGCCTGGCGCAGGAGGGTCACGAACTGGTTCTGTTCGATTTGAACCGCCGCGCCGATGCCGCCGCGCTGTATCTCCCGGGTACTCCCGAAGTCAGGGAGCGCCTGTTGCAGGGGCCCGCGCTCCCGTTCGATCTGACAATTCTCACGAACTCGAGCATCGAGTCCCCCGACGTCGGGTCCGTCCGCCGCAGAGCGGGCACGGGCGAGCTCGCGAGCGAGACCACTCACATGAAGTGGCCGTTCGGCGTGTTCTCGCTCTCACACGTCGCGCTGCCGTTTTCTCCGCGGGATCCGGTGTATGGCGGCAGCCGTCGCCCGCAGGACAAAATCATTTACCTGGGCCGGCCCGAAGCGCTGGGCGAACGCGGCCTGCTCGCCGTCTCTCCCGCCAACCTGATGCGCCTGCGGCACAATCCCTTCTTCGATTACCTGCAGGCGCGCACGGAGGTTTTTCTCGACGGTGATTGATGGGGGATGCGGGATACGAGATGCGAGATGCGGGATGCGGAAGAAGGACTATGGGATGCGGAAACCAGGGGGAAGGTCAGTCGGGCGGGGTTGGGCCCGCAATTGCCCGATGCTTTCGCGGACTCGTTCCGCCATGCGGATTTTTTCCGGCCACGTCAGTGACTGGCGACTCTTCTGCCATTGCGCCTGCCGCTCCAGCAGGTGTTCGAGATCAGTCATTCAGGAACTTCCTTTCAAAACGCTGCCAGGCCTCGGCCAAGCCGTGCCGGGCCGCCAGACTCTTGATCGCATCCCGGCTGACACTGCCGGATTCGAGCAACGCGAGAATGCGGGTCAAGTCCTTGGCGCGTCCGACGCTCAGCGCAATGACCGCGAGATGGGCCGCTCGGACCACGCGGAAGGCAACGCCCTCGAAGTCGGCGCTCTCAGCCTGTTCCATCGCCTCCTGAGTGAGCGGACTGAACACGGGTATGAACTGCGTGGGCCACGCACCGACACGAATAGCTTCGCCTTCCGGCCGGTATCCCTTGGTGGCGCAGAACTCGTAAATACCACCGAGCACGTCAAGCCGGTCCGAGGAGGCCACCGCCACGAGCACGTCGGCATCCAGCGTCACCACCGCCTCGGTGTACCGCATTTGTGCGGTTGCGCCAAACAGCGCGTAATCCCGGATCACGCCCATCCGTTGCATCTCATTGAGCAGTTGCGCCAATGCCTTCACGACTTCATTCTACCGAATTCGGGATGCGGGATAGGAGATGCGTGCTGTGACTCTCGTATGACGAATCACGCAGGGGATATGAGAGTCAGGTTATAAGGGTAAACCCTTGCTCTTTATAATGGGCGCGCTCAAAAACCAAGTGCAACATTTCTCGGAGAGAATGTTGCATGGGAAAAAACTACAGACAGTTGAGTATTGAAGAACGAACGATGATCCAGACCCAGTTGCAGATGGGAATCAAACCGGCGGCGATTGCCGTGGG
>CAZFRR010000137.1:0-16607 GCA_964521405.1 uncultured Streptomycetaceae bacterium | reverse complement strand
CTGCTGCTGTGCCTCTCGCTTACTGCCCGCGCTGACGGACCCACGATCGGCCCGAACGGTGGCCAGGTCAGAGACGCCGGGAAATATCATCTGGAACTGATCGTCAAGGACGCTGCGCTCACGGTGTATGTCACTGGCAACAAGGACGCGAAAGTTGCGACCAAGGGCGCGACCGGCAGTGCGACGGTGCTCGCCGGCAAGGCCACTTCCAGCGTCAAGCTCGAGCCGAGTGGCGAAAATGCGCTCGTGGGAAGCGGGGGTTTTCAGCCGGCGCCGGACATGAAAGTCGTGGTGTCGGTGACGCTGCCCGGCCAGCCGCCGGTCCAGGCGCGCTTCACGCCGCTCGAGAAACCGAAACCTTCAGCCAAGCCGGTTGCCAAATGAAGGCGCGCTCCGGAAATCAACGAAACGATCACACGACATGAGCCGGTTTTCCCGCAGACGCTTCATTGCCGTGAGTGCAGCGGCCGCAGGCCTGGGCGGGCTGTTGTGGCGGCAATCCGTGTTTGCGGCCATGGATGCGGGACACAAGTTCACCAATCGCCTGCGTCTTCCCGGCACGAGCGGTCTGTACGCGGCAGTCGCGGCGAAGGACGTACAGCAGATCACGGTAAGCGAGCTGGATTTCGAGGTCCTGCCCAGGCTCTACTCACCGCTGTGGGCCTACGTCGCCGAAGTAAGCGGCAGGCGGTTATTGAATCCAACCCTGCTGGCGCGACCAGGTGACCAGATCAAGCTGCGCATGGTTAACCGGCTCAAGCAGCCCACGATCATTCATTGGCACGGCTTGACCAACGACGAGCGTAACGACGGCGTCGGCATGTATCAAGTGGACCCAGGCAAGAATTTCGATTTTGCGTTCACGGTACGCAACCGCGCCGCCAATTACTGGTTTCACCCGCATCCTCACGACATCGCCGGCGAGCAGGCTTACAAGGGACTCGCCGGGCTATTGATCGTGAAGGACGACGATGAAGAACGGCTTGCCCGCGCGCTTGATCTCACGTTTGGCATCACAGACATTCCCCTGGTGCTGCAAGACCGCAGCTTCAACTTCGAAGGCAAGCTCGAATACAAGCTGTCGCGCGACCAGATGTTTGCGGGCTTTCTCGGCGAAGAAATCCTGGTCAACCTCACGGTGCGTCCCTACTTCGACGCTGCCCGCCGCATCTACCGCTTTCGCGTCCTCAACGGCTCCAATGCCCGCAGCTACCGGCTTGCCTTCGCGCAGGGCAACCGCCTGCTCGATTACTACCTCATTGGCACCGACGGCGGCCTGCTGGAGCAGCCGCAGAAGGTGCGGGAAACCTTCATCGGGGCGGCGCAACGGCTGGATGTCCTGCTCGACCTGCGCGCAGCATCCGGCAGCGAACCGGTATTTCTCAAGAGCCTCGCGTTCGACCCGATGCACAACGAGTCGGTTGACGAGAAAACCGGCAAACCGGCGGCGGGGGCGATGCAAGGCGGCGGTGCGGACCCGCACGCCGCCCACGCGGGTGGCGGCCTGATGGATGGCATGGAAATGTCGCTACTCCAGATCAACGTCAAGTCGTCCCCGGAGTACATGAGGCAAATCCCGTCGCAGCTGTCACAATTGCCGAAGCTCGCAGCCGCGGCGGGTGAGCCGCGGCGCCTTACGCTCGGCCATGACGGCAAGGGCAAATGGAACATCAACGGCTGGCGCTTCAACATGCATGAAACCCCGCTCACCGTGCGGCGCGGTGCGCGCGAAACTTGGCTGCTGCGGAACAACCGCGCCAGCATGCCGCACCCGATGCACATTCACGGCTTTCAGTTCCGGGTGCTCGGGCGGCGGGACAGCCCGGCGCAGGTCAAAGTGCTCGCAAGCCGAAACAGCGGTTTGCTACCGCAGGACATGGGCCTGCTCGACACTGTGCTGGTGTGGCCGGGCGAATCGGTGCGCATCGCGCTCGACTTCAGTCATCCGTTTTCAGGCGACCAGACCTATATGTTCCATTGCCACAACCTCGAACATGAGGACACGGGCATGATGATCGGCTACAAGGTCAAGGCATAGGATATGCAGTCACCAATTTGCAAATCGAACGAAAGGGGCAAGGCAATGAAATATTTTCACTTGATCATGCTATTCGCAGCCGCCAATGCCAGCAGCGCGTTTGCCCACCACGAAGCTGGCGGGCAGCATTCGGCGCAGGCTCAAGCTCCAGCCGCCAGCCCGAAAACCGGCAAGGGCATCGGCTTGATTCAACAGATCGACCGGGACAAGGGGGTAATTACCATCAAGCACGGCCCGCTGCAGGGACTCAACATGCCGGCCATGACCATGTTGTTCCTGGTAAAGGACAAGGCAATGCTGTCGAACCTGCAGCCGCTGCAGAAGGTGGACTTCGAACTCACGTACGACGGCAAGAACTACATAATCACAAAAATCCAATAGCAGTCCCGCCATGACACTTTGAATCAGAAAGGACGCCCATGACACGCAACCATCTCGCTGCAATCATCCTTGCCGCCGCACTTCCGCTGCCTTTGGAAGCCGTTGCGGCCTATCACCAACCCACGGCGCCGTCGACCAGCGCCGCACTGGCCGACGGCGAAGTGCGCAAGGTGGACAAGGACGCGAAGAAACTCACCATCAGGCACGGCCCGATCGAAAACATTGGCATGCCGCCAATGACCATGGTGTTCCAGGTCAAGGACGCGGCGATGCTGGACAAGGTCAAAGCCGGCGACAAGATCAAGTTTGCCGTCGAGCCGGGCGGCGGCGCTTTAATCGTCAACCAACTCGAAGTTGTGAAGTAATGTTCCTTACCTCGGTAGCGAATCCCGTGGTCAAGCACATCGCGTGGGGCGTCGGCGTCGCTGTGGCGATGTTCGTGGGGCTCGGCACTGTTGCCGCACTCTGGGAAAACCCGCTGTTCATGAGGATGACTCCGACTGGCGGTTTCGAGATCACGCTTCTGCTCCTGCTCTCGGCATTGTCGGGCCTCTACGTCGGTCTGCCGCAGGCTGAGTGCGGGAAGCGGACGGCCGGGACCGGAGGCGTCATCGGTTTTCTCGGTATCGCCTGCCCTGTATGCAATAAGATTCTGGTGCTGTTTTTCGGTGGCGCCCTGTTGCTGGAATACTATGAACCGGTGCGCCTCTATCTGGCGCTGGGCGGCGTCGCGCTCCTGGCCGTCGCAATCTGGCTCAAGCTGACCCGCCACGGGTGCGTCGATGCTAGAACGCCAACAGGCAACGTCGCGAACCAGTAGCAATATTGCTGCGCCGAGCACAGCCAATACAACCCCGCTTTCGGGGCGAGGGTTGTGAGCTGGCTTGCGCCCCAGCCGCTGCCAGCTATCCTGCTCGAGCATGAAGCGGCGAGTGATGAGCTGTATGCCATCGGCACGCTCGGTGGAGAGATGTTCGACGCGTTCTTTGCGAAATACGGTATGCGACTTGACCTCGAGTACGGCAGTGGTCTGGCCCGTCAGCGCATCCGCGGACAAAGCACGGTCTTCGAGCTTACGAGCTTCTCCAAGCAGCAGGTCCGGTGCTGATCCGTCAGCGTGAAACCGCGCTAACGTGAGTACACGTCCGTCGCGCGGTGTCACATCAATATGCAGTCCAGCGCATCGAGCGCCATGTGGATGAGCAATCCCAATGCGGGCAGCCGGCTTACGTGCGGGACGAGGAGGACCACGTACGCAACGATCGCCGGATAAGTGTGGAGCGGGTGAAAGCCGAGGCCGCAGCGGTTCGGATCATAAATCGGATCTGCTAGCAAGTGATCGAGGTCCACCAGCATCGTCGAGAACATGATCAGCCACGCCCTCTTCCAACGCGCCCGCAAAAATAGCAGCGCGACCGCGCCGGGAATGGCTGCGTGAAGGCTCAGGTGGAGGAACGAAGACCACGTCATTGGAGGCGCATCTTCATTGCGCGGCAACGGGAGGCCATCCGATTGCACGAAAGTTCCGCACACACGCCAGCCCGCCAACCGCCAAAGTCGTTGCTAAGACCATGACCTTGCTCTAGAATCGGCGCGTGTTCGACTCATTCAGGAAACTCGCCGCGTTGGCCTTGGTGCTGGTGATCCCGCTACAAGGTGTCGCGGCATCGTCGCTGTCAATCCTTCAGTGTACGCCCGCTGAGGCTGGCGTCGCCTATTCCACTGATAGCGATGATGATGCCGGCAAAAAATCTCACGATCACGTTTTCTGCCATCAACCCATTTCGGGGATACCGCTCGTTCCGGCAGCGGGCGTGACGCTCGATCTGCCCGTCTTTGAATCTTCAATTTCCCTCCTTTCAAGCCTGTTCCTTCCGGAACAGCCGCAACGCCCGCCCTTTTCCGCTAGCGCCTGACGCCCGGAACCCGGCGCGATAGCAGCCGGTTCCTGCGGAGACTCGCCGACCAGGTAAACGGACGGCGAGTTCGAATCCAACCCATTTCAAGTGGAAGGGTGCGATGCGGAAGTCGTTGTTCATGTCGTCGAGAACGGCTATTGCCGTATTCCGATGAACCTCTTGGCGGCGTGGTCTCGGGCCTTTTCTTTCATCATTCGACGGAGCGATAGATGAAAAATGTTTTCTTGATCACTCTGCTCATGAGCGCGGGCGCGGGAACCACATTTGCCCATCACGAGGCTGGCGGGAAGCCCTCAGGGCAAGCTCAAGCCCCCGCTGCCAGCCAGAAAATCGGCAAGGGCACAGGCTTGATCCAGCAGATCGACCGGGAAAAGGGAACCGTCACCATCAAGCACGGCCCACTACAAGGTATCAAGATGCCCGGCATGACCGTGTCGTATCTGGTCAAGGACAAGGCGATGTTGTCCAACCTGTGGTCGCCGCAGACGGTGGACTTCGAGCTTACCTACGAAAACGGAATCTACGTGATTACAAAAATCAGGTAACAAAACGCCTCACGAGGTTTTATGAAGAAGCTCCTCGCTTTTATTGCCGTCGCCGCGTTTGCCGGACTCGCTTGGCTGTCCCTCCCGAGCCCCGATCAAGCACAAGCGCCGGGCGCCCCACAGCAAGCCGCCACCGGCAGAGGTTTGGTGGTGGGCATTGACAAGGAAAAAGGCGTGGTGACAATCAGTCACGAGCCCCTGCCGGCGCTGAACATGATGGCGATGACGATGCCTTACGCCATCAAGGACAAGAGCCAGCTCGCCAATTTGCAACCGATGCAAAAGGTCGAGTTCCAACTCGTCTACGACGGCAACGATTACCTGATTACAGAGATTAAATGACCGGATCTCGGCATATAGGAGAACGGCCCGCGGCCTGCTCGCCGACTATCCGCCGGCTGCCCGTCGCGCCCCGCTCACTTCTTTCCCGCACCCTATCGTTGTTCGCGGCTTCGGCTTTCATTTTCACAGCGTCCAACGTCCACGCAGGCCACCTCCCGAACGGTGTGCGCCTCAACGGAGCCGATGCGCAAATCAAGCTGGTGTTCGAGAATATCCAGCAAAAGCAGTTGGATGCGGCGCTTGACGAGGTTGATCGACTCATCGCCCGTCATCCCAACTTCCGCCTCGCCCACCTCGTGCGCGGCGACTTGCTGCTCGCCCGAACCAAACCTATCGCCGCGCTCGGTAACACCGGCCATACCGCCCGCGATCGCCTGGAGGAGTTACGCGCCGAAGCGATTGCGCGGCTGCGCGCATATAACGATCATCCTCCTGCGGACCTCATTCCCCGCTACCTGCTCTGGTTCGATCCGGCGCAGAAGAACGCGGTCATCGTGGACGGTGGCCGCTCGCGGGTCTATGTCTACGAAAACGCGGGGGGCACGCCGCGTCTCGTGGAGGACTATTACACGACGCTCGGGAAGTACGGGATCGAGAAGGCGCTGGAGGGGGATAAGAAAACGCCCATCGGGGTCTACCACATCACATCGCAGATACCCGGATCCAAGCTGCCGGATCTCTATGGCTGGGGGGCGTTTCCGATCAACTACCCGAACGAGTGGGACCGGAGACTCGGCAAGACCGGCTACGGAATCTGGCTGCATGGTGTTCCCTCCGACACGTATGCGCGCGCGCCCTGGGCGAGCGACGGCTGCATCGCCCTTTCGAATCCGGACATTGAGCAGCTTGGAAAAAGCGTGCAACCCGGCGTCACGCCGGTGATCATCGCCGAACGCGTGGAGTGGGTGACGCCCGCGGCGTGGCGCGCCGAACGCGACGCGTTCATGCTGCAATTCCAGACGTGGCGCACCGACTGGGAAAGCCTCAACACCGACCGGTATCTATCGCATTACGCACGGGACTTCCGTTCGGACGGAATGGACGTCGCCGCCTGGAGCGCACACAAGCGGCGGGTGAACTCGGCAAAAACATGGATCAAGATCACCCTCGCGAACATGAGCATATTCCGCAGTCCCGGGAAACAGGACTTGATTGCCGTCACTTTCGACCAGGACTACCGCTCGAACAATCTCTCCCAACGGACGCGCAAGCGTCAATACTGGGCCATGGAAGGCGGCCGCTGGAGGATTGCTTATGAAGCACCGGTGGGCGCTACCGTCACGACCCTGCCCGAATCGTTCCCGGGAAAGTCGTGATGGGAACGAAGTCTCTGTCGTTTTGCCTGCGAGTCTGCCAGCCATGAATCGGCGCCTGTTTCTCGCTGGATTGTTCGCTTCTGTCGCGCTCGTTGCGTTGGTCGCGCAGGTTTCGTTCGCGCACGTCGACCAGGCGGTGCTGTACGAAAGGGTCTCGGCCTACAACACGATCATCGTCACGGAAGAAGAAAATGGCCTGCGTGTTTTGCGTTTCGGGAAGGGCGGCGTAAGGCAGAGCGTCATGAAACTGGGGGACCCGGATCATCTGGCGTTGCCTTACGTGCAGGTCGCGCTGGTCGGACTGGCGTTGCCCGAAGAACCCCGCCGCTTTCTGGTCGTCGGTCTCGGCGGCGGCACGCTGCCCATGTTCCTCCGCAAGTACTACCCGAACGCCACCATTGACGCGGTGGATATCGATCCCGAAGTCGTGGATGTGGCGAAGAGATTCTTCGGTTTCCGCGAGGACGGGCTCATGAATGCCCACGTAGGTGACGGGCGGCAGTTCATCGAGAAGTCGCGGCTGCCTTACGATGTGATCTTCCTGGACGCTTTCGGAGCCAACAGCATCCCGGCGCACTTGACCACGCAAGAGTTCCTGCAGGCCGTGCGGCGCGCCGTCACGCCGAATGGTGTCGTGGTCGGCAACGTCTGGGGCCGCGGTGCCAACCCGCTCTACGACTCAATGGTTCGTACCTACCAGGAAGTTTTTGACGAACTGTTCATCCTGGACGTACGCGGCGCTGAGAATAAGATCCTGCTCGCATTGCCCCGCAAGCAGCCACTGAACCGGGACGAACTGACGCAGATGGCCCGGAAGGTTTCGGCAGCCAAGCGGTTCCCCTTCGATCTCGGCGATCCGGTGAAATACGGTTTCGCGGATGCGCACGCGAAAACTCAGCGCGCACGCGTGCTGCGGGACCGAGAGCTGAACGAACGCCAGCTAAAGAGCCTTTCAAAGTGAGGGCGCCTCAAACATTCTCAAGGCACTGCGTGGTCCTGCTCCTGGCGGCGCTGCTGACCTACCTGTTTCTGGTCGTACATTCGAAGTGGGCCCCCATTCATCGCTGGAACCGGGCCTTTGGCGATGCCTCACTGGTGCTGCTTACCGTCGCGATGATGATCGGGCCAGTTGTCAGGTTCCAGAGCGCGTGGGGCTGGATCGTCCCGTGGCGGCGCGAACTGGGAGTACACGCCGTTGCTTTCGCCACGATCCACTTTATTCTCATTCTCGATGGCTGGATTGTATGGGACATTCCGCGCCTATTCGGGCTTCTCCTGCATCCGTTTCGGGGTAATTACGTCATGGTCGAGCATGGCTTCGGACTTGCGAACGTGCTCGGGATTGTGGCTTTGACCTACGGCGCAGTCCTTGTGACGATATCCAACGACTATGCCGTGCGACGCCTTGGCGGCAGCGTGTGGAAATTCGTTCAGCGTGGCGCGTATGTATTGTGGATGCTCGTCGTGATTCACACTGCGTATTTCCTTTTCATGCACTTCCTGCATTTTGACCGTCCCCTGCCGGACCCGAATCCCCTGCAGATGCCCTTTATCGGTCTTGTCGTCGTCGTTGTTACCCTTCAGTCGGCCGCAACAGTTCGAACATGGTGGATTAAACAGAAGGACCCATTGAGGGCCTGATCGAAGAACGTCTATGGAAGTGACGAAGAGATCCGAGTGCAAACAATGTTAAGCGTGTGTGCGAGACATCGCTGTATCCGTAACCGGCGAAGGAGACCCTAACCATGTTAACCAAGCTACGCATTTGTCTGCACATGGCCCTGTTGATCTCGAGCGTGGCGGTCGCGAGCGAAGCAACCGTGAAACAGGCGATGCAGAAGAAATACCCTGGCACCCAAATCGAGAGCGTTGCCAGGACGCCGATCGCGGGGATCTACGAAGTGTTCGTGAACGGGGGAGTCCACTACGTCGACGAAAACGTGAATTACATAATCATGAACGGCAGGCTGATCGATATCGAGCGCAAGATCGACCTTACCGACGAGCGGATGCGGGTTTTGACCGGCGTCAAATTCGACCAGTTGCCGCTAGGCCTCGCGTTTCGCAGGGTGCAGGGAAACGGCACGCGCAAGCTGGCCTATTTCACCGATCCCAATTGCCCATTCTGCAAACAAATCGAGCCGGATCTCGCGAAGCTGGAAAATGTCACCATCTACTTCTTCCTCTACCCGGTTTTGGGACAGGACTCGTACGAAAAATCAAAAGCGGTGTGGTGTTCGAAAGACCAAGTCAAGGTCTGGAACGAGATGATGCTCAACGGTAACCCGCCGAAGACCGTGGGCACATGCGATACGCCGATCGAAAAGATTCTGGCTTTCGGCCGGCAAAAGGGTATCACCGGCACGCCGACGCTGTTTTTTCCCGACGGGCGGCGCGTGGTGGGCGCAGTATCCGCCGATCAGCTTAGGAAGCTGCTCGATGGCGCTCGTTGAAGAGGAGGCTGAACAGCTTTCCTTTCAGGTGAACCTTTCCCCCAATATGCTAGTACACCCACAGTTCGATCCCATCGCGCTGCAGCTTGGCCCCCTCGCCGTGCGCTGGTACGGCCTCATGTATCTCATCGGCTTCGGGCTGATCTGGATCATTGGACGCGCGCGTATAGCGAGATTCCCAGGCGGCGTATGGACGGCTAACGACCTCGGCGACGCGATCTTCTACGGCATCCTCGGCACGATCCTCGGCGGGCGGTTCGGTTACGTCCTGTTCTACAAATTTGGCGATTACCTGGCCGAACCATGGCGGGTCTTTTTCGTATGGGAAGGCGGCATGTCGTTTCACGGCGGTCTGCTCGGCGTGATTTTGACGCTGTGGCTTTTCGCGCGAGGCCGCAAGCAGGACTGGTTCGCCGTCACTGACTTCTTCGCGCCGCTCGTGCCGCTGGGTCTCGCGGCCGGCCGGCTCGGCAACTTCATCAACGCCGAGTTGTGGGGGCGGCCCGCCGATGTGCCCTGGGCGATGATCTTTCCCAATGTCGACCGGGTGCCGCGGCATCCATCGCAGCTTTACGAGTTCGCGCTCGAGGGCCTCGCGCTCTTCGCGCTGCTCTGGTGGTTTTCGAGCAAGCCGCGACGATGTGGAGCAGTATCAGCGCTGTTTCTGATCGGATACGGGGTATTCCGCTTCAGCGTGGAGTACTCCCGCGAACCCGATAGTTACCTGGGTCTGCTCGCTTTCGGGCTGAGCATGGGGCAATGGCTTTCGCTGCCCATGATCGCGGCGGGGGTCGCGCTGCTGGCGTGGAGCCATCGAAACGCGCCGCGCCGGCCGGCGTAAGGACATACGGCGACAGAAGACGGGCCGAAAACGATGCGCGACGATCCTTGTCGAAGGCTTATGAACGCCGCAACAGGACAGGTCAACCGATCAGAACGGGCGAACTCATGGCCGAAG
Organism: uncultured Streptomycetaceae bacterium; assembly: GCA_964521405.1. Taxonomy (GTDB): domain Bacteria; phylum Pseudomonadota; class Gammaproteobacteria; order Burkholderiales; family SG8-41; genus SG8-41. Next base: position 6,655 of record CAZFRR010000137.1, on the reverse strand, counting down.
ACTTGGGCAAGCGGCGCTTTCTGTTAGCCGCAACGACAGTGGCCGGTGGCGTAGCAGTCGCTGGCGCGTCCGTGCCGTTCGTGGCGAGCCAGTTGCCATCCGAGCGCGCCAAGGCAGGGGGCGCGCCGGTCGATGCGAGCGCAACGACGTTAACAATTGGCGGAGATCCGGGTGGCAGAGCGTAACGCTATCGGCGACGAGAACAATGTTTCGAATGTGAGGACAGCCCATGGAACATCTGTTGTTCAGTGAGGTCGCGTGCGCGCTCTTCCTTCTGCTATTGGGCGCCACACGCTGCCACTATTTCGTATCGGCAAGCGCGCAGCCAGCGGATCGATCAAGTCCTCCCGTGAACTGGGCGTGCCAGGTTCCCGCGTATTTCGTCTCAACCGTGTGGGCGATCTACGTCGCGTGGCTGGTCGTGGCCCCGTTAGCGGCCGTCAAGTGGGACAGATGGACCGCAAGCCACTGGCTCGGCGATCTGCTCGGGTGGGTCGCCATTCCGATTCTCGGCGCCGCGCTTTGGCTATTCTGGTACAGCCACTACACGATTGGCCGTTACTGGAGCATCCGGGTCGAGCTTAAAACGGAGCATCGACTCGTAACCGGAGGGCCTTACCGCTACATCCGCCACCCGCTCTACACCGCGCTGTTCCTCGGTTATATCGGGACAATGCTCGCGCTGCAGTCCTGGACGTTGGCGGCATGGTTCCCGGCGTTCGTTGTCTCCTATCTGCTGTTCGCGAAGGAGGAAGAAAAGGTCATGGAGAGCGGCTTTGGAGAAGCGTACCGGGCCTACCGTCGTCAGGCGGGGATGTTTCTTCCAAGGCGGTCGGGATTCCATACCGACGTCTTCCGCACGGCGGTGCAGTGGCGGGCACGCGCATCCGATAAGTAGAAACAGGCGAGGATTGACGGCACATGGCGGTGAACAGCGGGCCGGACACTACATCAGCGCCTGAGAATGGAACATCGTCCAGGCTGCGCAACCGGATCGGGGTCGGACTGCTGACGGTTGCGTTTGCGTTCCTCGTTGGCGCGATCATCTACGCGATGCAATTTGAAGGAAAATCATCGGCCGATCCGGACAATGTCCGGCAAGTCGCGCTCGGGAAGTCCGTGTATGAACGAACCTGTGCGTACTGTCATGGCGCGCGTCTCGAAGGTCAGCCGAACTGGCAGGAGAAACTCCCGAGCGGGCGCATGCCCGCCCCGCCGCACGACGCATCCGGGCACACCTGGCACCACCCCGATGTAGTGCTGTTCGGCATCACGAAGCACGGGCTCATTCCCGGCAAGTACGCGCCTCCGGGCTACCAGAGCGACATGCCCGCGCTCGCTGGAACGCTATCCGACGAGGAGATCTGGGCGGTGCTGGCCTACATCAAGAACTCCTGGCCAGAGAAGATCCGGAAAGCACAAGCTGAAGTGAACCGCAACTACCAGCGGCGATGAGTAAGCTTCACGCAGACCGCCAGCAGTCAGGGAAACCGGGCTTTTCTTGGGAACCGGGCTTTTCGCGCTTGATCTAGATCAAAATGAGCCTGTCTATCTTCTCTAGTATCCACTTCAGACCTCGAAGGACGAGAGCACTGAAATGACGGACCGGAGTGCACACGCAAACCAAACCGGCATGCTGACCACCGGTCAGCGGCGCCGCCTTGGCGCCTGGCTACTGTTGGGATGGGCCACGTTCTGGCTCATGGCCGTGATAGAGCCATGCTGCAGGAGTTTTGCCGTAACAAACGGATCCGATAAACCGACGCCGCTGCTCCATGCTGCCGGACCGGTGGCGCATCATGTCGAGTCGCCGTCGCTTCCCTCGCGTTCCGATACCGATTGTCCGGACCTCAGCGCGGCCGGTCCTGGGATACCCAACGCGGTGACCGCGGTCACCGACCGTCCCGATTTCCCGGTGACGGCGCCATCCGTGCCGCTTCTGTTCAAGCCTTACGGCGACGCTCGCGCGTTGTTGACGTCAAACGTCCCGCATCCGCCACTATCAGGCGCGCCGCTCTACCTCCGCACTCAGCGGTTCCGGATTTAATCATCCGCATCAGCTCCCGGCCGTGCGCCGGGAGCGTGCCTGCGCGTCATTATTGCGAGGTAGCGATGACGCGCTCCCGAGATCCAACTTGACAACTTTTGTTGCCACACCAGAAACTGGAAAGACGAGTGAAAATGACCCATTCTTTCGCCAGACGAATCGGCGCTGGATTTTCACGCTCGCTAATGCTGTCCCTGACATGGCTTAGCCTCTCGGCGGCAGCGGAAGTCACCGTCCAGGTGACGCGTCAAGAGAATGCGTTCCAGGTCGACGCCGAGTTGCTGGTTGCGGTGGGTAGGCGCGTCGCGTGGCAGGTATTGACCGATTACAACAATCTTGCCAGTTTCGTGCCGGGCATACGCTCAAGCCGCATCGTGAGCGCACCGGGCGAGCCCTTGTTGGTAGAGCAAAAAGGGGAATCGGGCTTCCTTTTTTTCAGGGTGCCAATCGAGGTAGTGGCGCGCGTGGACGAAGTGCCGTTCGGCGCCGTGCGCTTCCAGTCCGTCGGCGGCAACCTTACAAACAAGCGGGCTGAATGGGATCTGCTGCGGCACGACCATGCCACGCACGTGAATTACCGCGCGAACATCACTCCCGGATTCTTGCTGCCACCGTTGATCGGTCCCGCGATCGTCGGCCGGGACGTGAGAATCATGCTCGAGAGCGTGGCACGCGAGATGCTGCGGCGCGCGGAGTCGACGGGTTCGGCTACATCCGCTGCCGCAGCCTCGGCAAGCCAATAACCGACAGGCGTAGGCATGCATATATTGGCCAAAGCAAAGTTTCAATTCTGCGGCGATCCCATGTGGCCGCCGGGTTAACGAAGGAGCATGAAATGTACGGATTCGATCATGGCGTCTGGATGTTCGGCGGATGGCTGGTGATGCTGGCGATCTGGGTGCTGCCATTCGTCGTGCTGTTTGCGGCGATCAAGTATCTGCTGAGCCGCTCTCAATCTTCCGGCGCGAAGAAATCGGCGCTCGATATCCTGGACGAAGCATATGCCCGGAGAGAGATCAGCCGCGACGAGTATCTGCAAAAACGCGACGATATGCAGAAGAAGTAGGAAACCGTTTCTTACCGCTGTGTCTTTAACTTTGAAAGGAAACCTCGCAATGAGAAAGCCGCTATTACTCGCGATACTGACCACGCTTGCGCTGAGCGCACCGTACGCCGCCGCGCAGCCCGCGACCAAGCCAGAAGCCAAGCCCTCGGCACCCGCTATGGACATGGACAAGCAGATGGCCCGGATGCAGGAGAACGTGAAGCGCATGCAACAGCAGATGGACCGGATCCATCAAGCCAAGGACCCGAAAGTGCGCCACGAGCTGATGGATGAGCATTTCAAGACGATGCAGGAGAACATGCAGATGATGCGCGGGATGGGCGGCCCGATGATGATGGATACGATGGGCGGCAGCCAGAAAGGCGCCATGGACCACAGCATGATGGGCGGCGAGAAAGGCGGCATGGGCCCGGGCATGATGGGCGGTGGCCAGATGATGGGTGGAAATCCAATGGCGGGCATGGATCCGAAGCAGCAGCAGGAGTTCATGCAGCGCCGCATGGACATGATGCAGATGATGATGGAGCAGATGATGCGGCATCAGCAGATGATGCGGTTCACTCCTGTGAAATAGCGAAGGTGGAGGAGCACAACCATGCGCAGCCTGAAATCCGCACTTGCAGCATTTCTCTTGGCGGCTGCCGCTGCATCGCCCGCGGCAGCCGCCGAGCTGACCACACAGAAAAGCACCGATCGCGGCGTGACCGTTGATGTGACCCCCCAGAACCTTTCCGCTGGCGCCAGTACCTGGGACTTCAAGGTGGTGCTCGACACCCACTCGGGGGAACTGAATGACGACCTGGTCAAGACCGCCACGCTCATCGACGACAAGGGCGGCCGGCATGTCCCCGTGAAATGGGACGGCGCCGGACCCGGCAGCCACCATCGCGAAGGCGTGCTGCGGTTCAAGCCCGTCTCTCCGCGGCCGCAAGCGATCGAGCTGCTCATCAGGCGTCCCGGTGAACCCGGGCCAAGATCGTTTCGTTGGCAGTTGCAGTAATCCTATCGGAGAATACACATGGACCCGGTATGCGGCACGGCAGCGGTCCCCGGAAGCGGCGCCGGCTTAACGCGTTACGTCGGATTGCCAGGAGCCAGAGCATGAGTTACATCGAGACGCCGGCGGGTTTTCCTTACCCCTGGTACCTCCGGTTGATGTTCCGGCTGCAGCGCCGGCGCTACGGGCGCGAGCTTGAGCCGGTCCGCCTGTGGGCGCGGATGCCGGCGGTGTTTCTCGCGATGAGCGCGATGTACCGGGCGCTCGACCGCAAGTTCTCGCGCATCGAACCTGCGCTAAGATCGCTGGTTCAAGTTCGGATCTCGCAAATCAACGGGTGCGATTTCTGTGTGGACCTGAACTCGTTCCTGGGCCTCGGGCGCGGGATCGCGGAGAACAAGCTGCGCGCCCTGCCGCAATTCGAGGATTCGACGCCGTTCAGCGAACGCGAGAAAGCGGCGCTTGCCTACGCCGAGGCCGCTACGCGAAGCGACCTACGCGTTGACGCAGTGCTGGTATCGCGGCTGCGCCAGCATTTCGACGACCAAGCGATCGTCGAGTTGGCGGCACTCATCGCCTACCAGAACATGTCCAGCAAGTTCAACGCGGCGCTCGGTGTGCCAGCGCAAGGTTTTTGCGCCGTTCCCATCCATTCGTCTCCCGCGGAAGCCGGAAAGGCGTGACGGAAGCGGAGATGATCCGGTCAGGCTTTCGCACCAGCAGCAGTGATCGCCGCAATGATCGGACATCGCGGAGACTTGGCGTGCGCTTCGCACTCATGGAGCAGATGAGCAAGCGCGTGCTCGATACGTCTCAGGCCCGCGATGCGGCGTCGGGTCTCCTCGAGTCTTGCGCTGGCGATCCGCCTTATGCTCCGGCGGTCGGTGCCGTCCTCGAGCTCGAGCAGGGTCGCGACCTCCTCCAGGCTGAAGCCCAGGGCCTGGCCGCGCTTGATGAAGCGGATTCGGTCCACGTGCCCGGACCCATAGCGGCGATATGCGCCCGCCCCGCGTCCGGGCTGGGGCACCAGCCCGCGCCGCTCGTAATAACGCACCGTCTCAACTCCAACGCCCGCGGCTTCGGCGACATTCCCGATGGTCAGGCCGGCTTCCTGCATAAACACCACCCTCTTGACTCCGTACCGAAGTACGGACTTTACACTGCGCCCGCGACAATCTCAATAACACGGAGGGCGGGATGAAACACGATCATCACGAACACGACCACCACCATGATCACGCGGGCGCAGTGAAGGCAACCGACCCGGTGTGCGGCATGAAAGTGGACCCGAAGTCCGCCGCAGGTTCGCACAAGCATGGCGGAATGACGTACTACTTCTGCAGCAAGCATTGCCTTACGCAGTTCCAGGCCGATCCGGCGAAATACCTCGCGAAGTCCGCGCCGGTCGCGGCCCCTGTTCCGGCCAAAGGCGCCCAGTACACCTGTCCCATGCACCCGGAAATCGTGCAGGACGGGCCGGGTTCCTGCCCCAAGTGTGGTATGGCGCTGGTGCCGATCGCCGGCACCGGTGAAGCAGACGATTCCGAACTGCGCGACCTCACGCGGCGGCTTTGGGTCGGGGTTGCTCTGTCGATTCCGCTGGTGGTGCTCGCGATGTCGCCGATGATCGGCATCCATGAGCTGTTCGGCCTTCAGCCACGGCCACGCGGCTGGATCGAGTTTGTTCTGGGCACGCCGGTGGTGCTGTGGGTGGGCTGGCCAATACTTCACAAGTTCTGGCTGTCCCTCGCGCACCGGGCGCTCAATATGTACACGCTGATCGGGCTGGGGGTGGGACTCGCCTATCTATTCAGTCTCGCCGCGGTACTGGCGCCCGGCCTGTTCCCGGCGGAATTCCGCGAGCACGACGGCGCGGTAGGCACCTATTTCGAAGCGGCAGCAGTGATCGTCACGCTGGTGATACTCGGTGACGTCCTGCAATTGCGCGCGATGGGCCAGACCAGCCAGGCAATCCAGCAATTGCTGGAACTCGCGCCCAATCTGGCATGGCGACTGCGTGGCGACGGGACAGAGGAACAGGTACCGCTCGAGACGGTGAAGGTCGGCGACCGGCTGCGCGTGAAACCGGGCGAGAAAGTGCCCGTGGACGGCACGGTGCTCGAAGGCACGAGTCGGGTGGACGAATCGATGATCACAGGAGAACCGGTGCCGGTCGCCAAGGAAGCGGGCGCGAGGGTTACCGGCGCGACGGTAAACGGCAACGGCTCGCTCGTCTTCCGCGCCGAGCGGGTGGGTTCCGATACCCTGCTCGCGCAGATCGTGCACATGGTCGCACAGGCACAACGCACGCGCGCACCCATTCAGAAGCTCGCCGACATCATCGCGGCGTACTTCGTACAGATCGTAGTGGTCATCGCCATCGTGACGGCGCTCGCGTGGTGGATCTTTGGCCCGGAGCCGAGATTCGCGTACGCGTTTCTGAACGCTATTGCCGTGTTGATAATCGCCTGCCCCTGTGCCGTCGGCCTCGCCACGCCCATCTCGATGACCGTTGCCATGGGGCAAGGCGCCCGCGCCGGCATCC
>CAZFRR010000136.1:0-19951 GCA_964521405.1 uncultured Streptomycetaceae bacterium | reverse complement strand
CCGGACCACATCGTCGACGAGTACAACGAGTGGTACGATAAGGAGCACCTGCCCCGCCTGGTCACCGTCCCGGGCGTGATCCGTGCCCGGCGCTACACGGCGGTGTCAGGCGGCCCGAAGTACCTGACCGCCTACGAACTGACCGACAACAACGCCTTCGAGAGCCCCGCGGGCCTCAAGGCGCGCAAGACGCCCTGGACCGAGAAGATGCGCTCTCTGTTCCAGAATACGCGGCGTAGCATGTGCAAGCTGATCCTGCCGAGTGTCCTGCACTCGGCAAGATCGGGAATAGCGCGAGTCGTGAATCGTGATTCGTGAATCGACCCAGGACCCGCTGGTAATCGTGCGCCTCGAGGTGCGGGAGGCGGGACACGTTGCGTACGTGACGGTGAACAATCCCGAGCGGCGCAACGTGCTCGGCATCGCGGGCAAGAAGGCGCTGACGGAGATCTTCAGGCAACTCGCCAGGGACAAGTTGCTGCGCGTTGCGGTGCTGACCGGCGCCGGTGACAGATCCTTCATCGCGGGCGCCGATCTCGCTGAGATGAAAGACCTCAAGCCAAAAGGGGCAAGAGAAGAGCACACCTGGACCCACCGGGCCTGCGATGCGATCCGCGCCCTGCCCGTCCCGGTAATCGCGCGCATCAATGGCTACTGTTTCGGCGCCGGCATGGAGCTGGCCGCCTCCTGCGACATGCGCATCGGCGTCACCACGGCGCTATTCGGCATGCCCGAGGTGCGCTTCGGCATCCCCTCGGGCATGGAAGCGTGCCTGCTGCCGCAGTTGATCGGCTGGGGCAAGACCCGGGAACTCGTCTATACCGGGGATCATATAGACGCAGTGGAGGCTCATCGGTGCGGCTTTCTTGAAAAGCGGGTCGAGCCTGCGGGGCTCGACTCCGGCGTCGAACGATGGGTTTCCTCAATACTCGCGGCCGGGCCGCGTGCGATCCGGCTGCAGAAGAAGCTGGTGCGCGACTGGGAGCGCATGACGATCGCGCAAGCGGTGCAGGCGGGAATCAAGGCCTGCGTCGAGGCACGTCGCACGGATGAGCCGAAGCGGTTGATGGCCGCCTTTCTTGATCGCAAGAAAGGTCCAAAGGCGTGAATGGTGGCCAAGCGCGTCGCCCTCGAAGCCGCCGGCGTCCAGATGTGTTTGGTACACTCACCGAAATGGTCGCCGGCGTCTGCGCGCGGTTGCGCTAGACAGATCGGCGGATACTTACCGAGTTCACGGAGAACAAGCTTGCCCTATTCAATAAAACGCCAGGAATGACCATGAAATCCATCTCCTATGCTTTTTTCGTCTCCGAGGCCGAGTATCCCAGGCTGCAAGCCGCGTGCCCCGACGATTTCAAGATCACCTATGCGCAATTCTGCGCCCGCGTGGATCAGAACATTCGAGAGGCATCGGATACCGTCGCCGTCGAAAAAGTTTACGTCAGCGTCGAAAAATTCCTGGCCTGGTGCGAAAAGGCGAAAGTCCGGCCCAACAACCTCAGCCGCGCCCGCTATGCCGTTGCTATCGGCGACCCCCGACATTTTCAACCGGGGCAATCCTGACACCGGTTACGCGGTACGGGTTTTGACGTCCGCCCCGGTCACCTCTCCCGTGTAGACGTAGCCGGTCTCTTCGACGCTCCCCGCGCCGACGTAGACGCCGATGACCTCGAGCGGCTCTGTCTGGCTCAGGTTGTGCATGAAGTGCTCGACGCCTTTGGGGATGTAGTGGACGTGCCCCCCTCGCACTTCGACGCGGTCGGCTCCCGCGCCCGCCAGGCCGTGGCCGCGGACGACGTAATAGAGTTCCTCGCAGTTCTCGTGCCGGTGCTTCTGGTGGACGGCGCCGGGCATGAACTTCGCCCAGAAGAGAGCGGTCGAACTGCCATTGTGGCGGCCGATGGGCAGGCGAAAATCGGTGATGCTCCACCCGTCTTTTGCATTCATCTGCGAAGGCTTCACATCGTCGATGTGGACGTGGATGCCGGTGCTGAACTGCTTGACCCGGGGCATCTTAAGGTCCGCCTCGGTCGCGTGGCCGCGAAACTCGTAGCCGGTGTCCGCGACGCTCTTCGCGCCGACATAGAAGCCGATGACCAGGCCTTCCTCGTCCCGGGTCTCGTTGTAGAAAAAATGCTCCACCCCCTTCGGCATGAGGCGGCAGTGGCCCGGGCGGACCTCGGCGCGCTCGCTTCCCTGCCCGACGATGCCGTGGCCCTTCAGATAAACGGCAATCTCGTCGCAGTTGCGGTGGAGGTGCCCGGCGTGGGTGGACCCGGGACGGAAGATGGAATGGAAGAGCGTGGTGGAACTGCCGTACTTCCCCGAGATCGGCAGGCGAAACTCGGAGATGGCCCAGCCTTCCCCCTGCTTCATGTTCTCGGGCTGCACGTCGTCGACGTGCACCAGGGGATACTGTAGCGGCATGACCAATCCTCGATTATGCGTGACGCGGGAACGCGTGATGCGGTGCTTCGTGACGTGTAAAACCGTGTTCGGCCTTCACTTCTCGCCTCATCGCGTCACGCTTCATTCCAGCTTTGCGCCAGACAGCCTGATCAACTTCTCGTACTTGTCGTAGTCCGCCTTCAGGAGCATTCCGAATTGCTCGGGCGACATCGGCAGCGGGTCGAGCGTCTGCGCGCCGAGTATTCTGGCGGTATCGGGATGCTCGAGCGCCTTCCTGAACTCGGCGTTGAGCCGGTCCACGACGGGCCTCGGCGTCCCGGCGGCCACGAAGGCGCCGATCCACGCGACGAACTCGTAGCCGGGAACGCTCTCGGCAATTGCCGGCGCATCCGGATACTGTTTCACCCGCTTCGCCGAGGTAACGCCCAGCGGCCGCACCCGCTTCGATTCGATGTGCGGGATCAGCGAGCCGATCGTCGCGGTCATCGCCTGGATCTCTCCCGAGGCAAGCGCGATCGTCGCGGGGCCGCCGCCCTTGAATGGCACGTGCACCATCTTCGTCCCGCTCATCGAGTTAAGCAGCGCCATCGCCAGGTGCACGAAGCTGCCGCTGCCGGAGGAGCCGTAAACGAGCTGGTCCGGGCGCGCTTTGCCGAGCGCGACGAACTCCTTGACTGATTTCGCCGGCAACGACGGGTGAACGACGAGCATGCCGACCTGCACTGCGAGCGGGGTCACGCCGATGAAGTCCTTCAGCGTGTCGTAGGGCAGTTTCTTGTAGAGGTGCGGATTGGCCACGTGGGTCGCGGAATGCACCATGACCATGTAGCCGTCCGCGGCGCCCTTCGCGACCAGGTCGGAGCCTATCGTTCCGGACGCGCCGCCGCGGTTCTCCACGCTGAACTGCTGGCCCAGCTGCTCCGTCATGCGCTGCGCCACGATGCGCCCGACGACGTCGTTGGCGCCCCCCGGCGGCCACGGAATCAGTATCCGCACCGTTTTCACCGGATACGCCTGCGCCAGCGCCGTCAGCGGCGCCAGCATGGCAGCTGCAGCCGCAAGCACTACCCATTGGAATTTAAGTTTCACAGCACCCCTCCTCATTCTTGATGTTATTGGCGACTTGCCACTCGCCACTCGCCACTTGCCACTCGCCACTGATCATTCATCATTCGATCTTGGCGCCGGTCAGCTTGATCAGCTTCCCGTACTTCTCGTAGTCTACCTTGAGCCGGGCGTTGAACTCGTCGGGCGTGCTGGTCCAGGGATCCAGCGCCTGCGCTTCGAGCTTCTGGATCACATCCGGCGTCGCGAGGACCTTGTTCACCTCGGCATTCAACCGGTCGATGATCGCGCGCGGCGCGCCCGCCGGCGCGAACATGCCGATCCACGGATTCATTTCATAACCGGGCACGCCGGATTCCGAGAGCGTCGGCACGCCGGGCAGCGTCCGGGTGGGTCTTGCCGAGCCCACGGCTACCGGCCGCAACCGGCCAACCTTGATATGCGCGATGACCGTGCCGATGGTTGCGAACGACACCTGGGTCTCGCCCGACACCAGCGCGGTGACCTGCGGCACGCCGCCTTTGTACGGCACGTGCACGAGCTTCAAGCCCGCCATCGAGATGAGCAGCGCCATCTGCAGGTGCGGCGCGCTGCCGTTGCCCGAAGAAGAATAGAGAATCTGGTCAGGGCGCGCCTTCGCCAGCGCGATGAATTCCTTCGTGGTTTTCGCGGGCAACGACGGGTGCGCGGTCAGCACGCCGGGCTGCGCCGACAAGAGCCCGACACCGGCGAAATCCCTGAGCGTGTCGTAGCCCAGCTTGGCGCCGTAGAGATGGGCATTGCCCAGGTGCGTCGCCGAATGAACCATGATGGTGTAGCCGTCCGCGGGCGACCTCGCCACGAGCTCCGCCCCGAGAACCCCCGAGGCGCCCGCGCGGTTGTCCACCACGAACTGCTGCCCCATCGATTCCGACAGTTTCTGGACCACCATGCGCCCCACGATGTCGTTCGAGCCGCCGGGCGGCCAGGGGATCACGACGCGCACCGGCTTGACCGGATAGGCTTGCGCCAGCACGGTCACCGGATAAAACATCACCACGAACAGCGCCGCTGCTATGCGGAATGACGGTTTCAGGTTATTCCTTCCCGGAGGGTTGGGCGCGCTACAATTGCAACATAGTACCGACTGCATTGTCGAGCCGGAGTTCTGCCGGTTCATCCTGAAAGGATTCGCCGCATGGCGCTGCCGCTGGAGGGAATGAAAGTACTCGATTTGAGCAACATCATGGCCGGGCCGTACTGCACCATGGTGCTGGGCGACATGGGCGCCGAGGTGCTCAAGATCGAGTCCTTCCCGGAGGGCGACGGCTCACGCCGCTTCGATCCGAAAGTGAACGGCGAGAGCTATTGCTTCGCCGTGCTGAACCGCAACAAGAAGAGCCTCGCGCTCAACCTGAAGGACCCGCGCGGCAAGGAAATCTTCCTCAAACTCGCCGCGCAGGCCGACGTCATTACCGAGAATTTCCGGCCCGGCGTCACCCGCAAGCTGGGAATCGATTATGCGACCGTGGCCAGGACCAACCCGGGCGTGATCTACGCCTCGATGTCGGGCTTCGGCCAGACCGGCCCCTACGGCAGGAAAGGCGGCTTTGACATCGTCGCGCAGGGCATGTCGGGAATCATGATGATGACCGGCTACCCGGGCGGGCGCCCGGCGAAGGTCGGCATCGCCATGAACGACATTTCCAGCGGCGTCACCGCGCTCTACGCGATATTGGGGGCGACCATCGGAAAACTCAAAAGCGGCAAGGGCCAGTACCTCGAGACCTCGCTGCTCGAAGCCGGGCTCGCGTGGACGCACTGGGAGTCCGGCGCCTATTTCGGCGGCGGCGAGATCCCGACTGCGACCGGCACCCGCCATCGCCGCTCGACGCCGTACCAGGCGTACAAGACCCAGGACGGCTACGTCACCGTCGGTGCCAACAACAAGAAGCTGTGGGAAAACTTCTGCAACATCACCTGCGGGAAGCCCGAGTGGCTGAGCGATCCCCGCTTCGTGGACCTGCCCTCGCGCCTGAAGCATATCGACGCGCTCCAGGAAGAGATCGAGAGCGTTTTCGCGACCCGGCCCACCGCGCACTGGGTCGAGAAGCTCGACGCCGCCGAAGTGCCCGGCGGCCCGGTCTATACCTACGAGCAGATCCTCGCCGACCCCCACATCAAGGCCCGCAACATGGTGGTCGAGTACGACCACCCCGTCATCGGCCGCATGAAGTCGCTCGGCCTCCCGGTCAAATCCAGCGGCGAGCTCACCGCCATCCGCAAACCCGCCCCCTGGCTCGGCCAGCACTCGGACGAGTCGGTGCGGTCGCTCGGTTATTCCGACAAGGATATCGATGCGCTTTTTTCGGAAGGCGTCATCTATAACCGGCTGCGGGAGAAGGCGACCGCATGAGCCTCAAGGGAAAAGTTAAAAGGGAAAAGAGAAAAGGGTTTCTGGGAAACCCAATACGACAGTCGCGTTTTTGACACTTTTCCCTTTTCCCTTTCCTCTTTTCCCTTAAAAATGTGTAGAGCGCTTGCCTATCTCGGTCAGCCCGTCCTCCTCGACAACCTGCTGTACCAGCCCGACTCGGCGCTGGTGAAGCAGGCGTTCATGCCGAAGATGCTGCACCTCTTGAACCTGGCGGGATTCGGGCTGAAGGCGTGGGACCGGGGGTCCCTGGAGCCGCATAGGCCATACAGCTACTCCTCGACGTCGCTGCCGGTGTTCGACCGCAATCTCAAGGCGCTCGCTGAGAAGATCCGCCCGACCTGCATGCTCGGGCACGTGCGCGGCGTGGCCTACAACACCGAGGTCGAGATCTCGCTGCAAAACGTCCACCCGTTCCAGTTCCGCGGGGTGCGGCTCGCCCTCGCCCACAACGGCGACCTCGCGCGGATGAACGAGATGAAGCCGCTCCTGCTGGAGCACATCCAGCCCGAGGTCGCCGCCATGATTCACGGCACCACCGACAGCGAGTGGATCTACGCGCTGATCGTCTCGCAGCTGGCCAACCCGGCGGACGCCTGCAGCGCCGACGAGCTGGTGCGCGCGGTGGAACGGGCCCTCGCCATCCTCCGCAAGGCGCGCGCGCAGCTGGGAATCACGATCTCCTCATCGGTCAATCTTTTCATGACGACGGGAGAGCAGCTGGCGGCGGTGCGTTACTGCTTCGACTTCGGCTGCTACCGTACCGAGGACCCGGCGAAAGTGCACGAAGCCAACCTGAACTTCTTGAGCCTCTGGTACACCTCCGGCAGCGAATACGGCTACCACGACGATGAATGGAAGATGACCGGCGGCGCCGACACGGCGGACTCCATCATGATCGCCTCCGAGCCGCTCACCCGCGACACTTCCACCTGGCTCGAAGTACCCGAGTACTCGATGATCTATGCGGATACGCGGTCGGGGAGGCCGACCGTCGAAGTGCACTACCTCGACTGATCAATTCTCGCCAGCCGCCTTCGTCCCCTCCACTACCTTCAGTCCCGGCCGCCCCGGCGTCGCGGGCTTCAGCAGATTGTCGGTGAAAAGCAGGTATTCCGGCCCGAGCTGGTCCACGGTATTGACGCCGAGCAGCGCCATCACGCGGCCGATTTCCTCGCGGTAGATATCGAGCGCCCGCCTCGCGCCCGCCTCGCCGTGCGCGGCAATGCCGTAGAGCGTCGAGCGGCCGATTTGTACCGCGTGCGCGCCGAGGGCAAGCGCCTTGACCACGTCGCTGCCGCGGCGGAAGCCGCTGTCAATCAGCACCGTCGCGCGCTTGCCGATGGCGTCCGCTATCTCCGGCAGCGCCTCGATCGGGGAAATGATGCCGTCCAGGTTGCGGCCGCCGTGGTTGGAGATGACGATGCCGTCCGCGCCGTAGTCCACGGCCTTCGCCGCGTCCTGCGCATTCAGCATGCCCTTGACGATCAGCTTGTGCGGCCAGAACTTGCGCATCGCCTGCAGGTCCGGCCAGGAGAGCGAATCGGTCCTGAGACTCGAGCGCCCCATCGGGCCGGCGGTGATGCGCGCCCTGACGTCGGTCGGGTAATTCTGGTAGCGCGGCATGCCGGTCGTGACGATGTAACGCGCCAGCACGCCCATCATCCAGCGCGGGTGCATCAGGACATCGGTAATGTTCCCCGCCGTGAACGTGAACGGGATAGTGAAGCCGTTGCGGATGTTGTACTCGCGGTTGCCGGAGTGCACGCCGTCCACCGTCACCACCAGCGCCTTGTAGCCGGCGGCCTTGGCGCGCTCGACCAGCTTCTGCGAGAGCGACCGGTCCGGCCACATGTAGAGCTGGAACCACAGATCGCCGCCCGCCTCGTCGGCCACGCGCTCCATCGCCGTCATCGAGCCAGTGGCGAGCGTGAAGGGAATGCCGGCTTCGCGCGCGGCCTTTGCCAGCGCGATCTCTCCTTCGTACCACAAAAGGCCGGCGGTGCCGGTCGGCGCGATCACGAGCGGCATCTTGTGCTTGTTGCCGAACAGCGTGATTTCCTGGCTGCGCTTGGAGACGTCCACCAGCGTGCGCGGCTTGAAGCGGATGCGGTCGAAGACCGAGCGGTTGTTGCGCAGCGACACCTCGTCCTCGGTGCCGCGATCGCAGAACTCGAAGAGCCCCTTCGGCACGCGCCTGATTGCCTGATCGCGCAGATCGAAGATGTTGTAGGCGTTCAGCTTGTCGTCTGACATGTGGACTTCCCCCTATGGCCGTGTGCCGATGCGCAAGTTTAACGCCACGCGCTCAGGAAAGACTATTTGCCACAGAGAACACGGAGTTCACAGAGGAAGATCAAATACGTGTGTCATGTTCGGGCCTCACCAATCAGGTGAGCGTGGCGTGCCGGCACAAACCTTTGAATCTCTCTGTGTTCTCTGTGATCTCTGTGGCTGAATTGCAGTATTCAAGGTAAAGAACCTCCCTACCCGGCCCGCCACAATTATTCTCGCCGGAGTGGTTATTGCGACTCGGGCTTGAGCCCCGCTTCCTTGACGACTCTCGTCCAGCGGTCGTAGTCCTTGTTGATGCGCTCGCCGAACTTCTGCGGCGTGCCGCCGCTGGCAATCATGCCGTCGCCTTCGAGGCTCTTCTTGACAACCGGGTCCTGCAGCGCCTTGTTGATGCCGGCATTGAGCCTCTCCATGATGGGTTGCGGCGTGCCGCGCGGCGCCATCGTCCCGAACCAGAGCACGACCTCATAGTCGGGAATGGTCTCGGCTACGGTGGGAACGTTGGGCAGCGAGTGCCAGCGCTGGGCCGTCGTCACCGCAAGGGCCCTCAACCTGCCGGTGGAGAGATGCGGTATGACCGGCAGCAGGCTGCCCACGATCACCGGCACCTGCCCCGACAAGAGATCGGTCATCGCGGCGCCGGTGCTCTTGTACTGGATGGCGACCATCTTGACCTTCGCCATGATCGAAAACAGCTCGGTGGCAAGGTGCGTGGCCCCGCCGGTCCCGGTCCCGGCGTAGCTCAAGCCGCCTTTCGTCGTGCGCGCGAGCCCGATCAGCTCCCTGGTCGTCTTCGCCGGCAGCGACGGGTGTATGGTCAGGACAAACGGCGTGTAGCCGAACTCTGCCACGGGCACGATCGCGTTGATCGGATCGAACACGGGCTTCTGCATGGCGGACGTCGCCGCGAAGCTCCCCGACATCATCATGATGGAGTAGCCGTCCGCCGGCGCGCGGGCCGTCAATTCCATACCGATCAGCCCGGCAGCGCCGCCGCGGTTTTCCACGACGAATTGCTGGCCAAAAATTTCAGAGAGTTTGTGTGAAAACACCCGCGCGGTGATGTCGCTGCCGCCGCCGGGGGCGAACGGCACGATCACGCGGACCGGCTTGACCGGGTATTGCTGGCTCTGCGCCAGCCCTGCGCACAACGATAACAGCGCTACGGCAACGGCATTCCTGATCGATTGCGGTTTCATTGGACTCTTCCTCGTCTTGATTATTTGAAGGCAAATTGCAGAGGGTAGATTATCTCACAGTCCCGCAGGATTGACCGCCGCTGCGCTCGCTTATCCTTTCGCCTTTCGCCTTTCGACTTTCGACTTCAGGAAGAGCGGCAATCCTGGGCACCGAGCGCCTGCTGCAATTCCTCGACCCTGCGGCCGCGAATGCGCGCCTGGCTCACGAGGCGAGTGAGATGGTTGTTGGTGCGGGCAAGCGTCTGCAGCAGCTCCTGGTTGACCGCTTCCCGGAAGCGCGCCGCGAGGCGGTCGTCGCCTTGGAACAGGCGGGCAAAGGCGTCCTTGCCGATCTCCAGCAGGACGGTGTTCTCGCGCGTGGCGGCGCTCATGCTGTGCCGCTGCCCTTCGATGAGCGCCAGCGTCCCGCACAGCCGGCCCGGGCCAAGTAAGCCGATGCGGTGACGTTGCCCGTTGTGGAATCCGGTGATTTCGATCGCGCCCCGCACCACGACGTAGCACGCGTCGCTGGCGTCGCCCTGCCGGAACAACGCCCGCCCGCGGGGAAGCTCCATCACCTGCGCGGACTCTGCGAAGGCCTCGATCTCGGAGGCGCTGTAGCGGCGGAAGAACTGGAGCGCGGGCAAAAAGCCGCGCCAGTCGAACGAGCATGCGCCGCGCTGCGGCGGCGTCCCGCTCCCGTCCTGCTGCGTCATGGCCGGAGCGGGGTTTTGCGCAGTATCGTGGGCGACGATCTTTGCGTTCAGGTCGCGCAACCGCTGGCACAAGGTCAGCGTGACGCGGCCCTGGATCGTGAACGCCGCGCGGTTGCGCTGGGCGAGCAGCATGCGAAAACCGTCGCGCTCGATGAAATGGGCGAGGACCGGCGAGCGCGCCATCACGGTCGCGGAACGGATGCCGCTCTCCAGCAGCGCCATCTCTCCCAGCACGCTGCCCGGGCCGAGCTTCGCCACCGTCGCTTCACCGCCACCCGGCAATGCGGTGATGACATCAGCGTTTCCCGACTCGATGATGAACGCGCCGTCGGCGGGTTGCCCCTGGCGCACCAGCGGCGTGCCGGCGGCAATGGAGACGGGCTCGAAGATGCGCAGGAAAGCATCGAGTTCCGCCGGCTCGATGCCCGCGAACAGCGGGATGCCGCCGATCAGTTCTCCCGCGACCTGGCTCACCGGCGAGACTCCTTAAAGTAAAGCAATAGACAGGATTAACAAGATTTACAGGATTTACAAGATTAAATCAGGTAACGGAATTATTGAGAATTACTTAACCGCGTGACCATCAAGAGCAGACCGTGCGACGTAACCACCCCGTCCGCTTTGCGTCCACCCCTCCTTGAAAAGGAGGGGAGAAAAAATACCTTCCCCTCCTGCCTGAGGAGGGGTGGCGTGAAACGCCGGGGTGGTGGGAGCTGCACGAGGAGGGGTACCTCTGGAGGAGCCAGGGTGGTGTGGTCGCGCGTCACGCGGATAGGTAAAGCGGTTCTGTATTTTGTTTGAATCCTGTTAATCCTGTCTATTGTTTTTGAACTGTCCTCGTTGATCCTGTCTATCTCTTGATTTCCTCAACGACCGCCGGCGGTTGCTGAGGTTGAAGAGGCTGCGGGGGCTGCGCAACGATCTTCTCTTTATCCTTCGCATTCCCGTCCCGCGCCGTTGCCCCGTCCAGCTTCTTTTCCGGTTCGATTGATGCCGCCGGTTTCTTGATTTCAACAGCGCTCGCCGGCGGTTGCGGAGTCTGTGGAGCCTGTGGAGGCTGCACAACGATCTTATCCTTCGCATCGCCGTCCCGCCCCGTCACCGCCTCCATCTTCTTTTCCGGCTCTGTTAAACCCGCCGGTTTCCTGATTTCAACGGCGCCCGCCGCAGGCGGCGAGGGTTGCGGAGGCTGTGGAGGCTGCGGAGGTTGCGCAACGATCTTGGCTTTTTCCTTTGCATCTCCGTCACGATCCATCACACCTTCCAACTGGCACTGCGGCCGGCCGCGGAAGAGGGTAAGGCTGCCGCTCACCTTGCCTTCCATGCCGCAGTAACGCATGCGGTCGATCTCGCGGAAGATGAAATGAAAGCGATTGCGCTCGTTATCGATCAGGAACGCGCCCTTGTCCTCGATCAGCGTAACGACGGTTACGTCGCCGGTGTCCACCCATTTGCTGTAGGCATCGCCGCGCTCGACCTCCATCGAGCAGGTGCGCGGCTTCCACTTGCTGTAATAGGCGAAGCGGTTGACCCGGCCGTCCAGCAACTCGACCGCGATGCGCGCGTGCTCATCTTCCGTGCCGAGCCTGCAGGCCAGTTTCTCGATTTTGGGGGCCGCCTTCTTTCCGCCCTTCTTCTTCTCAGCATGAGGGCAATCCCCGGCCTTGCAATTGGCGGGCGCTTGCCCGCCGGCGCCACCCGCGACTGCACCCAGCGCCGCTGCCAGCACGGCCAGGCTCAAAACCTGCCAGCTCGACCGCACGCCCATGCTCAGTTCGCCACGATGCCGGCGGTCTTGATGACCTTCGCCCACTTGTCGAATTCGGACCTCATGTAGGACCCGAATTCCTGGGGCGTGCTGGTCCTGACCTCGAGCCCCTGCGTAAGCAGGAGCTGCTTGACGTCAGGCGACTGGAGAGCGCGCACCAGCTCGGCATTGAGGCGGTCGATGATGGGACGCGGTGTTTTCATGGTGGTCACGATGCCATACCAGTTGTCGGCCTCGAAGCCGGGCAGCCCCGCCTCCGCGACGGTTGGCAGCTCGGGCAGCACCACGGAGCGCGTGGCGGTTGTGACCGCAAGCGCGCGTATCCTGCCGGCCTTGACCTGCGGTACCGCGGTCGGCGCGGACGAGAAGATCAGCTGGATCTGCCCGGCCAGCAGGTCGATCATCGCCGGAGCGCCGCCTTTGTACGGCACGTGCACCATCCTGATCCCGGACATGATGCAGAAGAGCTCGGTGCCAAGGTGCCCTGCATTCCCCGCTCCCGACGAGCCATAGTTAAGCTGGTTCGGCTGCGCTTTCGCCAACGCAACCAGTTCCGCTATCGACTTGACCGGCACGGACGGATGAACGACGACGACATTACTCCCGGAAACGGCCCACGTGATCGGCGCGAAGTCGCGCAATGGATTGTAGGTGAGCCCCTTGTAGAGGTTGGTGTTGACGGCGAGCCCGCCGAGCGACCCGACCATGATCGTGTAGCCGTCAGGCGCCGATTTCGAGACGATGTCGGAAGCGACGCTGCCGGCCGCGCCGGCGCGATTGTCCACGATCACCTGCTGGCCCAGCGCCGCGGCGAGTTTCGGGCTCAACGCGCGGGCGGTGATGTCGAGGCCGCCGCCCGGCGCATTCGCGGCGATGAACCGTATCGGCCGGCTGGGATAGTCGGACTGGGCCCACACCGCCTGCGCGAAGCCGCACAACACCGCAGCCGCAGCAACGGCCCACATGGGTTTCCCGCTCATGTCGCTCCTCCTAGTCTATTATGCATATCGTGGAATTCAACGGCGCCCTGGCGCGTCCGTTGCAATTCCACGAATTAAACCCGCGCCCCCGGCGTCGGGATTTAATGGAGATTATAGCGGTGAAACGCTGGCGCAATCCCAACGTCGTATCGTTCTCCGAAGCGCTGCCCGACTTCACCTCAGGCAAGCGCACGCCGCGGGAGTTCCTCGAGCGTTGCCTCGCAATCATCGCCGCGCGTGAAAAAAAGGTAAAGGCATTTGTCACGTTGAATGCAGCGGGCGCGCGCAGAAACGCGGATGCCGCCACGAAGCGCTACCAGGCCGGAAAACCGCTCTCCCCGGTGGACGGCATGCCCGTCGCCGTGAAAGACATCATCGCCACCGCCGACATGCCGACGCAGATGAACTGCCCCGCGTTCAAGGGCTGGCAATCCGGCCAGGATGCCGCCTGTGTCGCCGCATTGAGACAGGGCGGCGCGATTCTCATCGGCAAGACCGTCACCACCGAATTCGCGATCGGCTATTCGGGCCCGACCACCAACCCGTTCGACCCGGCGCGCACGCCCGGCGGCTCCTCGAGCGGCTCGGCGGCGGCAGTCGGCGCCGGCATGGTGCCGGCGGGGCTTGGCACGCAGACGCAGGCTTCCACGTTGCGGCCCGCCTCCTACTGCGGCGCGGTCGGCTTCAAGCCGACGATTGGCACGCTGCACACGGCGGGCATACATCCCCTTTCGGCGACCTGCGATCATCTCGGCCTCATTGCCGGTACGCTGGACGACGCCTGGCGCGTCGCCTCCCACATCTCGCTCGCGATCGGCAGCCCGGGCAACCCCTTTCTCACCGGGGCGGGCGCGCTGCCGCCGCTGCCGCGCAAGCCGAAGAAACTCATCCGGCTCTACACCCGCGGCTGGACCGAGATCGACAGCGACACGGAAGACGCCTTCAACGAAACCATCGCCGCGCTGCAGTTCGCCGGCGTCAGGATCGCGAGCCGCGACAACGACCCGCAGGTCGCCCGGCTCGAAGCGGCGCTCGATGCCGGCGTGGACGGCGCCATCGCCATCGTCGCCTACGAGATGAGGTGGCCGTACGAGGATTACATCGCCCGCTTCGGCAAAATCATCGGCAAGCGCATCCACGGCCTGATCGAGCAGGCGCGCGCCATGTCGCCCGAGGATTACGAGAAGCTGCTCGAGAACCGCCGGCGCGTGAGGCACCTCTTCCACGAGACGGCGGGCGGCGCCGACGGTTTCATCACGCTGGCCGCCTCCGGCCCGGCGATCCTGGGGCACGAGTACACCGGCAGCCGCACCTTCCTGGTGTACGGCTCGTGGCTGGGCCTGCCTGCGTTCTCGCTGCCGCTACTGCAGGTGAACGGCCTGCCGTTGGGCGTCCAGTTGATCGGCGAGGCGGGCGGGGATGGGAAGCTGTGCGCTGTGGCGAACTGGTTCGTGAAAAATCTAAATTAACCGCAGAGACGCGGAGAGAAGCAAGACAACAATTGAACCGCCATGACGCCATGACGCCAAGAAAATCAAGAATTAAATTGAAATCTAAAAAGCATTAGCCACAGAGAACACAGAGAAGAAAGACCTGCAACCGTTGATGAAATCCCTAGACAGCTATCAACACGAGCGCATACGTAAATTGCCAAGCTGTTTCGTTCTGAATCCGTTGGCGTCTTGGCGTCTTGGCGGTTCAATTGTCTTTCCTTTCTGTGTCCTCTGTGTCCGTGCTTTTCAGCCCGTCGCTTGACAAAGCGGCGCGATTCGGCGAAGTTTGACCGAGTAGTCTGAAAATCAAGGAGGGGCAATGACCAGGACCAGAAAAATACTCGCGCTGGCATGCGGCGCGCTGTGCGTGTGGCCGGCCGTGACGTTATCCCAGGCCTATCCCAGCAAGCCGATCCGGCTGATCGTGCCGTTCCCGGCGGGCGGCGGCGTGGATTTCATCGGGCGCATCGCCGCCAAGGGGCTGTCCGAGCGTTTGGGCCAGCAAGTGGTGGTCGATAACCGCCCCGGGGCGAATGCCATCGTCGGCCTCGAGAACCTGAAGACATCGCCCCCGGACGGCTACACCATTGCGGCGGCTTCCGCCGGCCCGCTGGCGGTGAATCCGTTCATCTACGCCAAGCTGCCCCACGACACGGTGAAGGACTTCACTTACATCGCCAACATGGTGAGCTTCCCGCTGCTGCTGGTCTCGCACCCGTCGCTGCCGGTGAAGAACGTCAAGGAACTCATTACGCTCGCCAGGGCAAAGCCGAACGAGATCAGCTACTCCTCGCCCGGCGCCGGCAACACCGGACACCTCGCCGCCGCGCTGTTCGATTCGATGGCCAAGGTGAAGACCATCCACGTTCCCTACAAGGGCACTGCCCCCGCCGTCATTGCCGTGCTCTCCGGCGAAACCCAGCTCACCTGGAGCAGCATCCCGGCGATACTGCCGCACGTGCGCAGCGGGCGGGTCCTCGCGCTGGGCGTCGGCAACGCCAAGCGCCTGCCGTCGCTGCCCGAGTTCCCGACCATCGCCGAAGCCGGCGTTCCCGGCTTTGAGTCCTACGCCTGGGGCGGCATGATCGGGCCCGCCAACATGCCCCGCGAGATCGTCGCGCGGTTGAGCAAGGAAATCATCGCCACACTGAGCCAGAAGGACGTCATCGACCGCATGCTGGCCGAGGGCACGGTGCCCACGCCGACCGGCCCGGACGAATTCGTCGCCTACATGAAGTCGGAGCTGAAGAAGTGGGGCGACGTGGTGAAGATGGCGGGCATCAAGGCCGAGTGACGATTGACGTAAAGCTTTACCGCTAAGGTCGCTAATCCGCGAAGGAAAATAAAAGCCTCAACGCAAAGGTCGCCAAGGACGCAAAGGAAAGAAGAGTTTCAGCAAAGGTCGCTAAGACCGCGCCAAGGTTGCTATTGGCGGCTCACTCCGGAATAGATTTGAATCACGGCCTGACCTGACATCCAGTGTCCGCATACCGACCCTGAGCGGACATAGTGTGTTTCAGAAAGCTGTCGCTCGCGTTCTTAGTCGATCGCCTGGTCCATCATTATCAGGAGTGACTGGGGGATAGTGAGGCCCAGCGCTTTCGCGGTCTTGCGGTTGATGACCAGCTCGAATTTCGTGGGTTCCTCGACGGGCAGGTCGGCAGGTTTAGCCCCCTTGAAAATCTTGTCCACATAAACTGCGACGCGCCGGTAATTGTCGGTGAGATTCGGCCCGTAGCTAAACAGGCCGCCAGCCTCCGCATATTCCCGATAGGTGCTGACCATTGGCAACCTATTCTTCGCAGCCAGTTCCGCGATGCGGTGCCTCTCCTGCATGAAAGGCGGAGAACTTCGAACGATGAGCGCTTGAGCTTTTTCCTTGACCATCACGGCAAGCGCGCTCTCGATCTCCTTTGTATCCCGGACTTCCAAGGCCACGATCGTCATGCCGATCTTTTGCGCTGCGGCCTGGACGTTCTTGAGATTCACGATGTGTTCCGGGTTGGCGGGATTCATCAAAATGGCCACCCGGGACAACTTGGGCAACAGGCTGCGCAGCATTTCCAGCAACTTGAGATTGAGGTCGCCAGCGACGGTCGTGTGGCCGGTGATGTTGCCTCCAGGCCGCGCCAGGCTCTTGACGAAGCCTTGAGCGACCGGATCACCGAGGTTGCCAAAAACAATGGGGATCGTAGTCGTTGCTTTCTGCGCCGCGCGGGTCGCAGCCACTCCTGATGTCACGATGACGTCCACTTTCAGCCGCACCAGTCCTGCCGCCAAGTTCGAAAGCTGCTCGGGCTTGTCGTTGATCGAGCGCCCCTCAATTACGAAATGCTTGCCTTCGACATGACCCAGCTCACGCAATCCTGCCAGCAACGCCTCCACCCGCCTCTCATTAGAGTAATCAGAGCCGAGGCCAAGAGTCCCGATCCGGCGAACTTTCGCAGGCTGCTGCTGAGCGAAACCTGCCAGCGGCGCTGCCAGCGCGCCCGCTCCAAGCGCAATAACCAGTTTGCGACGATTGTTCATGCCCCTCTCCGGTTAGTTGCTCATTATGCTCGCTTACACCAGGAAAGTTGACCTGCGCGACAGTGCCGCTACTGCAGTTGATATTCCAATGGCGTCTCCAATACCCCGCTTGGCGCTGCCTTCGCGGCCTTGGGCCGGTTTTCGATAATTTTCCTTTGCGTCCTTGGCGGCCTTTGCGTTGAGGCTGTTATTTTCCTTAGCGGCCTTCGCGACCTTCGCGTTGAGGCTTTTCTTTTCCTTAGCGCCCTCCGCGCCCTCCGCGGTGAAGCTTTTCACTCCGGGCCGCTGACGCCGTACTGCTGGATCAACTTCCCCCAGCGCTCGATCTCCCGGCGCACGAACTGCTGCTGCTCCTGCGGCGGGATCTTCATGACGTAGCCGCTGTTATTGTTGATGCGCGCATTGAAGTCCGCGTCCTGCGACACTTTCACGAAGATGTCGCGCAGCCTCCTGACGATCGCGGGCGGGGTCTTTGCCGGCGCGAACATGCCCATCCAGCTCTCGCCCTCGAACTTCGCAAGGCCGGTCTCGTTGACCGTCGGCACACTGGGCAACTGCGCCGCGCGCCTGGGCGTGGATACCACCAGCCCCTTCATCCTTCCCGATTCGACGTACTGACGCGACGCTGACAGGTTGTCGAACATCGCGTCGATGCGCCCGCCGAGTATCTCCGGGTGGACGGCGGAGGCCCCCTTGAACGGCACGTGCAGCAGGTCGAGGCCCAGGCTCTTGAAGAGGATCGTGCCCCAGACGTGCTGCACCGAGCCCACGCCGGGCGAGCCATAGGTGAGCTTGCCGGGACGCTCTTTCGCGTATTTCACGAACTCCCCGAGGCTCGCCGCCGGCAGATCGGCCCGCGTGAGCAGCACGAAGGGGTAGGCTGCGATGAAGCCGACCGCTACGAAATCCCGCAGCGGCTCGTACGGCAGGTTCTTGTAGAGAATCGGGTTCATCACCATCGAGCTGCCGCTGCTCACCAGCAGCGTGTAGCCGTCCGGCGTCGCCCTTGCGGCGTAGTCGGTGCCGGTCGTGGACCCCGCGCCGGGACGGTTCTCGACGTGGACCGGGTGGCGCAGCAACTCCGACATGGTCCTCGCCA
Organism: uncultured Streptomycetaceae bacterium; assembly: GCA_964521405.1. Taxonomy (GTDB): domain Bacteria; phylum Pseudomonadota; class Gammaproteobacteria; order Burkholderiales; family SG8-41; genus SG8-41. The sequence goes on along the minus strand of CAZFRR010000136.1, from coordinate 2,006 downwards.
CGTTGCGCCCGGTGAGATCGGTGCCGCCCGCGGGCCCCGAAGCCACGATGATGCGGATCGGCCGCGTCGGGAAATCCTCCGCCGCGCCCGCGCTGCCCGCGGCCAGCACGGCCAGTGCCGCACAGGCCCATCGCGACAACCGCCCTTCTCGTCCTGTTGCCTGGCTCATCATCCATCCTTCATCAAATGACGGTTACGATATACTGATTCGACCCCGTCCTGAAAGTGACTCCTGAAAGAGAGGCTGGCCATGGCGTTTTCTCTCGCATTCAGCCACGTCGGCATCTACGCCACCCACGTCGAACGCATGGTGGACTTCTACACCCGCGTCCTGCGCTTCGTCGTGAGCGACCGCGGCAAGACCACTTACAGCGGCGTCGACATCGCCTTCATGACGCGCGACCCCGCCGAGCACCACCAGTTCGTGATTGCCGCCGGGCGGCCAGCCGACCTGTCGTTCAACACGATCAACCAGATCTCGTTCCGCGTGGACAGCCTGCAGACGCTGCGCGAGCTGCACGGGCGGCTCGAGCGCGAGCCGGGAGTGAAGATCCTCGGCCCGGTGACGCACGGCAACGCGGTGTCGCTGTACTTCCAGGATCCCGAGGGCAATCGCGTCGAGTGCCTGATCGACACACCGTGGCACGTGCCGCAGCCTTACCGCATCAAGGTGGACCTCTCCCTGTCCGACCAGGAGATCTGGGACAAGATCGAAAAGGACGCGCGCGCGACGCCCGGTTTCAAGCCGATGGCGGAATGGAAAGCGGAAATCCGGAAGAAAATCGAGCAGGCCTCGCGGCAGCAGGCCGTAAAAGCGTGATTCGTGATTCGTGAATTGACCTTCTTAATTCCCCTCTCCCCGGCCGGGGAGAGGGTCAGGGTGAGGGGCGGTCGAAGCACCAATCACGAAGTTAGACCGCGGCAGCGATAGCGTCGCCCATCTGCGTAGTACCGGCTTTCCCGCCCAGGTCCGGCGTGAGGTGCCTCGCTTCCGCGATGACCCTCTCCACCGCGGCATCGATCAACTTCGCTACCTGTGTCGCCTTCGGCTCGTTGCGCTTCCTGCCGAGCCACTCGAGCAGCATCTGTCCCGACATGATCAGCGCGTAGGGATTGGCGATGTTCCGGCCGGCGATGTCCGGCGCCGAGCCGTGCGTCGCCTGCGACATCGCGAGGCGCTCGCCCACGCACAGGCCAGGGGCGAGCCCGAGGCCGCCGACGACGCCCGCGCCCTCGTCGGTCAGGATGTCGCCAAACTGGTTGGTGGTGACCACGACGTCGAACTGCTGCGGGTTCATGACCAGCTTCATGGCGAAGCCGTCCACCAGGACCTCGTTGAATTTAACGTCCGGATACTCCGTCGCGAGCTTGCGGCATTCCTCGGCGAACATGCCGCAGGCGAGCCGATACACCGGCTCCTTGTGCACCGAGGTGACGGTCTTGCGCGCACGCGTGCGCGCGATCTCGAATGCCTCTTTCTCGACGCGCCGCGAGCCCTTTCGCGTGATGACGCGCGAGGCGATGGTGATCTCGTCGTTGGGGCGGAACTCGCCGGCACCGGCAAACACGGTGTCGGAGGACTGCATGCCTTCCGTCACTTCGCGCACGAACACGATGTCCACGTTCTTGTGGACGGACTGGATGTTCGGGTAGGACTTGACCGGCTTGATGCTGGCGTAAAGATCCAGGCGCTTCCGCAGCGGCGGCATGATCCAGGTCGGGTCGTTGCGCGGGTAGGCGCCGTGCCCGATCGGCCCGCACAGGAAGCCGTCAGTCTTCTCCAGCGCCGCCACGGTGACCTGCGGCATGGTGTGCCCGTGCAACTCGTGCCCGCGCCTGCCGATCGGGTGATCGCTCCACTCGACCTCCAGCCCGACCTTCTTAGCCGCGGCCTTCATCACCTTGACGGCCTCGGGCACCACTTCCAAACCGATATCATCTCCAAGCAGCACGCCAATTTTCAACATTTATTTCCTCTCGAAATCGGTAGTGACATGATGATTCGT
>CAZFRR010000135.1:0-1623 GCA_964521405.1 uncultured Streptomycetaceae bacterium | reverse complement strand
GGGAAAAGGGGCCAGGCTCGATTGTCGTAATTCGAGCCTGGCCCCTTTGCTCCCCTTGAACCCGGCAACGCAATCCAGTTCTTTCCCATAACGCTCTCCTCAGCGGCTCTTTGGCGGCATGTAGGGATCAGGCGTGCCCATCGGGATTAGGGGATGGCTCTTGGTGGACGCCTGAAACGCGCCCACGATTTTCAGCATCGGAGTCACCACCCAGGTATCCGCGGTCGGCTTCTCTTCGCGCGGGTCGGTGTAGAGGTTGATGATGAACGGAATCCCAAGCTTCACGGGCGGGTCGAACATCGTGTCCTGCTTGTAAAAATGCAGCTTCCAATTGCGCCACTTCACGGCCAGCAGGAGATCCGCGCCCCAGATCGGGAAGCCCTCGCGGGCCGACTTCTCGGACTTGCCGAGGAAGAAAGCGGACTGGTCCAGGCTGTCCATGGGCCGGTCGTTAGGCACCTTGGCGCCGGCGATCTTCGCGAGTGTCGCGAACATGTCCACGCCGTGCACGATTTCGTTGCTGACACGCCCGGCGGGCACCTTGCCCGGCCAGCGGATCATGAACGGCACGCGAATGCCGCCTTCGAGCGCGGTGAAATACTGGCCGCGCCACGGGCCTGCCCAGCCGTCCCAGGGTTGGAAGAATTCCGGGCCGTTGTCGCTGGTGAAGATCACGATGGTATTGTTGGCTATGCCGAGTTTGTCCACGGCATCGAGCATTTGGCCAACGTTACTGTCCATCTCGGCCAGCATGTCGGCCCAATCGCCGTTGCCGGTCTTACCTTTGAAGGCCGGGTTCGGTTCGGTGGGGAGGTGCGGCTGAGTGAGGCTCACATACATGAAGAATGGCTTGCCTGCCTTGGCGTGCCGCTCCATGAATGCGACCGAGCGCCTGGTGATTTCGGCATCGATGAGCCGGCGCTGCACAATGTCGTAGTCCTTCAAGGCAATACTCTTTCCGCCTTTCTTGCCCTCCATGATTTTTTCCTGCGGTGCAATATCCGGCGACCAACCCGGCGAGGATGACCACCGCGACTCGTCCGTTGTGCGCGGGATGCCGTACCACTCGTCGAAGCCCTGATCGTTCGGCAGCCGGCCATCATGGCTGCCGAGATGCCACTTGCCATGCAACGCCGTGGCGTAACCGGCAGCCGACAGCGATTCCGCGACGGTGACTTCCCATTGCGTCAACCCTTCCGGGACGCCGCCGAACGGCACCGCGTAAGTGCCCGAGCGGATCGAAAAGCGGCCGGTCATGAGACTGGAGCGGCTCGGCGTGCATTGGGTCTCCATGTTCATGTTGGTGAGGCGCAGGCCCTCACCGGCAATCTTGTCGATGCGCGGCGTGGGCGCGCCGCGCGTTGCGCCGCCTCCATACACACCGATTTCGCCGTAGCCCAGGTTGTCTGTGAGGATGAAGAGGATGTTGGGCTTCTTGTCTGCGGCATACGCGGGAGCAGCAGCGCCGAGCAGCGCCAGCGCGCCAACGAGCGCGGCGGCGAGGAGGTTTTGCCTGCGTATGGTTTTCATGTTCAGCCCACCTTGATCGCCCGCACTTCCGCCGCGCGCGCATCGACCGGGATCACCGGAAGTTCGCCCTTGTTCTTGACCGGCAGCCTGCGC
>CAZFRR010000134.1:0-2860 GCA_964521405.1 uncultured Streptomycetaceae bacterium | reverse complement strand
ACCACCGGGCTGACGGTGCGATGCTTCAGCGTGACGATCGCAATTGACCGTGGCTTGACGCCCAAATCGATGGGCAATGCTTTGAGCGACCACTGCTTGGCGTTGTAGCGCAGCACAGAATCGGGAAGCACATCAAGGAACGCCCCGGTTGCGAGGAGATGGTAGCGAAGCGGGATGGAACCGGCACTCACCCTTGCCTGCGGAACCTCCAATCCATGCGCCTTGAACGCTTCGGAAATCAATGCACGGACTACCTGGTTTGATGGAAATATCCATGGTTCATTCACCAATTCCGCCAGGGTAACCTTGCGCCGGCGTGCCCAGCGGCTCTGCGTTCCTGCCACCACGAAATGCCGATCATGGGCGATGACTTCGATATCGAGGTCTTCTTCCGCGAAATCCTCGTGCGTTCTTGCCAGCACCAGGTCGACACTCCGCTCTCGCAGTTCCCGAAATTCCAGCGTCGCACTATCTGCCTGAACCACACGCACAACGATTCTGGGATAGCGCCGCGTTAATCGATAAATACCTGCCGGCAATAGCCCGGCAGCGAATAGCTCTGACGATGCGACCCGAACTTCCCCTGCCGTTGGGTCTGCCAGGAACTCGATATCTCTTACTGCCTGCGTCAGCTCATCGAACACTACATCGCCATGTTTTAGCAGCGCGTGCGCGTAGACGGTGGGCTCGATCCCGCGCGAGTTGCGATCAAGAAGCCGGACACCAAGCGTGTCTTCCAGTTTGGAGATCGCCTCAGATACCGCCGGCTGAGACATTGCGAGATGCGTGGCCGCCTTCGCCATGCTGCCCCACTGTATGACAGCGGACAGGACATGAAGGTCGCGCAACCTTAAGCGCCGGCCAAGGCGGTATTTCAATTCCCAGTTGGTATTGGTTTGCGCCATTGCGATTGCCGATAGGCTTATAGGGAAATCGAGGTTCTGATTATACCCAAGCGCGTTTATCGTATTGATACACTCGCAAGGCCATCTTCTTTGCGGCCGCCCAAGCGCAACGATAACTTCACAGGGGAACGCTATGCGAACTTACTGGCTGATGACTGCGATTCTTGGCCTGCTGCTTGCGGCGGGCGGCGTGCATGCCCAGCAGAACTACCCGACCAGGCCGATCCGGCTGATCGTGCCGTTCCCGCCCGGCGGCCCGTCCGACATCGTGGCGCGGATGCTGGCGCAGAAACTCACCGAGACCCTCAAGCAAACGGTAGTGGTGGACAACCGCCCCGGCGGCGGCGGCGCCATCGGCACGGAAATCGCAGTGCGGGCGAACCCCGACGGTTACACCATGATCATCGTGTCGGGCGCCTACACCGCAAACGCGGCGCTCTACAAGCTGCCCTACGACCCGGAGAACGACGTGGCGCCGATCGCGCTGATCGGCGAGGCCACCAACCTGGTGACGCTCCATCCGTCGGTTCCCATTAAGAGCATAAAGGAACTGATCGCGTATGACTTGGCGAATCCCGGCAAGCTTAACTATGGCTCTGGCGGCACCGGTGGCGACACTCACCTCGGGACCGAACTCTTCAACCAGATGGCCGGCACCAGGATGACGCACGTGCCGTACAAGGGCGCCGGCCCCGCACTGAACGACCTGCTCGCCGGGCAGATTCAGCTCAGCTTCGGCGCCCTGTCAGTGATGATTCCGCACATTAGATCGAATCGCGTGCGCGGCGTTGCGGTGACTACGGCCAAGCGCTCCAACGCCGTGCCCAATATTCCGACCGTGGCTGAAACCGTCCCCGGTTATGAAGCCGTGATTTGGTCGGCGGTCCTGGCCCCGCAAGCGCTGCCCAAGGACATCGTCGTGCGCTGGAACCGCGAGATCAACCGCATCCTGCAACTGCCCGACGTGAAAGAGCGCATGGCGGGCGATGGCATGGAACCCGCCGGTGGCTCGCCGGAGCGCCTCCGCGAAGTGCTCAAGCGCGACATCGCGAAGTGGCAGAAAGTAGTCAGGATCGCCAACATCAAACCGGGAAGCTGATTTTTTTCGGTTCCGCCCCGTTAGAGGCGCGGCCTCTAACGGGGTTCGTGGCTGATTCGATGTCACGCATCAGGCGGCGCGCGAGCGGTCTTGCCGCGGGCGCATCGCGCGCGTCGGCCGGCAGGCCGGCATTACGCTAGACTAGGAGTTCAGCCTTCCGTCAAATTCCCTGGAGCCGACAAACATGGCGACCTATCATCCTTCTATCACTGACGAACAGGCAGTGCTGATCCGCAGCGCTGCGATGTTTTTCGTCGCATCTGCGGACCCACAGCTGGCGAACGGCCCCAACGAAGTCGGCCCCGTCAATGTTTCGCCCAAGGGCGGCGTCTCGCTGCATATTCTCGGCCCCAACCGGGTTGCCTATCTGGATTACCGTGGTTCCGGCAGCGAAACGGCCAGGCATTGCGCGGCAGGAGGCCCCATCACGGTCATGGTCTGCTCGTTCGAGGAAGAAGACGCCGCCATCGTCCGGCTGTTCGGCAAGGCGCGCGCTACACCCCTAGACGACTCGCCATTGGCGCAGCTATTGCTTCAGCATCCGGCGGCGGAGCTGAAGGGGGCAGCGCGGCAAGTGATCGTAGTCGAGATCGAACAGACGATGACGAGCTGCGGCTATGGCGTCCCGGTGATGAAGTTGGAGCGAGAGAGGCGCATAACCGACCGCGGGCGCCGCTATAAGGACGGCAAGGCGGCGCGCGTTCCGGTTTCGACGTAGGGAATAATCAGGGACGGTCTTTCCCCGATTGTTACGCGGCGACGTTCTCTTTCAAAAGCGTCTCGCCGGGTTTGACGCGCGTGAACTGTACCGGGCGCGTGGAGATCTCGAAGCGGCCCTCGCGCCAGCCGACGCAGA
>CAZFRR010000133.1:0-15774 GCA_964521405.1 uncultured Streptomycetaceae bacterium | reverse complement strand
GACCATCTCGAACTACCTCGCCGTGCTCGAAGCGACTTTCGTCGCGCACGTGCTGAAGCCATACAGTTCGCGCCGGGCGACCGAAATCATCGCCGCGCCCAAAGTGTACGCATTCGACACCGGGTTCGTCTGCCATTACCGGGGCTGGGATACGGTGCGCCACGGCGATCTTGGCGTGCTATGGGAGCATTTTGTCCTGAACGAGCTTCACGCCCGCCTTCAGACCCGGGACATCCGTTACTGGCGCGACAAGCGCCAGCACGAAATCGATTTCGTGATCGCGGGGCGCGGCAAACCGCCAACCGCAATCGAGTGCAAGTGGTCGGCAGACGCTTTCGATCCACGCAATCTCGTCGCGTTCCGCCTGCGCTACCCCGATGGGGACAACTTCGTCGTCGCGCAAGATGTCAGTCGCCCTTATCGCCGCGAGTTGGCCGGCCACAACGTGAATTTCGTTGGTCTCGACCATCTGATCGCGCAGGTGAGCGGCCGTCTGGCCGCGCCCGGCGGCAGCGAGCCCCGGCTGAAGCCGGTCCGCCGCCGGCGACATTCATGAAACCGGATAACGACCGCCGTGAAAACACAGCGTACAGTCCGGCCCCCTATCGAGGGCTACGAGCGGGTCGGCGACACGCTGGAGCAGTTTTCTGCTCTCATCAGGCTCGAGTTGGGGTGCTACGCGAAACTCGTGAAGCTGGCCGGAATTCAGGCGAATAAGGAGTTTGTCGGCCTAAGTCCGACAAACTCCTACTCATTCCACCTTCACGCCCGCCTCCTTCACGATCCGCGCCCATTTCTCGGTATCGGACTTCAGCAGGGCTGCAAACGCCTTCGGGCCGGTTTGCACGGGATTTCCTCCCGTCGCCAGGCGGGCGCGCATGTCGGGCATATCGAGGATGCGCGTGATCTCGGCGTTCAACCGCGCGATGATGGGCTGCGGCGTGCGCGCCGCCACCAGCACGCCGGTCCAGGTGTTCGCGTCAAACCCCTTGTAGCCGGATTCGGCGATGGTCGGAACGTCGGGCAGCGCCGTGGCGCGCTGCGCCGAGGTCACGGCGAGCGCGCGTATCGCGCCGGCCTTGACCTGCGGTATCGCGGTCTCCAGCGACGCGAGGAAAAAATCCACCCTGCCGCCGAGAAGGTCGGGAAACGCCTGGCCGGCGCCCTTGTAGGGCACGTGGATGAATTTCACTCCGGCCATGCGCTGGAGCAGCTCGCCCGTAAGGTGCCCAACGGTGCCGTTGCCGGTCGTGGCGAAAGTCACCTGGCCCGGCTTCGCTTTCGCGGCGCTGACGAGGTCGGCGAGCGATTTGTAGGGCGCCTTGGCCGCGATCATGACGGTGACCGGAATCATGCTCACCAGGGACACCGGGGAGAAGTCTTTCAACGGCTGATACGGCAGCTTGGAATAAAGCGAGGGATTGATCGCGAGGTTGCTGGTCTGCCCCATCACCAGCGTATAGCCATCGGGGGCGGAATTGGCAGCCACCTCCATCCCCACGCTCCCGCCCGCGCCGCCCCGGTTGTCGATGACGATCCGCCAGCCGAGAGTTTCGGTCATCTTGCCGGTGACGAGGCGGGAAACGATGTCGGTCCCGCCGCCGGGCGGGAACGGCACGATGAATCGTATCGGCTTCGCGGGGTAATCCCCCTGCGCGCAGACGGGCCCCACCGTGCACGCAATGGCAAGCAGTACTGCCGCGGCGGTGGCGCCATGGAATGCTCGTTTCACTGTTCCTCTCCTTTCAACCCAAATAATCAGGGCTTGCCTCGCTTGAGTGACAGGCATAGATTACGCAAAAATCGGCAACTGATATATGGAACCAGCCATTAATAATACGGGACAGGGGTGGATTTCCGGGGGGCTGGTGGTGCTCGGCCTTTTTACGCTCTACGTGGCGGCCCTCGACCAGGGCTTGCTGCTCTCATTGGTTCACGGCCCCGCCGCGTTCGACATGAATCTGATTCACGAAGCCCTCCATGACGCGCGCCATGCGTCGGGCTTTCCCTGTCATTAGGTTGTTCCCCGCTCTGTGCCGCACGCTCACCCGCTGGCCGGTTAAAAGTTCCCACGGATGGAAACCCAGTCGTTCGCCGCAGTGCTGAAAGCCGCGGTCCTCGCCGGCCTGCTCGGAGGGTTCGTGGCGGCCGGCTTCCACTCGATCTTCACCGAGCCGCTCATCGACCGCGCGGTCGCATTGGAGCAGCACGCGCACGGCGCTCCGGCCGCCGCTCCTGAAGTGCCGGTCGTCAGCCGGCCGGCGCAGAAGCTCGGGCTCTTCATCGGCTTTCTTCTCTACGGCAGCGCCTGGGGACTGCTGTTCGGCCTGCTCGCCCATGCCATCCGGCCCTGGTTCGCTGACATCGGATACGGCAAGCAGGGGATTTTTCTCGCGCTGCTCCTGGGCTGGGCGGTGGCGATTTTTCCGTTGTTGAAGTATCCCGCCAGTCCGCCGGGAGTTGGAGAGCTGGAGACGATCGATTATCGCCAGCAGCTCTTTCTGGGATTCATCGCCCTGTCGTTGATCGGATCGGTCGTGGCGCTCGGGCTCGAACGCAGGCTGCGGCGCGCGAACCGGCTGGCGCGTGCCGGGGTAGCGATCGCCTACGCGGCCGGTCTCGCTGTACTCTTTCTGGCGTTCCCGCCGAACCCGGACCCGGTGCGGCTGCCGCCCGGCCTGGTCGGTGAATTTCGCTTCCTGTCGCTCCTCGGCCAATTAATTCTCTGGACGGCCATGGGCGGCATGTTCTGGTGGCTGTGCCGGAGAGTTTCGAGGGCCGCTCCGGCATGAATGGCATCCACGACATGGGCGGCATGCACGGCTTCGGGCGCGTCGAGCGCGAGCCGGATGAGCCGGTCTTCCACGCCGAGTGGGAAGGGCGGGTGCTCGGCGTGAGCCGCGCCTGCGGCGCGCGGAAAATATTCAACCAGGACGAGGGCCGCCACGCGATCGAGAGGATGCCGCCGCAGGACTATCTGGCCTCGAGCTACTACGAGCGCTGGCTCGACCGGAACGTCCGTCTCCTCGTCGAGAAAGGCGTGATCACCCGGGAGGAACTCGAGCGCCGAATGGAGCTGCTGGCACGAGGGCACGACCCGGCACCGTTACACGAGGATCCCGGCCTCAACGCGCAAATGCTGCGCAGGCTTACGGCGCGGCCCCACTTCCGTCAACCCGGTCCGCCACCGCGCTACGCGCCGGGCGACCGCGTCATCACCCGCCGCGACGCACCGAGCGGCCACACCCGGCTGCCGCGCTACGCGCGCGGTAAACACGGCGTCATTCACCACGTGCACGGCTCCTACATCTTCCCCGACACCAACGCTCATGGAGAGGGCGAGCAGTCGCACGCTCTGTACAGCGTCCGCTTCGAGGCCGTCGACCTGTGGGGTGTCTCGGCCGAGCCGCGCGCGTGCGTCCACCTCGATCTGTGGGAGCGCTATCTCGAAGCAGCGTCGCCCGCGCCGACGACAGGGAGGCACGGGACATGAACGACGACCACGACCACGAGCATCACGACGGCCACGGTCACCATCACCGCGAGCCGGAGTCGGTCCTCTCGCTGAGGGTGCGCGCGCTCGAGTCGCTGCTGGTGGAAAAGAAGCTGGTTTCGAGCGACGCGGTGGACCGCATCGTCAGCGCCTACGAGCAGGACATCGGCCCGCACCACGGCGCCAAGGTCGTTGCGCGGGCGTGGGCCGATCCCGCTTACAAGAAACGCCTGCTGGCCGACGGCACCGCTGCCATCGAGGAGCTGGGCTTCGGCGGGGTCGATCTCATGGTGGTCGAAAATACGCCACAAGTGCACAACCTCGTGACCTGCACGCTCTGCTCCTGCTACCCGCACACTCTTATCGGGCTCCCGCCCACCTGGTACAAGTCGTTCGAGTACCGCTCGCGGGCCGTGATCGAGCCGCGCGTGGTGCTCCACGAGTTCGGCCTGGACCTGCCGGAAACCGTCGACATCCGCGTCTGGGACTCTAGCGCCGAAGTGCGATACCTGGTGCTGCCGCAGCGGCCCCCGGGCACGGAAGGAATGAGCGAGACCGAGCTGGCCCGAATGGTCACGCGCGACGCGATGATCGGCGTCGCGCTCGCGCAGCGACCCTCGGGTGCGTCCGCGCGCTGACCAGCGCTGGCGGAGACTTACCGAAGGATTAATAGCGATGGATCCTGCTCCGAGCCGGCTGATCGCAGACATGACCGGCGAGGCGGCGTTGCCGCGGAAGAACGGCGAACTGGTGTTCGACGAGGCGTGGCAGGGACGCATCTTCGGCATGACGGTGGCGATGAACCACGAGGCCCGCTTCGAATGGCGCGAGTTCCAGGCGCGGCTCATCGCGGAGATCGCGCGGGCCGAGCGTGAGGGCGAGGCGTCCACCTACTACGAGCGCTGGCTCCGCGCGTTCGAGCGTCTGGTCGCCGACAAGGGCTTGCTCGACCCCGGGGACGTTACCCGCCGCCATGGCGATTTCCAGAGCGGCGGCCGCGACGACGTGTTCTAGCCAGTCACGTCAACACGACCAGCCTCCAGGCCGGGTGACGAGATAAGGGTGACGGAAAATCCGCAACGGTTTACCTTGTCGCCGGTTTAGCGGCCAAGAACGATAGGATCAGCCCATGAGCAATACCGACATCCCCACCCTGTTCGCCCGCGGCATGCAAATGCCGGTCATCGGCTTCGGCACCTCGCAGCTCGGCAACTGCAGCGAGATCGTCGCCAACGCGCTGAAAATCGGCTACCGCCACATCGACACCGCGTGGAAGTACGGGACCGAGGAAGGCGTGGGCGCCGGCATCAAAGCTTCCGGCGTGCCGCGCCAGGACATCTTCCTCGTCACCAAGGTGTCGCACGAATACCTGAAGGCGGACGCCTTCGCGAACTCGGTGGAGGAAAGCCTCGCGCGCCTGCAGACGGATTACGTGGATCTCCTGTTCGTGCACTGGCCGGCCATCGACGGCACCCCGCTCGCGGAAACCATGGGCGCGCTGGCGAAGGCAAAACGCGCAGGCAAGGCGCGCCACATCGGTGTCGCCAACTTCAACATCGCCTTGACCGAGGACGCGATGCGGCTCTGCCCCGAGCCGCTCGCGGTGTTGCAGGCCGAGTACCACCCGTACCTGGACCAATCCAGGGTGCTGGCGTTCTGCCGCAAGGCCGGGCTCGCTTTCATGGCGTACTGCCCGCTCGGGCGCGGGCGCGTGTTCAAAGACCCGGTGCTGGCCGAGATGGCGAAAGCCAGGGGCAAGTCCATCGCCCAGGTGGTGCTGCGCTGGCTGGTGCAGCAAGGCAACATCGCCCCCATCCCGCGCTCCGCGAACCCGCACCACATGGCCGAGAGCCTGGACGTTTTCAATTTCACTTTGAGCGATGACGAGATGCGCCGCATCCATGCGCTCGCGCGCCCGGACGGCCGGATCGCAGATCCCAAGGGGCGCGCGCCGAAGTGGGACTGATGAAACAGGGATGAGGGATGAGGGATGAGGGATGACCTCATTGCCCGTCTCTCATCACTGGCATTGCTATTCTTGCGACGGTGAGCGGATGAAAACGAACTTCGCAGCGCACTTCGCGATTCTGCTTGCGGCCGCGACCGGCGCACACGCGGCGCAAGGGAGTGCGGAAAAGAGCTTTCCCACCAAGCCGGTCCGCCTGATCGTGCCGCAGGCGCCCGGCGGCAGCAACGACATCATGGCCCGCTACGCCGCGCAGCACTTGAGCTGCCGCCTCGGAAAACAGGTCATCGTGGACAATCGTCCCGGCGCGGACGCCATGATCGGCACCGACGTGGCGGCGCGCTCGGCGCCCGACGGCTACACGCTGCTACTGGCTTCCGCCGCGTTCGCGATGAACCCGGCGGTGCGCAAGCTGCCCTACGATCCCTACCAGGCGTTCGACTGGGTCGCGTTGCTCGGCGCCGGGCACGTCGTGCTCACGGTCGGACCCCTGCTGCCGGTGAACTCGGTGAAAGAGTTGCTCGCCGCGGCAAAGGCCAAGCCGGGCGTCGTCACCATGGCGAGCGCGGGCGGATTTCAGCACTTCGTGCACGTGCTCTTCAGCAGTCTCTCGGGCCACGATCTCACCGTCGTGCTGTACAAGGGCGGCGCGCCGGCGCTGATCGACGTCATGGGCGGCCAGACGCACATGACAATCGGGTCGATCGTCTCGTCGATACCGCACCTCCGCTCGGGCCGGCTGAAAGCGATCGCCACCGGTGGCGCGAAGCGCGCCGCGACCCTGCCGGACCTGCCGACCATCGCCGAGTCCGGCGTGCCCGGCTACGAAGCCGCCAACTGGTGGTCCATCGCGGCGCCGGCCGGCACCCCGCCCGCCGTCATTGCCCGGCTCAACATGGAGATCACGGCGTTCCTCAACTTGCCCGAAACCCGGAAGAAGTTCATCGACGAGGGCGCCGAGGCGGACCCCAGGACACCGGAAGATCTGCGCAAGATGGTTAGCGCAGAGATTGCCAAATGGACGAAGGTCGCCAGGGCGGCGGGCATGCGGCAGGAGCAGTAAACCTAATAACTTCAATTCAGCCACAGAGATCACAGAGAACACGGAGAGATGCAAAGGGTTGAGTCAGCACGCCACGCTCACCGAATGGGTGAGGCTTGAACATGACTTGCATTCTTGCTTTTCCTCTGTGAACTCTGTGTTCTCTGTGGCAAATACCTTTTTCTCGGTTAAATATGGGCGACAACAATATGAACAGCCGCGAACCGCAAGCCGTGCCGAATTCCGCCGGGACCGCGCCGCCGCAGTTGAAGGCCCCTTTGAACGCGGCCGACTGCCACATGCACATCTACGACCCGCGTTTTCCGGAGCCACCCAATGCGCGGCCCTCGCCGACGAGCGCGACCGTGGCGGATTACCGGCTGCTGCAGAAGAAGAACGGCACGACGCGCGTCGTCGTGGTCCAGCCGCGCGCCTACGCGACCGACAACCGGGTCACGCTCGATGCACTCAGTCAGCTCGGCGCGAACGCGCGCGGCATCGCCGTGCTGCACCCGACGGTGACCGAGGCCGAGCTGAAGAAGCTCGATGCGGGCGGCATCCGCGGCATCCGCTTTTCCCTCGGCGAGGCCGCCACCGCGGTCGTCACCATCGACATGGTCGAGCCGCTCGCGAAACGCATCGCGCCCCTCGGCTGGCACATCCAGTTTCACGCGCCGGGCGACCTGTTCGTCGAGCAAGCGGACCTGTTGCGGCGCCTGCCGACACCGATCGTGATCGATCACATGGGGCGACTCACGCCGGCGGCCGGCCTCGACCATCCCGCGTTCGGGATCATCCGCGGGCTGATCGACAAGGGCCGCACCTGGGTGAAGCTCGCGGGCGCGTATTTGAATACCCGGGTCGGCCCGCCGGACTACCCGGACGCCACCCAAATCGCGCAGGCCTGGGTGAAGGCGGCGCCGGAGCGGCTGGTGTGGGGAAGCGACTGGCCGCACCCTTCCGAGAAAAACAAGCCGGACGACGCGCGGCTCTTCGATCTCCTCGCTGAATGGGCGCCCGACGAAGCCATCCGCAACCGCATCCTCGTCACCAACCCGGAAACGCTTTACGGCTTTGCCCGAACTTCAAACCAGTGACGAGATACAGATGACATCCCGTTCAAAGTTCCAAGTTCAAAGTTCCAAGTTAAACCTTAAACCTTGAACCCGGAATCTGGAACCTGGAACAGCCCCTTCCCTGATCCCTCATTACGCCCATGTCCAACATCAAAGTCATGCTGTCCGCCGCCTTCAAGGAGGCCTACCTCGAGCTACTGCCGGCATTCGAGCGCGACACCGGCCACAAAGTGGAGAACGTGATGGTCCCGAGCGTGCAGATGATGAGCCGTCTCAAGGGCGGCGAGATCGTGGACCTCGTGATCCTCTCGGCCGCTTCGCTGGAAGAACTCATGAAAGCCGGCATCGTCACCGACCGCAGCGATCTCGCGAAATCGGGGATCGGTGTGGCGGTCAGGTCCGGCGCACCGAAGCCCGACATCAGCTCGGGAGAAGCCGTGAAGCGCGCGGTGCTCGCGGCGAAGGGCATCGCGTACTCGACCGGTCCCAGCGGGCTTTATCTCGTCGGCCTGTTTCAGCGCATGGGCATCGCCGAGAGCATCAAGCACAAAGTCACCCAGACCCTGGGCCAGCCATCCGGCGGGGTCGTCGCGCGCGGCGAAGCGGAGATCGCGTTCCAGCAGGTGAGCGAGCTCCTCCCCGTGCCGGGCATCGAGCTGGTCGGGCCGCTGCCGCCGGACATCCAGGAGATCACCGTGTTCTCCGCCGGCCTGCACGCGAAAGCGCCCGCACCGGAAGCAGCCCGCGCGCTGGTGAAATTCCTGAAATCGCCGCAAGCCGCGCCGGTCATCAGGAAAAAGGGAATGGAGCCGGCGTAGCCGGAAGAGTGCTGAGTGCTGAGTGCTGAGTGCTGAGTGCTGAGAGACGAGTGACGGAATAAGCGGGAAGTTGGCAGCCGTCAGTTGGCAGTTGGCAGTTGGCAGCAAAACAAACTTCCTGCTGCAAACTGCCCACTGCAAACTGCAAACTGCAAACTAATAAAAGGAACACGCATGGACACCCCGGTCACGTCGGCTTCAACGCTGGCCCACCGCATGAAACGGCTCGGGCATCTCGACCTGCCGGGCGCCGGCCAGGTGGTGGTGCAGGGCCGTCATGCTTTTCTCGGTCACATGGACCCGCCGCACGGCACGACGATCGTGGACGTGTCGGATCCGCGGCAGCCGCGGGTAGTGGCGGAGATCAGGCTCGATCGCTCGGACGAGCACAGCCACAAGGTGCGCGTCGTCGGCGACATTATGTACACCAACGTCGAGCGGCCGAGCCGGCGCTTTGCCGCCAAGGCGGTGCGACTCGCCAGGACGCGCGCCGACATGGAGCAGGCGCTCGGGCGCGCGCCGACCGCCGCCGAGCTCGCCGACAGGATCAAAGTCACGCCGTCGCAGCTCGCCCAGCTCGAAGCATGGAGCCGCGACGGCTTCCCGAATGCCGGCATCCGCGTTTGGGATATCTCGAACATCGCTAAGCCGCGGAGAATCGCGCACATCCGCACCGGCGGCGTCGGCGCGCACCGCTTCGACGTCGACGAAAACTACGCCTATATCTCCACGGGTATGGACGGCTACGGCGGCAACATCTTGATCAACTACGAAGTGAGGAATCCGGCGCAGCCAAAGGAGGTCTCACGCTGGTGGCTGCCCGGCCAGCACATCGCGGGGGGCGAGACGCCGGAGGGTCCGTACGAGGACTGGCACCTGCATCACGCCATGCGCTGCGGCGATCACTTGTGGGCCGGCTGTTTCAACGCGGGGCTGCGCGTAATCGACGTCTCCGACATCGCGCGCCCGCGCACCGTCGGCTCCTACAACTACCATCCCCCGATCACCGATCCCACGCATACCGTGCTGCGCGTGCCGCACCCGGTCGCGGGGCGCGACGTGGCGATCGTGATGGACGAGGCGCACGGGCGCCATCCCGGCCGGATTCCCGCCGGGTTGTGGTTGTTCGACGTCGGCGATCTCGCGAACATCCGGCCGCTCGGTCACTTCCAGGTGAGCGAGCTCGACACGCCTTACGCGCGGAAGGGCGGGCGCTTCGGCGCGCACCAGTTCCAGGAACACATCGAAGGCACGCTGGCGTACTGCGCGTGGTTTTCCGGCGGGCTGCGGGTGGTGGACTTCCGCGACCCGCTCGCGCCGGAGGAAGTAGGCTGGTACATCCCGGAGCCGTGCGGCGGAGCGAAGGCGCCGCAGACCAACGACGTCGAGGTCGATGCCCGCGGCCTGGTTTACCTCGTCGACCGCAATTGCGGTTTCGATATTCTCGAAATGGGCAGCTGAGTTGTGCAGTCAGTTAACTGGCCGAAAAACTTCACCGCCAAGACCGCCAAGAATACGAAGGAACAAGAAAAGCTTTACCGCCAAGGACGCCAAGGACGCGGAGGAAAATAACAGCCTCAACGCGAAGGCCGCCAAGGCCGCAAAGGAATTCTTCATCGAAAACCAACCCAAGGTCGCGAAGACAACGCCAAGTCTCGGTTATGGGAAACATCGTGGAAATACGGATCCCCGGGTAAAGTTATTGAACTCGGCATTTGCAGTATCCAGGACTTGATCTAATGGGCAATGTCCGCTTTCGCCAGAAGCGGCCGTTCGCCGCCAACAAGACCCTTAAACCCGGCACTGAATCGCAAATCTGCTGCCCTTGGCGTAAGCGAGCATAATAGGCGCCCAGATTGAGGGGTAAATGAACAATCGTCGCAAACTTCTCGCTGTGCTTGGCGCGGTGGCTCTCACAGCGCCGCTCGCCGCACAGACTCAGCGGGAGCGCCGTGTGCGGCATATCGGATATTTCAGCGGGTCTACGGTCAAGAGCAACGCCGGGTGGCTCGCCGCATTTCGCCAGGGCATGGCCGAACTGCGCTGGGTCGAAGGGCGCGACTACATCATCGATGCCCGCTACGCCAACAGCGTTGTGCAGGCCGCGCCGGGCGTGGCCGCCGAACTGATCGCTACCCAGCCTGATCTGCTGCTGACCTCCGGGGACGCGGGCACCCGCTTGCTCGCCGAGAGAACGAAGACCATACCGATCGTGTTCGCCATAGTTCAGGATCCCTTGGCGCACGGCGTCGTGGAGAGCCTGCAACGGCCCGGGGGCAACGCGACGGGATTGACGAACTTGGCCCGGGACCTCGGCGCCAAACGGCTGCAACTGCTCAAGGAGGCGTTCCCACACATTACGCACGTGGTGCTACTGTTCGAGCCGGTCAACCTCGGCAGCCTTTCCCCGGTAACTGAGATTGAGAAGGCAGCCGTCCAATTGAAAATCCGCGTCACCCCGATCGAATTGCGGCAAGCCGCCGATATCGAGCCGGCTTTCAAACGTGGCTCTGCACTCGGCGTCCATGCTTATATGATGATCACGGGCTCACTGCTGACTGCCCAGCGCCAGGAAATTGTCGATCGCACTATTCGCGCCCGGCTCCCGGCAATCTCTCCACAAAATGAGTTCGCAGAAGCGGGTGGATTGATGTCATATGGACCCTTGCAGCATGACAATTTCCGGCGCGCCGCCGCCTACGTGGACAAAATCCTCAAGGGTGCGAAACCTGGCGAGCTTCCGATTGAGCAGCCGACCAAATTTGAGCTAGTCCTAAACCTGAAAACCGCCAAAGCGCTGGGCATCACGATTCCGCAATCGATACTGGTGCAGGCCACAAGGGTGATCGAGTGACGAGTGGCTGCTTTGGGTAAGCGGACGCTGGCTGTCAGATCAAGCCGCAACTACTACAGATGAGTCTACCGGCCCCTGTATTTCCAAACCCGTATCCAGATACCCACTTGGCGCTGTCTTCGCGACCTTTGTTTTAATTATTATTTCTTCGCGGCCTTTGCGGCCTTCGCGTTGAGGCTGTTCATTTCCTTCGCGGCCTTTGCGGCCTTCGCGGTGAGGCTTTTCTCTCTTCACTCGTCACCGGCCTCACCTGGCCAGGCCAAGCTCGACCAAAAATGCCTTCACCTGCACGTTGTCCTGCTCCAGGTACTTGCGCGTCTCGGCGCTGCGCAGAAACTCGCTCCGCCAGAAATTGGCCTCGAGCTCCTTCTTCCACTCCTCCGACTCGACGAAGCGGGCGAACCACTGCTCCCAGTAGGCGGTCTGCGGCTCCGTCATGCCCCGCGGGCCGAAGACGGCGCGCCAGTTCGACACCACGGCGTCGTAACCCTGCTCGCGCCACGTCGGCACGTCGGACAGCACGTCGGTCAGGCGCACCGGCGAAGTCACCGCGAGCACGCGCACCTGCCCCTGCCGCGCCATCGACGCCGCGAACGCGGCCGTGATCGGCACGACGTCGATGTGGCCGCCGAGCATCGCGGTGCTGGCCGCCCCGCCCGACGGGAAGATGACGGTGCGTAGTTTTTTGATATCGACGCCGGCCGCCTTCAAGGCCGTGGCCACGCCCTGGTGGTTCGGGTTGCCGAGGCTGGTCGCGATGCCGAAGCTCAACGCCGTGGGGTCCTTCTTCAGGCGCTCGATCATGTCCCTGCCGCTCTTCAGCGGCGAGTCGGGCTTCACCGTCACCGAGATGTATTCGCCGAACAGGAACGAGACGGGCGTGATCTCGGTGTAGCTCGGCCCGTTCCCAGCGATATTGTTGGTCAGCAGCGATTTCGAGCCGAGCAGCAGGAAATGGGCGTCGCCCGGATGCAGGTTGAGGTAAGCGTAAGCGACGCTGCCGCCGCCACCGGGCTTGTTCACCACGTTCGCCGGGGTATCGGTCTGGCGGCCTTCCTGCAGGATCTTCGACATGATGCGCAGCATCCGGTCGGACCCTCCTCCGGGCGCGTTGGTGGCGATCAGCTCCACCGCCCGCTGCGGCTTCCAGGCCGGCTGCGCCTGAGTGCCGCCAGCAGCGAGCGCGGCAGCCAGCGCCGCCAAGACCGTCGCCGCCAGTCCCACCCCGTTTTTCAAAGTCGCGGTCATAGTGATCTCCTCTGACAAGAATCGCCGTTTTGTTTGCCCGACGTCGTTGCTTTCGATTCGTGGAAATCTACTCCGATCGCACAAACGGAGCTAGCCTCCCGCTGCAACTCACGCTATCTTAGCCGTCTGAGGGAGAAAATGGTTTTGCACCAGGCACTCAGCACCCAGCACTCAGCACTCATCACTGGCGTCGAGGCAACTTGAGCTTGACGCCCCGCGCCGCGACGCTCGCGCCGTTCCAGGTCCGCAGCTTCCGCTTCCAGTGGCCCGCCGACATGGCGACTTCGTGGGCGTTCGAGATGGAGACGCTGATCCTCGGCTGGTACGTGCTGGTCGAGACGAAATCGGTCTTCATGCTCACGGTGTTCGCCTCCCTGCTCTACGTCGGCACCCTGCTCGCGCCGATGTTCGGCGTGATGGGGGACCGCGTCGGCAACCGCAACCTGCTTTGCGCCATGCGGGGCCTCTTCGCCGTGCTGGCGACGACCCTGATGACTCTCGCTTTCCTGGATCTCCTCAACCCGGCGCTGGTGCTGGCCATCACCACGGTGTTGGGCCTGGTGCGCCCTTCCGACATCGGGGTGCGCGCCGCGCTGGTCGGCGAAACCATGCCGGGCGCCCAGTTGATGGGAGCGATGAGCATCCAGCGCACCACCCTCGACTCCGCCCGGATCGTGGGCGCCCTGACCGGCGCGGGACTGGTCGCGGCGCTCGGCATCGGACCGGCTTACGTGGTGGTGGCGAGCCTGTACGCGATCAGCGCGCTGCTGACCCTGAAAGGAGGCAGCGCGCGTCCCGCGTCCCGTCCGGCCGGGGACGCCGGTAACGAGTCCGCGCGTCCCCGCGATACATCAGCAGAAGGCCAGGTTAGCGCAGTGGGGACCACGACGCGCTCCCCGCAAACGGCCGGCTCCGCCGGTAACGAGTCCGCGCGTCCCTCGCCCTGGCGCGACCTCAGGGAAGGCCTCGCCTATGTCTGGAACACGCCGCATCTCTTCGCGATGATGTGCCTCGCCTTCCTGCTCAACCTGACGGCGTTCCCGCTGTTCATCAGCCTGATGCCCTACGTCGCGAAGGAAGTCTATCTCGCCGACCAGACGACGCTCGGCTACATGGTCGCGAGCGCGGCTTTCGGCGCACTGCTGGGCTCGATCGCGCTGAGCCGCCATGGCGGCGCCATCCGCCCGGGGCGCATGATGATCGTCTTCTGCGCAGCCTGGTACGCAATGCTCTTCGCGTTCGCGCACACGCAACATCCCACGGCCGGCATCCCGGTCCTCGTGCTCGCCGGCTGCGCGCAAAGCCTGGGGCTGGTGCCGATGGCGGCGCTGCTGCTGCGCACCTCGGACAAGCAGTTCCACGGCCGCATCATGGGAATACGGATGCTGGCGATCTACGGCAACCTGCCGGGGCTCCTGCTCTCCGGCCCGCTGATCGCGAGCTTCGGCTACCCGTTCACCGCCACGCTCTATTGCGCGATCGGCCTCGCGTTCACCGTGCTCATCGCCGTGCGCTGGCGCGCCCAGCTTTGGCGGCTCGACGCATTAACCAACAAGAGGTGACGAGATACGGGTGACGAATAAGGGTGACGAGATAATGGTGACGTACAACCCGTCAGTCGTCACTGCTTGTTGATCAGGGCAACGATCTCCGCCGGAAACAGGGGCGTCCGAGTGACGCGCACGCCGAACGGTGTCAGCGCATCCTCGATCGCGGACATGATCGCCGCGGGCGCCGGCACCACGCCGCATTCGCCCACGCCCTTCACCCCGAGGGGGTTCAACGGCGACGGCGACTCGTGGTGGATGATCTCCACCGGCGGCATTTCGGTCGCCGTTACCAGGAGGTATTCGCCGAGATTGGTGGTGACCGGCTGCCCGTTTTCATCAAAGCCCATCCACTCGTAGAGCGCGTTGCCGATGCCGTGCGCGGTGCCGCCGAGGATCTGGCCGTCCACGATCACGGGATGGAGGATGGTACCGCAATCGTGCGCGAGGACGTAACGGAGTATCTTCACGCCGCCGGTTTCGACGTCCACTTCGACTTCCGCTACCGCCGTGCCGCTGGCGTAAGCCATGTCGTCCACCACGAAATACTCGGTGGCTTCCATTCCCGGCTCCACTTCGCCGGGCAGCGCGTACCCCGGCGTGCCGGCGACCGTGTGCGCGATACGCCCCAGGCCGATTTTCAGGTCAGGCGCGCCTTTCACCCGGACTTCGCCGCCCACGATCTCGAGGTCCTGCTCCGACGCCTTGAGCAGGAGCGCGGCCACCTTGATCGCCTTCTGACGCACTTTTTTCGCGGCGAGATGCGCCGAAGACCCGGCGGTGACGGTCTGGCGGCTGTTCGACCCGCCTATGCCCATCGGGATGGCATCGGTATCGCCCGTGGTCACGGAGATGTTCGACATGTCGCCGCCGATCTGCTCCGCGACGATCTGGGCCAGCATGGTGCGCGTGCTCTGCCCCATCGCCGTGGCGCCGGAATAGACGAGTACCTTGCCCGACGGGCCGATCCGCACCGTGACGCCTTCGAACGGCCCGCGGCCGGTGCCTTTGACGAAATTCGCCAGCCCGATGCCGATGTAGCGGCCTTCCTTGCGCGCCGCTTCCTGCCGGACGCGAAAGCCATCCCAGCCGGCCCGCGCGCACGCCTCCTGCTGGCACTTGGGATAGTCGCCGCTGTCGAGCACCACCTGCATGCCGCCGCGGGTCTTCAACTGCTTGGTGTAGGGCATCTTGGCTGCGGGAATCAGGTTGCGCCGCCGCACTTCAGCGCGGTCGAGCTTCAGCTCGCGCGCCACGCGATCGAGCAGCCGCTCCATGACGAACGTTCCCTGCGGGTGGCCGGCGCCGCGCACCGGCGTCACCGGCACCTTGTTGGTCAGCGCGAGCCTGACCGTCATCTTGTATGCGGGCACCTCGTACGGCAGCGTTACCGTCTCCGCCGAATTGTGCCCGAGGTTCACGCCGCGCGCCGTATAGGCGCCGTGATCGTGTATGAACGAGCCGCGCACGCCCAGGATGCGCGCCTCGGCGTCTACCGCGATCTCCACTTCCCAGTACTGGTCGCGCTCCTGCGTGGTGGAGATGAAGTGCTCGCGCCGGTCCTCTATCCATTTGACGGGACAGCCTGCGATCAGCGCCGCGAGCGTGACGACGACATCCTCGGAATAAGTCACCAGCTTGGGCCCGAAACCGCCGCCGAGATCCGGCGCCACCACCCGCAGTTGATTCTCGTCGCGCCCCAGCATGTCCACCAGCACGCGCATCAGCGC
>CAZFRR010000132.1:0-7048 GCA_964521405.1 uncultured Streptomycetaceae bacterium | reverse complement strand
CGGCCAAAGTACACCGTGGAGTCCGTTAGGGCCTCGGTTGGCCCTCCCACCAGCACCGAGGATATTCTCAAGGCCATAAAGGAAGCCAGGGAAGAGATGGCTGATGCCGCGGCGGCCAAGCTGAAACTGCTCGCCGAGGCCTTGCGCACCTACCTGCTGCAACAGGGGGCGGAGGTTAATTCAGTTTCCGTGAGGGTGCAACCCGGGGCGGCGCCGGCCGCCGATGCCCCCGCCCGACAGCCGGCACGGCTTTCGCAGGCCGCTCTGGATGCCCTGCAGGCGCTCTACCTCAGGCTGCCGGACTCCCCCGCCCGCGGCGCTCTCAAAACCTTGCTGGATCATCACCTTAAGCGATAGTCAGGCGCGCCAGGCCGGCCACTCCCGCGGGGGCCTCCTGGTCGCCCTCGAAGGTCACCAGTTCGGTTGCCGAGGGGTCGGCGATCAGTTCACGCACCAGCCGGTTGTTGAGGTCGTGGCCGGATTTGTGCGCGCTGAAGGCGGCCAGCAGCGGCCGCCCCAGCAGGTAGAGGTCGCCGATGGCATCGAGAATCTTGTGCCGGATGAATTCGTCGCCGAAGCGCAGGCCCTCGGCGTTCAGCACCCGGTTCTCGTCCAGCACGACCACGTTCTCCAGGCCGCCGCCCAGCGCCAGCCCCGACTGGCGCAGGTCCTCGACGTCCTGCACGAAGCCGTAAGTGCGGGCGCGCGCGACTTCCTTCAGGTAGGAGGTGGTCGCGAAATCCACGCTCAGCTCGGTATTCGACTTCAGGATGACCGGATGCTTGTAGACAATCGAAAACGACAACTTGAAGCCCTCATGGGGCTCGAGCGCCGCCCATTTGTCGCCGTCTTTGGCGACGATGCGCTTTTTTACCCGCAGGAAGCGCTTCGGCGCGCCCTGCTCCTCGATCCCGGCCTGCTGGATGAGCAGCGCGAACGGCGCGGCGCTGCCGTCCATGATCGGGACCTCGGGTCCATCGAGATCCACATGGACGTTGTCCACGCCGAGCCCCGCCAGCGCCGACATCAGGTGCTCGATGGTGTAGACCTTGACCTCGCCGCGCACCAGGCAGGAGCACAGCCGGGTCTCGCCGACCAGATCGGCGCGCGCCGGAAGATCGACCGCCCCGGGCAGATCCAGGCGGCGAAACACGACGCCGGTGTCCGGTTGCGCCGGGCGCAGGCTCATGCGCACCTTCTGCCCGGTGTGCAGGCCGACGCCGGTGGCGCTGACGAGCGACTTCAGGGTTCTCTGGCGCAGCATGGGCAGCGCGATTCTATCAAGCGGCGCGCAGAGCGTTGCCGTCCGAGGGCGGCGCCCGCCCAGCACTACTCCAAAGTAGACCAGAGTCCACTTTACTCATGATAAAAGTGGACTATAATCCATTCCATGCATGTCGCCCGCTATCTGCAAAGCAGCGTCACGGACGCGCTGAAACGAAAGATGGTCTTCGTCGGTGGTCCACGCCAGGTCGGCAAAACGACGTTTGCCCTGGGCTTTTTAGGCAAGGATGCCGACGCAACCCACCCTGCCTACCTGAACTGGGATCATCCCGCGGTCCCGCCCCGGCTGAGGCGGGCGGAACTTCCGGCCGAAGAGCGGCTGCTGCTGCTGGATGAAATCCACAAATACAGTCGCTGGAGAAATCTGCTCAAAGGCATCTACGATACGGAAAAGTCCAGGCGCAAGATCATCGTCACCGGCTCCGCCCGGCTCGACTACTACAGGAAGGGCGGAGATTCGCTGGCCGGCCGCTACCGGTACTTCCGTCTGCACCCTTTTTCCCTGCGCGAACTGAGTCGCGAGCCATCACGCTCCGACCTCGAAGCCCTGCTGAAATTCGGCGGCTTTCCGGAACCGCTGTTCGCGCAGAACGAGGCGGAGCATCGCATCTGGCGCAGGGACCGCATCTCGAGGGTGATACGCGAGGACCTGCGCGATCTTGAACAGGTACGCGAGATCAGCCTCATCGAGCATTTGACGGACCTGCTGCCCTCGAGGGTGGGCTCGCCGCTTTCGGTCAAGAGCCTGCGCGAGGATCTTCAGATCGACCACAAGACCGCGGAGCGCTGGCTGCAGATCCTCGAAAACCTGTACGTCTGCTTCCGCGTCTCTCCCTACGGGGCGCCCAGGGTTCGCGCCGTAAAGAAGCAATCGAAGCTTTACCTCTGGGACTGGTCCAGCGTCGAAGCCGACGGACCGAGGTTCGAGAACATGCTCGCCTGCCAGCTTCTCAAGTATTGCCATTGGGTCGAAGACACGCAGGGCTACTCGATGGAGCTGCGGTATTTACGGGACACCGACAAGCGCGAGGTGGATTTTGTCGTGCTGAAGGATGGGAAACCCATGTTCGCCGTCGAATGCAAGTCCGGAGAGAAGGCGATCGGCGCCGCGCTGCGTTACTTCGCCGAGAGAACGCCGATTCCGCGCTTCTACCAGACCCACCTCGGCGAGCGGCACTATTCGACCGGCAAGCTGACGGTCATACCCTTCATCCGGCTTTGCGAAGAACTCGGGCTTCCCTAAACGGATAGGAAAATCGGTTCATCCGGGATTTGCGTGGGTCAACGGCGGGCGGTCGCGCCGCTCGCTTCCTGGCAGCTGTTCGATCGGGCCTTCAAGAGGCTTCAGTCGTTCGCGAGTCCACTGCTGCCATGCAAAAAGAAACCCTCTAACCCATTGAGAAACAGAATTTATTGAGATCGAAGCGTCGGTACGGCCAAATCAATGCCACCCATGATCTTGAAGAGCATATCGGCTGAAGGTGGAGAGCCCGCATTCAGCGACCCATGGAAAAGCCTGAAGAACCGGAAAGTCTATCCACCCCTGGCCGCACCGCGCCGCGCGATTTGCCCATTCTCTGGCTCCCCGGCCCCGGTGTGACGGCGCACAATGGTGTTTATGTCGCATCGCGAGCCGCTATTGGTAAAACGAGATTGACGTCGTTGTCGCCGGTTATCCAACCGATGAAGAGATGATTGGGACTGAACGCGAGCGCGGGCGGCTCGCCCGATCCGCCAACGGTGACCATGTCGCCGAACGTCTGGCCATCGTCCTGCGAGAACACTACGCGGAGTTCCCGCGTACCGGGCGCGAGCCAGTCGACGAAGGCGCCGACGATCGCGCCGACCAGCCACCCCACGATTTCACCGACAATCGCGCCCACGACCGCGCACGGGAGTCCGCACACGAGAGCGCCCAGCACGGTACCGACCACGGCGCCGATGAAGCCGGGAACGCCAAGCGCGCCATACGCCAGGATCACCGCGACAAGAATGGCCGACGGGATGCCGGTCCATTGATCGATGAAGCCAATCATCATTCCGGCCATGGCGCCAAGGAAGGCGCCGGCGATTGCGCACGGAGGGCCGCAAAGGAGCCCGCCGATAATCGCTCCCGCAATCGCACCGATCGTCGTCCAGCTGAGGGTGTTGTAGAAGTCGGCGGTGAACAGGTTGCCGAGGCCGAACGACAGTACTTTGCCTCGACAGGCTCCGTGGGAGCCCGCCCTCCGTTTTACGACGCGACGGTCGATCCGTTCCAACCCTGCGACACCGACAAAAGTCGGGTTCGGCGTTCCGAAGGGAATCGCGGAACAGTTACAGTGTAAGCGGTCCGCCGCTGGGACTTGGTCAAGCGCCGCCTCGAGGCGACGCTCGTATTCGTACGCCTCGTCTTCGTATTCGTTCCCTTCACCTTCGGCGGCGGAATACCCGTGGAGATAGCACGTCAGGTATTTCAGATTGAATGCATTGAAGTAGCCGACCCCTCGGCCCTCGGCGAACGACTCCTGAATTTGAAGTGCGTGCACGAGCTCGTGCGCGCAACGCACAAAGAATTCACGGGTGCACGGCTGGAAGGCGTCTTCGCGAAAGTGGATCTTGATCCGGTTGCCCGACGCGAGAGTGATCGCCTCTTGGCCGCCGCCGCTGAAGGGCGACGGGATGCCGATGAGGAAATCGATGCGGCTCCACTGCAGGGTCGGGAAGAGGTCCTTGAACGTACTCATCAAGCAGGGTGATAGATCGACACGGATGGCCATTTCCAAGGACCTCCCGCTCTACAGCCAGCGTGTTATTGTCCGCACGGTGTGGCGGATGTATTTGCCGGGCGCGCTCTGCTGCGGCGACGACAACGACAACGCCGAGCAGCGTGATACCCAAGTGGGGAGCGCCTCGCATGTCGCTCGTAGCAGACTGATGCCGCGTCAGTTGGCGCGTCTGATGGTCGTCGGGATTAAACACATGCTCGCGTAAATGTGCAACGTTGGTAGCCACGCGAGCGCATCGTCGCCGGTCTGCCAGGCAATAGTCGGAGCTGCCCTAGTCGGTTTCGCCTGCGCATTTCGGTCATCGTGATCAGTCCGATCCGAGCATCGTGATCGCGTCGATCGGAGGATCACGCTCCGTCCACCACGCCTTTTCAGGCGCGGCGCATCAACGCCGGCCAGGTCCAGGCGCGCGTGGGGTCGGCGGCGCGGGGGGCGCCACGCTCAGGGCACCGGCGGCTAATCGCCCGCGCCTCCGCCGCCGCCCGCGCCGTCCGCCCCGACCGTGATCGCGTTGACGTGGAACGCCGCCGCGGAGACGGACCGGAACCGCTCGCCCGGCACGTAGTAGTGCCCCAGGCCATCGGGCGTCCAGCCCGCCGAGGCGAAGTCCCAGTGGAAGAAGGGCAACGGCGGGGGCGGGTTCGCCGGCATCCCCCAGCCCCACAGGATCCCGTCGGTGTCGATGCCGACACTGAACCCGGACCCGGCGGCGATCTGCTCGAACGCGCGATCGGGCGCGTCGAGCGCGCCGCCGCCGTTGTGGCCCCAGCCGACGACCCTTCCGTCGTGGCGGCGGATCGCCAGCGCGTGGTTGTTCCCGGCGGCGATGGCCGTGAAGTCGCCCTCGAAGAAGTAGTGCACGGGATTGCCGGCGTTCTGCGCCCATCCGAAGAAGATGCCGTCGCTCGCCGGGAAGGGCGGCACCGGCGAGAGGCCCCAGCCGACGAGCGACCCGTCCTTCCGGAGTGCGATGTTGTAGAGGACCCGCGCCGCGACGGCCTCGAATTCCCCCTCCGGCACGTCGGTCTGGTGGACATCGTTGGCGCCCCAGGCGTGCAGCCTCCCGTCGATCGCGAGCCCGATGGAATGGCGGTTCCCGCCGGCGACTTCGAGGAATCGTCCCGCCGGGACATCCAGATGGCCGAAGGACGGGAAGATGGGGGGAAGCGCGCCCCAGGCCGCGAGGGTCTGGTCGGCGCGGATCACCACTGCGTGGGTGCGCGCCACGACCCCGCTCCGAAACCGCCCGCGCGCGAGGTCGGCCGGAACCGTCGGGATCGCGACGGGATCGCCGCCGCCTCCCCAGAGCGCAAGCGTCCCGTCCGCGCGGATCGCGAGCCCCTGGCTCGCGCCGCCTGGAGCGAGGCCGCGGAAGTTCCCCTCGGGCTGTCCCGTCACCTGGCCGGAGCCATCGCCTCCCCACGCTCTGAGCTCCTGGGCGCGCACCGGCGTGGCTGACACGAGCGCGAGCAGTACCGGGAACGTGACGAACGCGATCTTCATGGCGGGCATGGCGGTTCTCCTCGATCCACGGAGCGTAGGCAACTCTAGCACCCTCCGGCGGCGGGCGCCCGTCCGTGGGCCCCGTCCGCTCTGCATCCGCCACCCGTAGGTATAGGCGAGCGACAAGGCCGCCTGGAGGTCCGGCCGCCGATCGAGCCGGCGCCGCACCGCCTCGAACTGCTCGCGCTCGAAGAACCCCTGCCGCGGCGCGGGCTCCTTGAGCTTCCGAATGACGGGCAGGCGCAGGAGCTTCTGGTTCTCGTAGGCGAGCCGCAGCATGCGGCCGAGCACCGCGAGCTCGCGGTTGATGGTGCCGTTGGCGGCCGCCTGGCCCGCTTCACCATGTAGGCCGTCGCGTCCGGGGCCCCGATGCTGGCAAGGCGCCGGCCGCTGAAGAAGACGTCCAGGTGCTTGAACCGAGTCTCGGACTCGCGCAGGCCCCTCGTCCCCGTGGCCGCGTAGTGGCCGCGGAGATCCGCCGCCGCTTCCTCATACCGCACCCGATCGGCGCGCGGCAGGATAGGGGCCCCGGTGGCGGCCCGCGCCTCCCGCACCTTGAGAAACCGCTCGGCCGCCTTCTCCTTCTCGCACCGGGTACTCTCGCGCACCGGCCGCCCGTTAACGTAGTACTTCACCCAGAAGATCCGGCCCCGCCGATAGAGCTGTCCCATAGACGCCCCTTTCTGTGGACCCGGCCGCGCGCTACTTGAGCAGCTCGCCAGCGTTCACGCGAAGCGCGCGCGCCAGCTTCCGGATGATGTTCACCGTGGGGTCATGGCGCCCGGTCTCGAGAAATGCGCGAAGGCCATCATCGTCGAGAACAACGCCCTATGACCCCCGGCGCTTGGGCCGCGTTTGGTGCTCATCTATCACGCGCGGCGTGACGGTCGGATAGGTACGTGCCCTCGCCGAAGATTCCAACCGGCCGCGCCCCGAGTGGAGCCTCGTGGAAGAAGGGCCAGAGCGGCAACCCGAACGGGCGCCCAAAGGGCCGCGTTGAGACGATCCCGCGCGGCTACGTGCGGGCACTCGTGATCGAGACGATCGAGCAGCAGCGGCCAGGCGTGGTCAAGGCGCTGGAGCGTGCGGCGACGAGCCCGCGCACGGTCGTCTCGGTCCTCGACCACGCCGCAAAGTTGAACAAGGAAATCGGCCGCGGTGCGGACGGCGCCGGCGGCGCGACGTTCATCACCTTCAACACGAACGTGAACTTCACCACGACCCGCGCATAGAAGCGAAGTGGGTTGGCTGGGGCCGGCGCTACTTTCCGGCAGAAGGCCAGGCGATCACCGAGCGAGACGCGAAGGGAATCGCGGCGGCGCTAACGAGAAGAGCAGTTACGGATAGGAAAGTCGGTTCATCCGGGTTTTGCGTGGGTCAAAGGCGGGCGGTCGCGCAGTTCGTCTCCTGGCAGCTACTCGATCGGGCCTTCAAGAGGCCTCAGTCGTTCGAGAGTCCACTGCTGCTACGCAAAGAGAAACCCTCTAACTCAT
>CAZFRR010000131.1:0-17169 GCA_964521405.1 uncultured Streptomycetaceae bacterium | reverse complement strand
TGAACCTTGAACCTTGAACCTTGAACCTTGAACCTTGAACCTTGAACCTTGAACCTTGAACCTTGAACCTTGAACCTTGAACCTTGAACCTTGAACCTTGAACCTTGAACCTTGAACCCCCTTTTCCCTGTATTCAGCAGGCCTGGGCCGAAGAGTGAGATAATAGCCGGCTATGAACGATCCGGAACCGATATCCCCCCGTGCCCGCCTGCAGGCGCTGCAGGCGATACCCGAGCGGCAGCGTACCGACGCCGAATGGGACGAGTTGAACGAACTCGAGATCATGCTGGCTTCCACCAACCGGCAGGGAGCCCCGGACCCGCAGGGTTCCCGGGGGAATGCCCCCTCGCAAGGCGGCCATCAGCGGCAGGGCGGCCAGCAATCCCGGCAGGGCGGGCAACAACAGCAGCCCAGGCCCGGCGGCGGGCAACAACACCACGGCAAGCGGCAAGGGAAGCGGTTCCACCAGAGGCCGCCCAAGCGCAACGGGCCATAAGCCGCCGGCGTCACAGAACAAAAAAAGGTCGGAGCGAGATGCTCCGACTTTTTTTCATGTGCAACGCACGAGGCACAATTCCAAGAGTTCTAAGAGCTTTTTGCCTTTTGCCTTTTGCCTTTTGCCTTGTGCCTTGTGCCTTGTGCCTTGTGCCTTGAACCTGGTTACCCGCGCAGCCGGTACCAGGGATGCGGGTTTCCCGGCACCTTGACCCTTAGGGTGTAAACGGAAGTATGGGCGCAGCAAAACAGCGTCCGCAGGTCTGCACCACCGAACGCGAAGTTCACCGCCTGCTCGGGGAACTGGATGATCCCGACGCGCTTGCCGCCCGGGGTGAATACCCAGATTCCACCCGGCCCGGTGCAGTAGACGCGGCCCTGGCTGTCGACCTTCAATCCGTCGGGTATGCCGGGAGCCTTGCCTTCGTTCATGTCGGCGAAGATGCGCCGCTGCGCCAGGTTGCCGGCCGCGTCGAGCTCGATGGCGTGGATGTATTTCGAGGAGCGGGTGTTCGCGACGTAGAGCGTGCGCTCGTCCGGCGAGAGTGCAAGGCCGTTGGGATATTCGCAGTGCGCCAGCACGGTGAGGGCGCCATCCGGCGCCACGCGGTAGACGGCCGCGCCATCCCAGAGATTGTCCGCGCCGGCGGGGCCGGGAAT
Organism: uncultured Streptomycetaceae bacterium; assembly: GCA_964521405.1. Taxonomy (GTDB): domain Bacteria; phylum Pseudomonadota; class Gammaproteobacteria; order Burkholderiales; family SG8-41; genus SG8-41. The sequence continues at coordinate 16,014 of CAZFRR010000131.1, read as the reverse complement.
TTCGCGCTCGGTGTAAGGCCGGCGCTTGTCCGGGTCGGTGAAGTAGAGGCTGCCGTCGGAGCGACACACCACGTCGTTGGGGCGGTTGAAGCGCCCGCCTTGGTAGCGGTCCGCCACCGTTTCGACCTTGCCGTCGGCGCCCATGCGCGTGACGCGCCGGCCGTCGCCTTCGCACAGGATCAGGCGCCCCTGCAGGTCGAAGGTGGTGCCGTTGCCCCCGGCGGTTTCCCTGACGACTTCCACCGGCCGCCCGGGCGTCAGCCGGTACAGCTTGTTCTTGCGGATATCGACGAAGTAGTAGTAGCCGTCCGGGTGCCACAGCGGGCCTTCGGTGAAGACAAATCCGGTTGCGAGGCGTTCCGCTTCGGTCGTCTCCAGGATATCCGGTAAATCGTTCGCAGCCACCATGCCATGTTCCCTTTCGATTGATATGAGCGAGCCCGGAGTCGGCGGTCGAGGGGGCGGGCGTCGCGGATGGGGTAAAGTTACAGTGTTACCCTTCATTATCGATCATTGCGGAAAGAACTGCCATGAACAAGGTCATTGCCTCGCCGGAGCAGGCAGTCGCGGACATCGCCGACGGGGCGACCATTGCGATCGCCGGTTTCAGCGTGGGGCATCGCTTCGCGACGAGCCTGATACTCGCCCTGCGCGACAAGGGCACGAAGAATCTCTGCCTCGTCTGCAACTCCCTGGGCGACCCGGGCGCCACGCGCGGCCAGATCCTGGCCGAGAACAAGCAGGTGAAGAAGCTCGTCGCCGCCTTTTCCGTGCGGCCCGGCACGCCCACGGCAAGCGAGGACCAGATCGTCGCCGGGGAGATGGAAGTGGAGCTGGTGCCCCAGGGCATACTCGTCGAACGGTGCCGCGCGGGGGGCGCGGGAATTCCGGCGTTTTATTCGCCGACCAGCGTCGGCACCGCCCTCACCGAGGGCAGGGAAATCCGCTACTTCGATGGCAAGCCCCACGTCCTCGAAACGGCCATACACGTGGACTACGCTTTTCTGAGGGGGTATCGCGCCGATACCGTGGGCAACGTTCAATTCCGCGGCGGCAGCCAGAATTTCAACCCCAGCTTCGCCAAGGCGGCCCGCGTCGCCATCGTGGAGGTGGACGAAATCGTGGAGCCCGGCGGGATTCCGCCGGAACTCATCAATCTCCCGGGAATATTCGTGGCGCGCGTTGTGAAAACCACTCAGACCGAGGACGGCAAGGCCTGGCGCCGGCCGGAACGGCGCCCGTCCGACAAGCCGCGCCTCTACAACGGCAAGCCGGGGTTGACGCGGGCCGGCATTGCGAAGCGCGCCGCCGCGCTCGTCAAGGACGGCACCTATGTAAACCTGGGTGTGGGCATACCGACCATGGTTTCGAACTACCTGCAGAGCCGCGATGTGATCCTCCATGCCGAGAACGGCGTTCTCGGCTACGGCGAGATGGTGACCGGCGACAACGAGATCGACCCGGACATCTACAACGCGGCCGGCCAGTTCGTCTCGATCAAGCCCGGCGCGTCGTTCTTCGACAGCGTCACATCGTTCGAGATGGCGCGCGGCGGCCGGATCGACACCGTGATCCTCGGCGCCTACGAGGTCGATCAGTCCGGCAGCGTCGCCAACTGGAGCACGGCCGACGCGAAGCGGGGCGGCATCGGCGGCGCGATGGATCTCCTCTCGGGCAAAGGCGATCTCATCATCGTCATGGAGCACAGCGACAGCAAGGGCCGCCCGAAGCTGCGAAAGCAGTGCACCTATCCCCTGACGGGTAAGAGTTGCGTCAGCTACGTGGTGACCGACCTCGCGCTGCTGCGCTGGCACGACGGGCGCTTCGTGCTCGACGAGGTGGCGCCGGGTTTCACGCCGCGCGAGGTGATGGAATTGACCGAGATGGAGATCGCCGCCGCGCCGGACGTCCGTGCCATGGAGTAGTTTTCTGAACGGCGTGAATCGTGGGTCTCGAATCGTCCCGGTTTTTTCACCATTACCCATCACCAAATTTGAGAGGAGAAAACATGCTTCGACTATACGGTTCCGCGAGATCCCGCGCCGTGCGCGTGCTGTGGATGGCGGGTGAGCTTGGCCTGACCTACGACCACAAGGACTGGTTGCCGCGCGCGCCAGAAACCCGCACGCCGGAATACCGCGCGTTGAATGCCAATGGGCGCGTGCCGACGATCGACGACGACGGGTTCATCCTGTCCGAATCGATGGCGATCAATTTTTATCTAGCGAAGAAGCACAAAAGCCCGCTGTTCCCCCCGGACCCCAGGCACGAGGCGCTCGTGCTGCAGTGGAGCCTGTGGGAGACCGACCGCCTCGATCGCCAGATCGTGAACCACGCCCGGCATACCAAAGACCTGTCCGAGGCCGAACGCAAGCCGGAGCTCGCCAAGGCGGCATGGGAAGAAATCGTGGCGGCATTCGACGTGCTGGAGACCGCGCTCGCGAAATCAGCGTGGCTCGCCGGTCCGGCGTTCTCGGTAGCGGATCTGAACGTCGCCGCGGCGCTCTTTCGCGCGTTGTCGCTCGATCTCGCGAAATGGCCGCACCTACAGGCCTGGCTCAACCGCTGCTGGGAGCGCCCGGCCGCGAAGAAGGTGCGCGCGATGCGGGAGGGGAAGTAACCAAGGCAAAAGGCGAAAGTCGAAAGTCGAAAGTCGGAAAACGACAGGAGGTTGGGTTATTACCGCCTACTTCCTCGAAGGGGAGGCCCCTGTTTACCAGGAAGTTACCTGTCAGGAAATAATCGTGGTCCTCTAAGGTTTTGATCGCAAATGCTCCCACTGTTGTTCCAGGGTCAGGTAGCGCTGTTCGGTTTGATCATCGTTGCCCTGATCATATCCCTGTCGTTTCATGAGTTCGGACACGCGTTCGCTGCCAAATGCTTTGGTGACGATACCGCCGAGAGATTGGGGCGATTAACCCTGAATCCGATCGCGCATATCGATCCGGTGGGGCTGTTGATGGTCGTGCTGGTGGGATTTGGTTATGCGAAACCGGTGCCGACCAATCCGCGTAACTACAACTCCCTCTGGGCGCAACTCATGGTCGCCGCAGCAGGACCCATCGCGAATCTGTTGATCGCCGTGGTGGCGTGGAATTTATACCGCTACGGCGCACAGGCCGGGTGGGAGAGCTTTCTCAACCCTGCAGCGGACCGGTTTTTCAGCATACTGGTCGGCATTAACCTGTTGTTGATGGTGTTTAACCTGATTCCGCTGGGGCCACTGGACGGGCATTACATCCTGCCGTACTTTCTGCCACGGCCACTGGCGCAGCGTTACACGGCGTTGAATGACCGATACGGCGGCATGTTGTTTATGGGCTTGATCTTGTTGTCAATTCTCGGTGTGCCGATATTCAACGCGGTATTTCGATTCGCCATGAATCTGCTGCCGTATATCACGTTGATCTGAATCGGCGGTTGAAGTAACGCGATGCGAACACGCATCTTGCCTCCTCCCGAATCAAAGGGGCCCCAATCAAAGGGGCCAGGCTCGAATTATTGAGAATTGAGGCGGGCGGCGTACCGCGCGTTATTCCGCGGCCATCTTGAGCGCGCGGCGATCGAAGATATCCGCCTCGCTATCAATCAAGGCAAACCGGTGGGGAATAACCAGTTTCACGCGAAGATCGAGCAGATGACAGGCATTCGCCGAGAGGCAAAGCCACGCGGTAGACCGCGTGTGCGCGCCGATGTGGTCGAACGAGTCTAGAATAATGCGAGTCTGGCCCCTTTAATTCTTCTGCGGTAACGGTGTAGGATGAAGCCGATCGCGGATGTCAGTGGATTGTCCGGGACACCAGATACTATCTGACCGGGGAGGTTCCATGCGCAAACGAAAGCTGCAATTCATCGTGCCGCTGCTCGCAATCGTGGCCGCAGGTTCGGTATCGGCCCAAATCACCAGCAACCCGATTCCGGCCCCCATCGAGAAACGCGGCCTGGCGGTCGAAATCGTGGAGCTGGCGCGCCTGCCGGACACCCGCGGAATTCGCCCCGCCGAGGAGGACACGAAACCGGCCGGCTGGGCTCGGGTGAGCCTCGTGCGCGACCTTCCCGACGGCCGCCGCTTCGCCAACGACGCGCGCGGATTCCTGTATCTGATCGACTCGAAAGCCCAGCCACAGGTGTACGCGAATCTGGCGGAGACGTTTCCGCGCGGGGTCTACAACCGGCTGAGCACCGGTTTCACCGGGTTTGCCTTTCATCCGGAGTTCGCGAGGAACGGCCTCTTCTATACCGCGCATTCGGAGCGTGGGCCCGGCAATCCTGCGACGCCCGACTTCATCCCGCCCGGCTACGGCTTGAAGGACGTGACCTACCACAACATCATCACCGAGTGGCGCGCGACGAATCCGGCCGCCAACGTGTTTGCGGGCACCCGGCGCGAGGTTCTGCGCACCGCCCACGTGGTGGCCAACTTTATTCATCCCCCCGTGGGGACGCTCGAATTCAACCCGACGGCCAAACCCGGAGACGTGGACTACGGCCTCATCTACACCAGCGGCAGCGATCATGGATTCAGCAATGGGGCCGGGCCGAATGCGAGCAACCCGGCGCAGACGCAGCGTCTCGATTCGATCGTCACCGCCATCCTGCGCATCGATCCGCGCAGTCCATCGGTCACCCGCGGCGTGAAAGGCCTCGGCGACTACACGATTCCAAAGGCCAACAAATTCGCCTCGGACCCGAATGCGTTGGGCGAAATCTACGCCTACGGATTCCGCAACGCCCACCGTGTGTCATGGGACACCGACGGGACGATGTTCGCCAACGACATCGGGATGAACCACATCGAAGAGATCAATATCGTCCGCAACGGCGGGAACTATGGCTGGATGAAGCTCGAAGGTTACTGGGAGAACGGCCGCTGGCGCGGTGGCGCGCTGAACGAGCTCAACCCGCTGCCCGAGGAAATCGTGGACGGGCGCCAGAAGGACGGCTTCACGTATCCGGTCGCGATGTACGACCACGACGAAGGGCGGGGGATAACCGCTGGCTTCCCGTATCACGGCCGGATTGCCGCACTGCGCGGAAAGTATGTCTTTGGCGACATTCAGAACGGCCGCGTCTTTGCCGCCGACCTCGCCGCGATGAAGAAGGCCGACGACGGGATTCCCCGCACCGTGGCGCCCATCGAGGAAGTGCAGCTCTACGAGCGGGACGCCGGCGGCAACCGGGTGAACGTGTCGCTGCAGGAGCTCATCGATCGGAAAATCGGCTCCAAGATCGCCCGCGCCGATTTCTTCATCAGCCAGACGCGCGACGGCGAACTGCTCATCACGTCGAGACAGGACGGCACCATCCGAATGCTCGTTCCAGATTCGAGGTAAAGCAAAGGGGCCAGGCTGGCCCCTTTGATTGCAAACTGGGACATGAACCGCGTCACGTCTGTCATCGCAGCACTCCTGTTTTCGGCGTGGACGGTGGACAGCTGGAGCCAGGGCGCGCCGTATCCCGCCAAGCTGGTCCGCATCATCAACCCGGTGGCGCCGGGCGGGAACCAGGATACGGTGGCGCGCGCCTACGCGGAGCAGTTCACGAAGGCGTTGGGACAGCCGGTCGTGGTCGAGAGCCGTCCCGGCGCGAGCGCGCTGGTCGGCACCCGCTACGTCAAGGGCTCGCCGCCCGACGGTTACACGCTGCTGTCGGTCTCGAATACTTTCGTCCGGGTGCCGGCGATCGTGGAAATAGGGTCAGACTCGAATTTCCTGTATAGGTCTCACGCTGTCCTGGCTACCGCCCAATGAAAATCGAGTCTGACCCTATATCTGCTGCTGCCTGCACGAGCACAAGGGGTGAAGCCCCAAGTCGAAAGTCGAAAGGCAATCGACTTCGCCGCGAAGTGGCGCTCAGCCCGTTAGGTGAGTGCCCTGTAGACCCACTTCGCGGCGGCAAAGAGGGCGCGGTCGGCGTTGCGCTTGCCGATCAACTGCAGGCCGACGGGCAGGCCGTGCGGGCCCTTGAACACCGGCAGCGTGAGGCACGGCACGTAGGTCGTAGTCCAGATCAGGCAGAACGACGCATCCCCCGTCGCATTGAGCCCGACCGGCGCCTCGCCGGCCGCCGCCGCCGTCAGCAGTACGTCGTGGTCGCCAAACACCGCCGCCATCCGCTCGCGGCAACGCTCGGCGCGGTCGCGCGCGTCGCGATACTTCTCAAAGCTGCACGAGAGCCCGTCCTTCAGGCGCCCGTTGCGCAGCATCTCGCTCAGCTTGTCCCAGTGGTTCTCGATCTCCCAGGTGAAATTGCGCGCGAACTCGTAGCTCGAGATCCAGCGGTGCGTTTCCTCGATGTCGTCGAATTCCCTCGGCAGCTCCACGTCCTTCACCTGCGCGCCGGCGCGCGCGAGCTTGGCTGCGGCGTCTTCGATCAACTTCTGCGTGCCGGGCTCGACGCGGGGCCAGAACGGCGTGCGGCAGAAGCCGATGCGCGGCGCGCGCGACTCGTCCGGAAGTGGCTTGGGATCCGCGTCCAGCAGCACGCTGCGATAGAGCTCGATGTCATCGATCGAGCGCGCGAACAGTCCCAGCGTGTCGAGAGAGCCCGACGCTTCCTTGACCCCGACGCAGCGCAGGTCGCCGTAGGTCGGGCGGTAACCGAACACGCCGCAGTACGCAGCCGGACGAATGGTGGACCCGGTGGTCTGCGTGCCGATGGCGAGTGCCGCCATGCCGTCGGCGACGGCGGCGGCCGACCCGCTGGAGGAGCCGCCGGGCGTGCGCGCCGGATCGTACGGGTTGCGCGTCTTGCCCGGGAAGCGGTTGGCGAATTCGGTGGTGACGGTCTTGCCCATCAACACGCCGCCCGCCTTGCGCGTCAACGCAACGCACGCCGCGTCTCCCCGCGGGCGGTGGCCCTTGTAGATGGGCGAGCCCATTTCGGTCGGCAGGTCGCAGGTGTCGATGATGTCCTTGATGCCGAACGGCACGCCGACGAGCGGGCCGCACTTGCCGCTGGCGTCGAGCGCGCGCGCCTGCGCAATGACCTGCGCGGGCTCGTGGTGCTGCCACGCGAGCACTTGCGGCTCGCGCGCCTCGATGCGCGCGAGGTAGGCGCGCGCGACCGCTTCGCATGTCGTCTTGCCGGAGGCGACGGCCGCGGCGATTTCCGACGCGGTCATATCGGTGGGCGATGCGGCGGGTTTGCGGGCGGGGAGCGTCATCGTCGTGTCCTCATCGCATTTGCGGGCAATACGCTATAGTAAACGCTAAGTCAGGGAGAACACCATGCGCGCATTTCTCACCGCTTTGCTTTGCCTCGCGGCGTTCGTCGCGTCCGCGGCGGATCGCGCCAGGGACCCGGTCGCGGCGTACCCGACGAAGCCGATACGCATCATCATCACGGTGGTCCCCGGCGGCGGCGCCGACGTCACGGCGCGCACCCTCGGGCAGAAGCTCACCGAAGCCTGGGGCCAGCAGGCGATCGTGGACAACCGCCCGGGCGGCAACGGCGTCGTCGGCATGGACATCGCCAAGCACGCGACGCCCGACGGCTACACGCTCGTGTTGGGCACCATCGGCCCGGTCGCGGTGAATCCCAGCCTGTACCGCAATTTGCCCTACGATTCGGTGAAGGATTTCGAGCCGGTCGCGCGCGCGGTGTCCGCGCTGAACGTGCTGGTGGTGCACCCGTCGGTTCCCGCGCATTCAGTGAAGGCGCTGATCGCGCACGCGAAAGCCAATCCCGGCAAGCTGATCTACGGCTCCTCGGGCGTGGGCTTCGCCGACCATCTCGCAGGGGAGCTGTTCAGTTCGCTCGCGGGCGTGAAGATGAGCCACGTGCCGTACAAGGGCGGCGCGCCGGCGATGTTGGACCTCGTGGGCGGGAACATCCAGCTGATCTTCGCGACGGTGACGACCGCGTTGGGGAGCATGAAGGCGGGCCGCATCCGGCCGCTCGCGGTGACGTTCGCGAAGCGCGTCGAGCAGTTCGCGGAGCTGCCGACCGTCGCCGAAGCCGGGGTGCCCGGTTTTTCGGTGGACAACTGGTACGGCGTGCAGGCGCCGCGCGGCACGCCCAAAGCTATCGTGGCCAAGCTTCACGCCGAGATCAATACCATCCTCGGCATGCCGGACGTGAAGGAGCGGCTCGCCGGACTGGGGATTTTCCCGTTCACGACGCCGTCGCCGGCCGCGTACGGCGATTACATCAAGGCCGAGATCGAGAAGTACGGCAAGGTGGTCAGGGATTCGGGCATCAAAGTCGACTGACGAGCAAGTCGAAAGTCGAATGTCGAAAGTGTAGTTCCCATCTCGTCACGATCATGAATGCAGCTCGAGGTCTCTAGGGGTCCCCTAAGGTTCTTCCTGACCCTGTTTACCGTTCGCCGGCCGCGATCTACGGGTATAGGGCCTTGAACTTCGGGTCGTCCTCCAGCTTGAAGCAGCGGAGGGCGTTTTTGTAGAGGATTTTCGGCAGTACGTCCGGCTTCCACGGCAGCTTCCAGAAATCTTCCATGTACGGCTTCAACGGAATCGCGGGGTAGCCGGTGCCGAACAGGAATTGATCCTGCAACCCGAAGAAATTGCCGTTAACCGATTTGACCCAGTCATCGGTCCCCATCTGCACGAGATACATGTCCGGCGAAAGCCAGATGTTCGGATGCCGCGCCGCGACGATGATGGCCTCGCGCACGTAGGGATAGCATGCATGCCCCGCGAGTATGCGAAGGCCGGGGAAGTCCTCGGCAATCGGCTCCAGGTGGCGCGGATGCGCGAAATCGATGCTCAACCCCCCCCACAGCCCGGAGGTCTGGGGTATCAGGGTCATGTCCAGCGACTGGACGCGCTCGTAGAACGGCCACAAGCGGCGGTCGTCGAGGTCGCACTTCGGAGAGCGACCGGGCTCGATGAAGACCGCGCGCAGACCGAGCTTGTGGCTGCGCTCCAGTTCCTGCATCGAATCGTGAATCACGTTTCCTGTGTCGATGCCGGCCACGCCGATGAATCGCCCCCAGTTCTCCTTCTGGATCGTCGCCATGACGTCGTTGGACGTGGTGCGCGCGCCCTGCGGGCGTCCGCCGATCTTGAGATCGGGCGATTGACCGGATACCGATACCGCCGTGGTAATTTCGTACTTCCCGATTTCCTTGAAGAACCCTTCCAGCGTGCCGTCGCCATACGCTTCGATCGACTCGTAGCGTCCGCGGCGCTTCAAACGGTCGCGGAAATACGCGCCGGCCTCCGGCGTGGTCAGGCGGCAGCGAACGTCAATAATCTTGTGCATGGTTTCTCCCCAATTAAAACGACACTAACTCAGCGACGCCGGTCTCGCGTCATTCGAATGGATCTTGAGGCTCGGCATAACCCCGCCATCATTGCCGTTGTGCACCGGAAATACTACGCGGGATACTTTCCGCCCGTAGCGCATCACCAGAGGTGGCCATCAATCCGCGCCGGGACCTTACCCGGAAAATCGCGTCCGCTCAATGCGATCGTAATCAGTCCGGACTGTGGACCGGTTCGTGGACCCGAATCAGGCGCGAGAGTATCCTTGCCCGGCAATGTGCAAGGCAATTTCCCAGTACGTCGCCGCGCTCGCTCCGTGGAAACGCCGTGTCGTGATCGCGCTCGGCATCGTGGGCAGCGCAAGCTGCCCGGCCGCGCAGGTCACGGGCTCCCCGACGTTCGATTATCCGAGCCGTCCAATTCGACTGGTCGTGCCCTGGCCCGCGGGCGGCGGCGCGGACACGGTGGGCCGCGCGATCGCGCAGGAACTGACCGCGGTGTTGGGCCAGCAGGTGGTGGTGGACAATCGTCCCGGGGCGGCAGCTATCATCGGCACGGAACTGGTTGCGCGTGCCCAACCCGATGGCTACACGTTGCTGTTGCCCACGGTGACTACAGGCATCAATCCGCACCTGCACCGCAAGCTTTCCTATGACGTCGTGAAGGACTTCGAGCCGATCGTGCTGCTTGCCTCGGCGCCCTATGTGCTGGCGGTACATCCCTCGGTAGCGGCGCGCTCGGTCGGCGAATTGATTAAGGTCGCAAAAGCAAAGCCGAATCAGCTCAATTACGCATCCACCGGGAACGGCAGCGCTCCCCATCTGACGGGTGAATGGTTCAAAGTGCTGAGTGGCGCCTCGATTGTTCATGTTCCCTACAAGGGAGGGCCGCCCGCGATGAACGACCTGATTGGCGGCCAGGTGCAGATGGCATTCGGGAATATCGTCAACTACCTGCCCCAGGCGCGCGTGGGGAAACTCAGGGCACTGGGTGTCACCAGCGCGAAACGGTCACCACAGGCCCCGGAATTACCGACGATGATTGAATCCGGCATGCCCGGCTTCGTAACGGGGACATGGTTCGGCTTGCAGGCCCCTGCGCGTATCCCGCTACCGATCGTCGTGCATCTCAACCGGGCCTCGAACAAGTTGCTTGAGTCCCAGGAATTGACCCGACGCCTCGCCAGCGAGGGCGCGGATCCGATTGGCGGCACGCCCCGCCAGTTCGCGGACCACATCAGGACGGAACTTGTCCGCTGGGCGGAAGTCGTCCGCGCCGCCAACATCAAGGCGGAGTAATTACTGTCGAGCGTTGCGTGCTTTACGCCGCTCAATCCTCATATGATTTTCAAGGGCTGAATCCGGTTTCCACTGGTTGCCGTCGCGGTAATGCCTGGTCGCCGCCCGACCGCCGCCGCCCGACAGAGTAGGAGGATTAACGATGCTGCGTAATGCCTGTGCGGGATTTCTGCTCCTTGGCGCGGCCGCGTCCGCCATTGCGCAAGTGTTTCCCTCGCGACCGGTCCGGCTGATCGCGCCGTTTCCGGCGGGCGGCGGCGTCGACATCGTGGCCCGCCAACTGGCGCAGAAGCTCACCGAGAAGTGGGGCGAGCAGGTCGTGGTGGACAACCGCGTCGGCGCCACCGGCATCATCGGCACCGAGCTTGCCGCCCGGGCGGCGCCCGACGGCCATACCCTCATCATGGGCAACGTTGCGACCCACGCCGTGAACGTGAGTCTCTACAAGAAGCTGCCGTACGATCCGGTGAAGGATTTTGCGCCCATCACGCTGGCCGCGCGCGTGCCGGAGGTGCTGGTGGTCCATCCATCGCTCCCGGCAACCTCGGTGAAGGAACTGATCGCGCTCGCGGCGAAGAAACCCGGGGCGCTCACCGTCGGCTCGGCCGGCCACGGCAGTCCGCCGCACCTGGCCGCGGAACTCTTCCAGCTGCTCGCGAAAGTGCAGTTCGTGCACGTGCCGTACAAGGGCAGCTCGCCGGCGCTGATCGACCTGATCGGTGGGCAGATCAACGTGTACTTCAGCAACATCCTGTCGGCGGTGCCGCACGTGAAGAGCGGGCGGCTGCGCGCGCTCGGCGTCACCGGCGTCAAGCGCTCACAGGTGCTGGCGGATGTGCCGCCCATCGCCGAAGCGGGGGTGCCGAAGTACGAGGAGTACAACTGGTACGGGATGCTCGCGCCCAGGGCCGTGCCGGCGCCGGTGCTCGCAAGAATTCATTCCGACGTCGTCGGTGCGCTGCGCGCGCCGGATGTAGAACAGGTCCTCATCAAGGACGGCGCCGAGGTCATCGGCAATACGCCGCAGCAATTCGCGGCTTTCATCCGCGCCGAGATCGACAAGTACGCGAACGTGGTGAAACAGCGCAACCTGAGCGCGCAGTAAGGAGAACGAAAATCATGATCCGAAAGAATGAACTGCCGATGATAGACGTCCGTTGCCGGGTGACCATAGCGGAGGCGGGCGACTATTTCTCCGGGCGGGCGAAGGCGCGCGGCCGCATGGACAGCATCAAGTCTTTCGGCAAGGGCATCGAGGCCTTCTTCGCGGAGATCGGAGAAGCGGGCATCACCACCGCCGTGTCCACCTCGGGCCAGACGCCGGAGATGATGATCGGCGGACGCGTGATGGCGGCACGCACGACCCCGAACGACCTGATGGCACGGCTGCAGCAGGAGCACTGGGGCCGCTTCATCGGCGTGGCCGGCATCGATTGCGGCAACGTGCTGCACGATTCGATGGCCGAGCTGGACCGTTGCGCGAAGCTCGGCCTGCGCGTGGCGTTCATCGAGCCCGGTCGCTCCCCCGGCTGCAATATCGACGACCGCCGGCTCTACCCGTTTTACGAGAAGGTCCTCGAGCACGACATGGTGCTCTTTCCCCAGACTTCAGGCCCGTGGGGCGGCAAGAGCATCGATTACGCGCATCCCCGGCACATCGACCAGGTGGCCGAGGATTTTCCCCGGCTGCGCATCATCGCGGGGCACGCTTGCTATCCGCACGTGCGCGAAGCCATCATCGTGGCGGCGCGCCACGAGAACGTGTTCCTGTCGCCCGACATGTACCTCACGCAGATGGGCATGGAAGACTGGGTGAAATCGCTCAACAACAATTATTTCGGGCTGCGCGACCAGTTCCTGTTCGCCACTTGCTTCCCTTCGATACCGATCAAGCCGTTCGTGGACGATTTCTGGGCGTTGCCGCTGAAGGACGAAGTGCTCCCCAAAATCCTCTACAAGAATGCCTTGCGCGTCTTCAAGCTGGAAGACGATCCCGTGTTCAAGAAGATGTACCCCGCCTGAGGAGCGCCATGAAGATCGTGGACATGCGACTGCGGCCGCCGTTGAAAACGTGGGTCGGCAAGATGCAGTTCACCCGCCCGGACGATTACTTCCGCAAGCTGGGCTACGAGCGGCCGGCGTCAACGCGGACGCAATCCGTGGCCGACCTGCTGCGGGAGATGGACGAGGCGCAGGTCCAGTGGGGCGTCATCATGGGGCGCCAGTCGGAAGAGCCGCTGGGCGTCATACCGAACGACGAGATCGCCGAATGCATCGCGCAACACCCCGCCCGCTTCGTCGGCTGGGTGGGCCTCGATCTCGCCCAGCCCATGGACTGGTGCCTGAAGGAGATCGACAGGGGCCTCAAGCTCCCGGGGTTCAAGGGCGTCTCGATCGAGCCGCCCATCTCCAGGGACCCGAGCATCCACAGCCCGGCCGACCCGAGACTCTACCCGATCTACGAGGAATGCACGCGCCGCGGCGTGCCGCTCAACATCACGCTGAGCGCCCAGCTGCAGTCGCGCCTGGGGCGGCCGTACGAGGACAGCTCGCCGGTGCCGCTGTTCAAGGTCGCGAAGGATTTTCCAAAGCTGACGATACATGTTGCCCACGCGGCGTGGCCGTACGTCATGGACATGATCGGCGTCGCCTTCGTCTGCCCCAACGTGTGGATCTGCCCCGACCAGTACATGGTGAAGCGGCTGCCGGGCGCCGAAGAGTACGCGAAGGCGATCCAGAATTATTTCCAGGACCGCGCCTGCTTCGGCACCGCGTATCCCAGCCGGCCGTTCCTTCCGTTGATCAAGGAGTACCAGGAGCTCGGGTTCACGAGTGACGTATACGAGAAGGTCATGTCGCTCAATGCCCTGCGCCTTATGAAGATGGTTTGACCATGGCGCGCGTCATCGTCGGCATGCGTGCCCGGCCGCCGCTTGAGACGTGGGTGCCCGACTAGTTTCCGGGTCGGACCCGTGCAATGGGTTGATCCACAATAACAAGACGCCCGAAATCGCGAGTTCTTGATGCATAGAACCGCATTTTCGGGCATCAAATCGGGCTTCTAAGTAGCCGGTTGTGCTGGTTGCCTATTCAATTCTCGCCCCCGCATCCTTCACAACTTGCCTCAACATCTCGTAGTCGGACTTGATGAGCCCGGCGAATTCCTCGGGGCTCATGGGCATCGGATCGAGCGCTTGGGACGCGAGGTTCGCGGCGACCGCGGGATCGGCCATCGCTTTCCTGATCTCGGCATTGAGCCGGTCGACGATGGCGCGCGGCGTGCCGGCCGGCGCAAACGCGCCGAACCACGAGCTGTAGTCGTAGCCCTTCACGGTTTCGCCGATGGAGGGGATGTTTGGAAATTGCTGCGTGCGCTGTGCGGACGAGACCGCGATGGCCCGCACGCGGTCGGACTTGACGTGGGAAACGATCTCCGCGATCGGCGTGATGATCACCTGGATCTCGCCGCCCATCAGCGCCACGACGGCCGGCGCGCCGCCCTTGAAGGGCACGTGGTTCAACTGCAAGCCGGCCTTGCTGGCGAGGTAGCTCGTGGCCAGGTGCTGCACACCGCCGACGCCGGATGAGCCGTAGGCGATCTCGCCGGGCCGCGATTTCGCGAGGGCGATGAAGTCCTTCGTCGTGCGCACCGGCATGGAGGGGTGCACGGCCAGCATGCTGACCAGCTTCGTGAGCGGCGTGATGCCGATGAAGGACTTCAGCGGGTCGTACGGCGTCTTCGCGTAGACGTGCGCGTTGACGAGCATCGTCTGCGTGTAAACCATGAGCGTGTAGCCGTCGGGCGGGCTTTTCGCCACGTACTCGGCGCCGATCATCCCCGCCGCGCCGGCCCGGTTTTCGACGATGAACTGCTGACCGAGCTGCTCGCCGACTTTCTGCATCACGATCCGGCCGACGATGTCGGTCCCGCCGCCGGGGGCAAACACGATGACGACCCGCACCGGCTTGGCCGGATACGATTGCGACCACGCCGTTCCGCACGCCAGCAGGATGAAGCCCGCGAGGGCGCCCGACGACCCGCGAGTGCCGCTCATGTGAAACCTCCCTTCGACTGATTATCGGTGCAGTATCGCGCCAAAGCCGGGCCATGACAAACGGGGGCGGCGGCCCGAATGATGAATGCGGAATGATGAATGATGACCCCCGCCGTGCGGGACAACTGCCTTGTTAAGGCAGAAGGCAGAAGGCAGAAGGCAGAAGGCAGAAGGCAGAAGGCAGAAGGCAGAAGGCAGAAAAGCCCTGCCTAACGGCCGTTACTTTCGACTTTCGACATCCGACTCTTGCCTTGCCTTTCTCTCGTCAGTTATCACGCCGTTCCCGGCCGTGGCAGAGGCGCCCGCGCTATTTTCCCTTGCCGCCGACCTTGTACGTTGCGGCTTCCTCGCGAATGACCCGGCGTAGTGTGTTCTCCAGGCTCTCGTTCTCGATCGCCTGCTTCAGCGCTTCGTTGATCAGCGTTTGATAGCCACGTGCCCCGGCGCGCGCCTTGAAGAATTCCACGACCGCGGCGTCGAGGTACATGGTGAGCCGCGTCTTGCCGCGCGGCACGACCTTGCCCCCAACGCGCACAACGCCGTGCGCCGCCTTCTCGGCTGTGATTTCCGGAAGGTCGGACAAATCGATGTCCGCGTCGCGCATCGCCTTGACGCGCGGCCAGTCCGTTTTCGAGACCGCCGGTCGGTTAGATGCTCTGGAAGTAGAGGATTTGCTCATGTCGTGTCGCTTTTCGCATCGAGATGATCCGGATTGTAGCCGGCGATTCAGTATGCGCCATCACCACCACGGTGTCGTGGAGCATGCCCAAGGTGATGAAGCGCAGCTCGCCATACTCGAACCGCCGGTCTTCGATGGTGCAGGTGATGCCGGCGAGGACCTGTTCCGCGTCGGTGAAGTCGAAACCGTGCTTGCGCAAATTGGTGCGGCGCTTGGCCTCGTCCCAAATCACCTTCATCTTGGCTATTATGCATATTTATATGCATACGTGCAAACTCCGGCCACGACAAATGCGCGTACGCCCCATTTGTCAGGAGAGGGGTGAGGCGAGAGGGGGTAGCCTAAGGCGGAAGGCGGAAGGCGGAAGGCAGAAGGCAGAAGGCAAAAGGCAAAAGGTGGCCCGCGGCTACCTGCTTGTTGCCTGCCTGTTGTGGGGCCGGACCGTGCCGCTAATCCCGCGTCGCAAAAACCGTGACAGCGCAGCGTGTGTTTCATTATGTTAGGCACTCTTATCCCGCCTCAACTTCCCAACATGGGATCAACGCCCGCTTCAGGCGGCGAGCGCGCCGAAGGCTTGCTCGCGCGCCGCGTCGGCGCGCGCGAGGCCGGCCGTGCGGGCATCGAGCCAGGCGCGATCGGCGGCGAGGGCATCCCGCTCGGCGGCGAGCATGCGCTTCACTTCCGCGACCTGCGGCCCGCCTGTGCCCTTGCGGCCGAACACCATGTACTCGGCGCTGATGACTTCGCGGTAG
>CAZFRR010000130.1:0-8188 GCA_964521405.1 uncultured Streptomycetaceae bacterium | reverse complement strand
ATGGTAGACCGCGGGCTGTCCGAGGACACCCGCATGATGCGGGACGTCACCCGCAAGTTCGCGAACGAGCACGTGATTCCGTTCACGCGCCAGAACTGGCAGGCGGAATGGAACATGAACCCGGATCAGCGCCTGCCGCGCAAGATCCTGGAAGTCGCCGACCAGATCGGCATCCGCACGCTCGGCGTGCCGGAGGAATTTGGCGGCACGCCGCTCGATCCCAAGACCGAAACACAGACCTTCGCCGTGATCTCCGAGGAAATTTCCCGTGGCGACTGCGGCCTGGCGGAGAAAATGGTGCAGATCTGGAAGGTCTCGGTGCTGCTTCGCAATATCGCGCCGCGTCACTTGCAGGAAAGATGGTTCCCGCAAGTGGTGAAGGACCCGACCTTCCTGATGTCGCATTGCCTGACCGAGCCGCGCGGCGCCTCCGACCGCTGGCTGCCCTACGACGTGCCCGAAGCGATGATGCAAACCAAGGCGGAATTGAAGGGCGACAAGTGGGTGATCAACGGCCGCAAGCAGTTCATCACCAATGCCTGGGACTCGAAGCTCTACGTGGTGTACGCCACCACCAAGCCGGGCGCCGGCATGACCAAGGGAACGTCGTGCTTCCTGGTGCCGCGCGACACGCCGGGATTTTCAGTCGCCCGCTGCAACGAGACCCTCGGCGGCCGCTTCATGAACAACGGCGAG
The DNA here is from genome assembly GCA_964521405.1 of uncultured Streptomycetaceae bacterium. GTDB lineage: Bacteria > Pseudomonadota > Gammaproteobacteria > Burkholderiales > SG8-41 > SG8-41. Next base: position 7,492 of record CAZFRR010000130.1, on the reverse strand, counting down.
ATCGTGCTGGAAGATTGCGCGGTGCCGAAGGACCATTGCCTGGTCCAGGATGTGGCGCTCGCCAAGGCCGGGGTCTATTTTCGCCCTGGCAAGATCATCCAGGGCTCCAAGAACATCGGCGTCGGAGTGCGCGCGTTCGAGGAAACCTCCAAGTACGTGCAGGACTACGTGCAGGGCGGCAAAAAACTGATCAAGCATCAGGCCACCGCGCTGCGGCTTGCCGAGATGGCGACCAAGATCTGCGCCGTGCGCGGCCTGCTGCGCGAAGCCTCGCGCGCCGTGGACGAGAAGCTCCCCGAAGCCGAGCTGCTGTGCAACATGGTCAAGCTCTACGCCTCCGAGGCCGTGCTGGACGTGTGCAGGAACGCCATGGAGTTGCACGGGGGCAACGGCGTCATGCTCGACTTCGGCATCGAGAAGCTCTACCGCGACGCCTCCATGTATCTCCACATGGACGGCACGGTGGACACTACCAAGTTCAAGATCGTGAAGAACCTGTTCCCGGATACCGCCGGCAAGTATGCCGGCAATGATTGAAAGCGTGACGGGTGATGAGTGATGGGTGATGCGTGCCCATCAAAAAAGGGCGGCCGCGGCCGCCCTTTTTTTCGCTAGTCGACGTAGGCCGGCGCCTTCGGAATCGCATCGCTCTCACGCTTGTCGTGGTTGATCCACAACTGCGCGCCGGTCTTCGCCATGATGCCGGCGACCTTGTCCATGGACTTCAGGCTCTGCTCCCGGTCGAAGTTGAACGACGGGACGCGCCGGTGCACCCAGTTGTCCCGCAGGTGGACCATGTCGCCGGAGAGGATCACCGGCCCGAACTTCGGCAGTTTCACGAGCAGCGACTGGTGCCCGGGGGTGTGACCGGGCGTGGCGATGATGACCACCGAGCCATCGCCGAACACGTCGTGGTCGCCGTCGAGCTTCACGGTCTGGTTCGCGCGCAACTTGTCGTAGCTCGTCACCTCGAAGTTCCACTTGGTGACGGCGTCGGCGCCGAACGCGACGTCGTACTCGGCCTGCTGGATATAGAGCGTCGCCCCGGTAAACAGGTTGGCGTTGCCGACGTGATCGCCATGCGTGTGCGAGAATGCGGCGTGCGCAACCTTTGCGGGGTCGACGCCGATCTCGGCGAGCGCTACCCGCAACGGCTTTGCCAGCCGGTAGCGCGGCGACACCTTGCTGCGCTGGAATCCCTGCGGCATCGTCGCGACGTTGTCGTTGATGCCCGAGTCCCACATCATGAGGCCCCGCGCGTGTTTAATCAGGTAGCAGTTGGCGCTGAACTCCCCGGGCTTGCCCACGTTCACGCCGGGCGTCCAGCGCGACACATCCTCCACCCGCGACTCGCCGCAATTGAACACGTACATCCGCTCTACGCCCGTTCCTCGCTCGCCGGCAAGCCCGGCGCAGCCCGCGGCCACCACGCAGGTGATCACAATTGCAATACCCAGGTTTCGCATGTTGCCCCCTTTTCTAGATTCTGTGACGGGTGACGGGTTAGTTGGCAGTTGGCAGTTGGCAGTTACTGCAAACTGACCACTGCAAACTGCAAACTTGTCATTCCTCATCCCTGAGGTTTGATTCCCGCCTGCTTGATCACCTTCGCCCACTGCGCGATCTCGCTGCGGATCGTCGCGGAGAATTGCGCGGCCGTGTTCCCGACCGGCTCGAGCCCCATCGCGGTGAGCTGCTGGCGCACATCGGGCGACTGTATCGCTTTCACGAAATCCGCGTTCAGCTTGTCGACGACGGACTTGGGGGTGCGCCCCGTAGTCAAAATGCCGTACCAGACCGTCACGTCGTAACCCGGGACGCCCGCTTCCGCGAGGGTCGGCACGTTGGGCACGGCGGCCGAGCGGGCGGGCGTGGTAACGCCCACTGCTCGCAGCCGGCCGGCCTGCACGTGGCTCAACGCCTGGGGCACGCCGCTGAAGACCATCTGCACGCGGCCCGCGATCACGTCGGGAATGCTGACGGCGCCCTTGAAGGGAACGTGCACCAGGTTGATGCCGGCCATGAGGTTGAACAGCTCGGCGGCCAGGTGCTGGGCGCTGCCGATACCGCCGGAAGCGTAGTTGAGCTTGCCGGGATTTGCTCTTGCCAGGCCGATCAACTCCTTGACCGATTTCGCCTCGACCCCCGGATGCAGCACGAGAATATAGGGGGCCGAGGACGCCTGCGTGATCGGCGCGAAATCCCGGATCGGGTCGTACGGCAGCTTGCTGGCAAGGCCCGGCTGGATCGCGAAGCTCGGGCTGGTGGCGAGCAGCGTGTAGCCGTCCGGATTCGCCCTGGCCGCCATCTCGAAAGCGAGGAGCCCGCCGGCGCCCGCGCGATTGTCGACGACGACCTGCTGGCCCCACATCTCGGCCAGCTTCTTGGTGATGATTCGCGCCGCAACGTCGGTTCCGCCGCCGGGGCTGAAGCCGACCAGCAGCCGGATTGGCTTTGCCGGATAGCTCGGCTCAGCCGCGCCGCCGCTCAGGGCGAGCAAGAGCGCCAGAAGCCCAGCGCTCGCGGCGGCGCTTGAAGGATGAGGGATGAAGGATGAAGGATGACCCATGTTGGCTCGTTGTCCGCTAGGTAGTGAGTAATAGTTTTCGTCACTACGTGGCGAAAACTATGCAAGTCGGGCTGCCGGTCTCGATCACCTGCCCCGTCGCCGTGAGCTTTCCGGTTTCGTGGTTGACGCGGAAGACGACAATGGTGTGACTGTCCTGGTTCGCCGCGTAGAGGTGGCTCCAGTCGGGATCGGGGCCGAAGAAGCGCGGCTTTTTCCCCTGCACCGATTCCCAGCTGATTGGCTCGATCGTGCCATCGGCCGCATTCACGGAATAGATCACGATGCTGTCGTGCCCGCGGTTCGACGCGTAGAGGAACTTGCCCGACGGCGGGATGGCAATCTCGGCCGCCGTGTTGTCTGCGACGAACGAAGTCGGAAGCGTCGAGACACGCTGGAACGGCTTCAACTCACCGCGCGTCGTGTCCCAGTGATAGGCGTTGACGGTCGACTCCTGCTCGTTGACCACGTAGGCATACGGGCGCGAGGAATGAAACGCGATGTGGCGGGGTATCACGCCGTAGCGGGCCTTCACGAAGGGGGGGTCGCAAGGAACAAGCTTGCCGCGCTCGGCGTCGAGCCGGAACACGTGGATCTTGTCGAGCCCCTTGTCGGGCACGACGACGAACTTGCCGGTCAGGTCGAACGTGGCCTGGTGGGGGTGCGTCCCCTCCTGCTCGTCCCGTAGCGGCCCCGGCTTGCCTTCCGGGACGACGAGATCGGTATAAGGGCCCAGCGAACCGTCCTTCTGGATCGGGAACAACGCCACCCCGGGGCCGGTGGAGAACAACGCCCAGCGGTTGCTCGCATCCACCTCCACCGTCGAGGCGTTATCCCCTTTCGTCTTCTGCTTGTTCAGCAGCTTGAGCTTGCCGGTTTGCGGATCGCGCGCGTAAGCGCAAACCTCATCGCTGTCGCCGTGTCCCGAATACAGAAACCGCTGCGTGCGGTCCAGGCAGATATAGGACGGGTTCGGGATGACGTCGCACGCCTCCACGAACGTCCACGCGCCCGTCGCCGGCTCTATCCGGAAAACAGCGACGCCCTTGCCGCGAGCTTTGCGCTTTTCCGCCGTGAAGCACCCGACATAGGCGAATTTCGGCTTTACGCTAGTCTTCGATTCACTCATCGCTATTCCCCAGAACCAGTAACAAGTTTAGCCACGGAATCACACGGAATGGCACGGACGAGAACCCGGCTCGGTTAACGACCTTACAATCATTTAAGAATTTCCGTGTGTTTCCGTGGTTATAACGGTTTTTGAGATGTTTCTTATCACTCTTCAGCGGGTCGCTTCAACAGCCCGAGCTGGAGCAGCATGCCGAGGTCGTCACGCACGGCGGCGTGTTCCGCGATCTGGCCGTCCCGAATGCGAAAGCTGTGGTAATTGAGCACCTGGACGCGCTTGCCGGTGGGCGGAACGCCCTTCAGCATGCCGCTGAAGACTTCGGGCAGCGTCGGCGGGCCGAGATGGGTGCCGGTCATCGTGACCTTGCACACGACTCGGTCGCCCTCGGCGGTTGCGTCCTCGATCCGGTAGTGGAAGTCGGGGAATAAGCTGAACAGCGACTCGAATACCCTCTGCATCCCCGCCCGCCCGACCGTGCGGCCATGGTTTTTCGCATCGGCGGCGTAGAACGCCGCGGCGGCAGCGGCGTCGCGGCGGTTCAGCCCTTCGTCGTAGAGCCGCCGCACCAGGGCCTTGTTGTTATCTACAACCATGTCTCTACATCCTCATCTCTTGCCGGGAACTGCGTGAACCGTGATTCGTCTCCCACCACCCCGGCGCTACGCGCCACCCCTCCTCCGGCAGGAGGGGATGTCGTGATTCGACTCCTTCTGCCTTCTGCCTTTTGACTTTTTCCTTTTGCCTTCTGCCTTCTGCCTTCTGCCTTCTGCCTTTTGACTTTTGACTTTTGACTTTTTCCTTTTGCCTTTTGCCTTTTGCCTTTTGCCTTTTGCCTTTTGCCTTTTGCCTTCTGCCTTCTGCCTTCTGCCTTCTGCCTTCTGCCTTCAGTGTAGCGTCCTGGCTGCCGGCGCCAGCCGCAGCCCGACGTTGAACAGCACCATCCGGTGGCCTCGCATGACCACGCTGCCCTTCAAGCGGTTGTCGCCGGTATCGCTGTACTCGAATTGATAAGCGCGCTGCAAAGTGAGATGGCCGTGATCGTCCCGCACCAGCTTCAGGCCGGAGATCGACACGGTGTCGTCGAGCAGCTGCAGGCCCTCCGCCGCGCAGATCTCGCGGGCGGCGCGGACCGCCGCCTCGCGCGCCTTCAGGCTGTCGAGCCACAGCCAGGCGATTCCCGCGAGGAGGAGAATGCTGAGAACTTCCAGGACCGGCATGACGGAACTATACAAGGCGAAAGGGAAAAGGGAAAAGGGAATAAAACCCGTCAACGTCCGGGAGTTCTCGTGCGTTTAATTACATAAGCTTGATACGGAGGGAAGATGAACTATTACGCCAAAGCACCAGAACTCGTCACGCGCACAAGGTCATTTGCCTTGCGTGTCATTGAATTCTACTCAGAACTCCCGCGCACGCCTGTTGCCCAGATCCTGGGTAAGCAACTGTTACGCTCGGCCACGTCCGTTGGGACGCAATACAGAGAAGCGCAACAACCTAAATCCATTGCGGATTTCATCAGCAAGTCCGAAGGCGCCCTACAGGAGCTTGAGGAAAGCGCCTATTGGCTTGAATTACTTGAAGCATCCAGGACGACTGAGGGTGCCGTCGTAAGGAATCTTTATTCCGAAACGCTACAGCTAGTTTCCATCTTTGTGACCCTGTTGCGGACGGCCAAGAGAACACGGGCGCAGGCTTAGCTCGGAATCAAGGCAATAATATCCCCTTCATTTTCCCTTTTCCCTTTTCCCTTTCCCTTTTTCCCTTCGTTGCTCCTCACTTGAGCAGCAGCGGCACGCTGCATGCGAGCAGCGTCGCCCCCACCACCCGCTGGAAAGTCAGCTCCGACATCCTGAGGTGGATGTGGTTGCCGACGTAGATGCCGATCAGCATGACGGGAAACGCCGCCGCGAACACCAGCAGGGAGTCACGCGAGAATTCATCCACCACCCAGTAGCCGATGCCGCGCACCACGGCCAGCGACAGCAGCATCGCCGACATGGTGGCGCGAAACGCGTGCTTCGCCAGCTGGCGCGCATTGAGATACATGACGAAGAACAGCGACGCCATGGTCCCGAAAACCGTTCCGGTCACACCGGCGCCAACGCCATTCAACGGCACCACCAGGCGGGGCGGCAGCCGCCAGCCCCCCACGGGGCGGAAGCTGGACCACAGCGCATGGGCGGCGTAGACGAACACGACCACGCCCAGGCCCTGCGCGAGCGTGCGCGAATCCAGCGTCGTGAAGAAATAGAGGCCGATGACGATGCCCAGCACGCACCACGGCAGAAACGGCAGCACGTCGCGCCACGCAATGTGCCTGCGGTCGTGCCCCAGTATCGCCACCGATGAGGCGACGCTGAGCAGCGTCCACGCCGGCACCATCACCTTGAACGGAATGACCACCACCAGCATCGCCATGCCCAGCGCGCCCCCGAACCCGGTGCTGCCGCGCAGGCCGTAGGCAAACAGCAGCGCAACGACGCAGTAGGCGAGTTCGAAGCCGGACAACGAGAGGGCGGTCATGGCATGGCTCCGGATCGCCCGGCGCGCCGGCGGATTACAGCGATGTCTCTACTACCACCTCGTTGCCCTCGACCCGGAATTGGTGAGGATGCTGGTCGGAGACCCACTCCGTGAAATCCAGGACCTGCTTGAATTTCGGGTCGTCCGGGCCCACGGCATACGGTTGAGCCTGGGGATTGATATACGCGGGCAGGAACGACACCTTCTCGATGCCTTTCCTGCCGATGATGATTTTGGGCACCATGGTCATGCGGCAATGCGCGGGGAAGTTGTAATTGCCCCTGGGCCACATGCATTCCTCCTCGATCTGGAACCAGTTGAAATTCCATTCCAGGAATCCCGCCTGGGCCTTTTTCGACCCGGTGGTCATGAAGTTGCCGATGCTGTAGAAGCAGGCCTTGCCCTTGTAGACCTCGATCGCCTTGATCGAGTGCGCGTGGTGCCCCAGGATCAGGTCGGCGCCGGCATCGATCGCGGCATGAGCAACCACCGGCTGGTAGGTGCATATCGTCTTCGGGACGAGGCGCAGGCCCCAGTGGATCGACATGATGACTACATCCGCCTGCTGCTTTGCCTTGCGGATATCTTGCTGCATGGCCAGCACGTCTTCCTCGTACGGCACGGTGACGATCTTCGGCGGAGTGCCGGGCTGGAATTCTTCGGGAAGGTAATGGGTGTGCGCCCGCACCGGCGCGATGCCGACCTTGCCCTTCCCGGCCGCCTGGCCGCTGCGCAGCACCGAACAATAGGCGAGGATGGCGAACTTGACGCCGTTGCGTTCAACGATGGCCGGCTTGCGGGCTTCGTCCGCGTCGCGGCCGCCCCCGATCACCTGCTTGCCCATGGCGCGGAACAGGTCGAGGGTATCCACGAGCGCATCCGGGCCCCAGTCCATCGCGTGGTTGCTGGCCACGGACACGATGTCGAAGCCGCCGGCCTTCCAGATGCCGGCCATGCGGGGATGAAGCCGTGAATGGCTGCCGCTTTGCTGACCGGGTCCATCGGTGAACTGCGGCTCCGCGCCGCGCTCGGAATAAGTCCGCTCGCACTGCCCCAGCCTCACGTCCGCCTGCCGCAGCACCGGGGCGATGAGTTCCACGAATTTCTCGGTCGGCTCGAAGATCGGGCCGATGTCGCCGCACGCCATCAGCGTGACCGTGTCCTTGCCTGTTGCAGCCATTACCACCCTCCTTAGTTGGCGCGGATGCCCGCGTTCCTGATCATCTTGCCCAGCCGTTCCCTGTCGGATCTTATCGTGGCGGCGAGCTCCGCCG
>CAZFRR010000129.1:0-7177 GCA_964521405.1 uncultured Streptomycetaceae bacterium | reverse complement strand
ACCGGTTACGTACTGAGCTCCTATACGGTTCCTCCGATGCGCTGCTGATTGCGCAACTCGCCCGCGCGCGGCGCCCGCTCGCCATCTTCACTGCGGCGGCGGCCGATGCGCAGCGCCTGCTCGAGGAAATCCCGTACTTCGGCAAGGACCTGAGGGTCCACCTCCTGCCCGACTGGGAGACGCTGCCCTACGACCAGCTCTCGCCGCACCAGGACCTGGTGTCCGAGCGGCTCGCGACGCTGTACCAGCTCATGCAGCGCGCGTTCGACGTCGCGATCGTGCCGGTCACGACGGCGCTCTACCGGTTAACGCCGGTCGAGTACCTCGCCGCCCGCTCGTTTTTCTTCAAGCAGGGGGAAAGGCTCCCGCCCGACGAACTGCGCCGCCAGCTGGTCACGGCCGGTTACGCGCACGTGACGCAGGTGATGGCGCCCGGCGAGTACTGCGTGCGCGGCGGGATGATCGACCTCTTCCCGACCGGCAGCGCGCTGCCCTACCGCATCGAGTTCGACGACGAAACGGTGGCGAGCATCCGCAGCTTCGATGCCGACAGCCAGCGCTCGATCTACAAGGTCAACGAGGTGAGGCTGCTGCCCGCGCGCGAGTTTCCCATCGACGAAGCGGGCCAGACGCACTTCCGCCGCGCGTTCCGCGAGAAATTCGAGGGCGACCCCTCGCGCAGTCGCGTCTACAAGGACGTGTCCAAGGGCGTGCCCAGCTCCGGCATCGAGTACTACCTGCCGCTGTTCTTCGACCAGACCGCGCTCGTCACCGACTACCTGCCGCCGGAAACCCTGCTGTGCGTGCAGCCGGGCCTGCAGCAGGCGATCGAGCAGTTCTGGACCGACACCCACGCCCGCTACGCCGTGCTGCGCGGCGACCGCGCCCACCCGGTGCTGCCGCCGCACGAGCTGTTTCTTACCGCAGATGAATTTTTTAGCGCGATCAAGCCCTCCGCGCGCGTCGAAATTCAAACTGTTCCGAGTTCCGAGTTCCCCGTTCCGAGTTCGCAGCTTGAAACAGCCCGAAACCCGGAACCCGGAACTTTGAACCCGGAACCCGGAACGTCGACGGCGACGCAGGCGCTGCCTGCGCTCGCCGTCGAACGTCGCGCGGATGACCCGCTCCATCGACTACGGTCATTCGCGGCGACGTTCGATGGCCGCGTGCTGCTGCTGGCGGAAGGCGCGGGCCGGCGCGAGACGATGCTCGAATATCTCAACGAGCACGGGCTGCCGCCAGTGGCGGTGCAGAACTACGCTCAGTTCTCGGCCTCCGTCGAGCCGCTCATGATCGGCATCGGCCCGCTGCACGCGGGCTTCAGCCTCGCCGACCCGCCGCTCGCGATCGTCACCGAGAACGAGCTCTACGCCCACCAGGCGCGGCCGCGACGGGAGCGTGAGGGAGCGCAGCGCTCCTCCCCTGAGGGCATGCTGCGCGATCTCTCCGAGGTCAAGATCGGCGACCCGGTGGTGCACGAGAGCCACGGCATCGGGCGCTACCTCGGGCTGCAGACGATGAACCTGGGCGAGGGTGAAACGGAATTTCTCACGCTGGAATACGCGGGGAGCGACAAGCTCTACGTGCCGGTCTCGAGCCTCAACCTGATTTCGCGCTACAGCGGCGCGCCGGCTGAAGCGGCGCCGCTGCACCAGCTCGGCAGCGGACAGTGGGACAAGGCGAAGAAGAAGGCGGCGAAGCAGGTGCGCGATTCCGCGGCGGAGCTGCTCGCGCTCTACGCCCAGCGCGCGGCGCGCGAGGGCTACGCGTTCAAGCTGAAGGCCCACGATTACGAGGCTTTTGCCGACGGCTTCCCGTTCGAGGAGACGCCCGACCAGGCGGCGGCGATCAAGGCCACGCTGGACGACCTTGTCTCCGGCAAGCCGATGGACCGGCTGATCTGCGGGGATGTGGGCTTCGGCAAGACGGAAGTGGCGCTGCGCGCCGCCTTCGTCGCCGTTGCGGACGGCAAACAAGTCGCAGTGCTGGTGCCGACGACGCTGCTTGCCGAGCAGCACTTCAACACGTTCTCGGACCGTTTCGCCCAGGTTCAGGATACGTGGCCCGTAAAGATCGCGGAATTCTCGCGTTTTCGCACCGGGCAGGAGACGACCGGCGCCATCGCCGATTTGGCCGCCGGACAGGTCGACATCGCGATCGGCACGCACAAACTCCTCTCCCGCGACGTCAAGTTCAGGAACCTCGGGCTCGTCATCATCGATGAGGAGCACCGCTTCGGCGTGCGGCAGAAGGAGCGGTTGAAGGCCCTGCGCGCGGAAGTGGACGTGCTGACGCTCACGGCGACGCCGATCCCGCGAACGCTCGCGATGTCGCTGGAAGGACTGCGCGACTTCTCGGTGATCGCCACCGCGCCCGAGCGCCGGCTGGCGATCAAGACTTTCGTTGCGCGCCACAGCAAGTCGCTCATCCGGGAAGCGGCGTTGCGGGAGTTGAAGCGCGGCGGCCAGATCTACTTCCTGCACAACGATATCGACACGATAGTCCAGACCGAGGAATCGATTGCAAAGCTCCTGCCGGAAGCGCGCATCCGCACCGCTCACGGCCAGATGCGCGAGCGCGACCTAGAGCACGTGATGCGCGACTTCTACCAGCAGCGCTTCAACGTGCTCCTCTGCACCACCATCATCGAGACCGGCATCGACATACCGACCGCCAACACCATCATCATCAACCGCGCCGACAAGTTCGGCCTCGCCCAGCTGCACCAGTTGCGCGGGCGCGTCGGCCGCTCCCACCACCAGGCTTATGCCTACCTCCTGCTGCCCGACGAGGGCAACATCACGGCAGCCGCGAAGAAGCGGCTGGAGGCGATCCAGATGATGGAGGAGCTGGGCTCGGGCTTTTTCCTCGCGATGCACGACCTGGAAATCCGTGGCGCAGGAGAAGTCCTGGGCGAGTCCCAGAGCGGCGAAATTCAGGAAATCGGCTTCAACCTTTACGTGCGCATGCTCGACTCCGCGGTGCGCTCGCTGAAGAGCGGCCGCGAGCCCGACCTGGCCGCGCCGCTGGAAGTCTCGACCGAGATCAACCTGCACGTCCCGGCCCTGCTGCCGTCCGACTATTGCAGCGACGTGCACGAGCGACTGGTGCTCTACAAGCGGCTCGCCAACTGCGAGACGCCGGAAGTGCTCGAGCGGCTCCAGGAGGAGCTGGTGGACCGATTCGGCATCCTGCCCGAGGCCGCGCGCGCGCTGGTCGAGTGCCACCGCCTGCGCCTGCTCGGGAAACCGCTCGGCCTCGCGCGCATCGACGCCACGGACTCGGCGATCCAGCTCCAGTTCGTCCCGAAGCCGCCGATCGATCCGGCCAGGGTGCTTGCCCTGGTGCAGAAGAAAAAGCACTACCGCCTCGCCGGGCAGGACCGGCTGCGCATCGAGTTGAAGCTGCCCGACGTAAAAGCCCGCGTGGCGGCGATCCGCGAGGCCTTCAGCGAGCTGGGGTGAACTCTCCCCAGCTATCGCTATAATGCGGCATGGATTTTCTCGAGCAGGGCGTCAGGCGGTTCAAGCGCGACGGTTTCCGCAGGCACCGGGCCCTCTTCCGCAAACTGGCGAAGAACCAGTCGCCGCGCGTGCTGTTCATCACCTGCGCCGATTCGCGCGTCGTGCCCTCGCTGATCACGCAGACCCGGCCGGGCGAGCTGTTCGTCGAGCGCAACCCCGGCAACATCGTTCCGATATACAGCCGCAACGCGACCGGCGTCGCGGCCAGCGTCGAATACGCGGTGGACGTCCTCAAGGTCGAGCACGTCGTGGTGTGCGGACACTCGGACTGCGGCGCGGTGAAGGGCATCCTCCACCCGGAAAAACTCGCCGCGGTGCCGGCAGTCAGGCGCTGGCTCATCTACGGCAACCGCTCGCGGCAAATGTTGATGCGGCGGGGCCGCGGGCTGCCGGAACACCGGCAGCTTGAGCTGCTCACGCAGTTGAACGTCGTCGTCCAGATCGAGCACCTGAAGACGCACCCGTCCGTCGCGCGGCGCCTGCGGCAGCGCAAGCTCGAGCTGCACGGATGGGTCTACGACATCCGGGAAGGCGAAATCCTCCAGCTGCATCCCCGCACAGGAGAGTTCCTGCCATGGCCGTGAGCCGGATGAGTCCCGCGGCGGTGCGCGCCGTCATCCTCGTTGCCGAGCTGATGGTGTTCTTCATGGTGACGGCGTTCATGACCTATTTTCTTTCGCACGCGGGGGCGCTGGTATTGTCGCCGGGCGACGCGCCGCCCGCGCAGTTTCCGGTCATCGCCTACGACGGCGACCGCAAGCAACCCGAACCGAAAAACTACCTGGTCGTGCCGTGGAGCGAATGGGAAGGCGTTGCCTCCAAGCGACCGGGCGCGAGCCTGCTGCTGCCCGAGCGCGCCGCCCGAATCCGGATCGGGGAGACTGAAGCCTCGTTCACCGCATCCGAGGAAAGCGAGTCCCGCCAGAATGTCGAACTGACCTGGCGGTCGGGCGGCGAGCAGCACGTTCGATATGTCGCGCAGGCGAGCACTATTGCGCCGGGCTATTACCGCACGGTCAGCACCAATACCCTGCTGTTGGGGGCCGTCGTCGGCTTCGTCGCGGGTCTCTTCGCCGGCCGGGCCATGCGCCGGCGCTGGATGACTCAGCCGGGTTATTTCGTCCCGCCCACGCAGAACAACTGAACCGCCGAGACGCCGAGAAAGTTCAAAGTTCCGAGTTCAATGTTCCGAGTTTAAAGTTGAACTTCGTACTCGAACATCGTACAACCTTGAACCTTGAACCTTGAACCTTGAACCTTGAACCTTGAACCTTGAACCTTGAACTTTGGCTGGCTACCACACCCTGAGCTTGATCTGCACCGCCACGGCCCCTTCGATGCGGTCCTTGTAGGTCGGAACGATGGTGAAATTGGCGCCGAGCCGCTTGCCCTCGATGGCTAGTACCGGCATCGCGCCGATGAACCAGCCGCCGTCGCGCATGTTGGGGTAACCATTAAAGGCGCCGACGACGATACCGGCACTGACGTTGATTCCCGCCGGCTCCCAGTGAAGGGGGCGCCACTGGTAAGCCGCGTAATGGCTTCTTGCCCGGTTGCTGTTGATGAACGAGCCCGCCATCAGAGCATGGTCGGGCGCGACCAGGACCTCCGCGCCAAAGCCAACGTTGTTTTCCCGGAGATCCTGGCTGCGGTCGAAGTGGTAGGAAAAAAATCCGGCATTGAGCCAGACCTGTGGCGAGAACTCCGCGCCTGCCGCATCGGCACCGGCGAGGGCCATGCAGAATCCGAATAATATGACCCGCTTCCCGCTCACTCCGCGGTGACCCCGGCAGCGACGAAAACATTTCCGAGATCGCGCGGATGGCTCACGGGCGGGCCGCTTTCCCCGCCGGCTTCTCCCGGTTTTCCCACCAGTGCTTGAGCCAGCCGCTGTTGCCGCCGAGCCGGACCAGGTCGCGCAGCGTGTCGGGCAGGGGCGGAAATTCGCGCGTGATGGCGCGCGTGCGGTTGATGAAGAGGCCGGTCGAGAAATCCACTTCGAGCTCGTCGCCGGTCTCGCAGATGTCGGTGACGGAAGGGCAGTCGGTCATGACGCGCAGCCCCACACCGATGCCGGCGCGGTAGGCGAGGAACGGCATCGACTCGCAGACCAGCCCCAGCCCGAGCGCCTGCATGGCGATGTAGCCGTTCATCTTCGGGCCCATGCCGAAGTTGCGGCCGGCCACGATGATGTCGCCGGGCTTCGCGCGCTCGTGAAAGCCGGGATCGGTTTCCCCGAACAGGTGCGGGACGAGGTCCTTGGGGTCGAAGAAGCGACCGCTGATAAATGCATTGGGGATGACACCGCCGGCGTGCGGCACGTCGTGCCCCAGCTTGTAGCAACGCCCCTTCAGCCGCCACTGGAATTCGTTCATATTGTTCAGTTCAGGTACTTGCGTGGATCCGTGATCTTGCCTTCGACCGCGGAGGCGGCGACCGTCGCCGGACTGCCGAGGTAGAGGTCCGCGTCTTTCGCGCCCATGCGCCCGGCTCCGTTCGCGACGGCGGTGGAAATCGAGATTTCTCCCGAGTGGATGAGCCCCATGCGGCCGCTCGCGCAGGGGCCGCAGCCGGCGGGCAGCACGAATGCGCCCGCTTCCTGGAAGATCTCGAGCAGCCCCTCGCGCCGCATGCGCCGCGTGGAATCCTCGGAGCCCGGCGTGACGAGCAGGCGCACCCCGGGGGCAACGTGCCGGCCCTTGAGTATCTGCGCCGCGATCGACAGGTCCTCGTACATTCCTGACCCGCACGAGCCGATGTAGGCGTGGTCCACACGCGTGCCGGCGACTTCCGACAGGTCGGCGGCCTGGTGCGGGCCGCCGGGCAGGGCGGCCTGCGGCTCCAGGCCGCCGACGTTCATCTCGATCTTCGCTTCGTAGGCGGCGTCGGCGTCCGGGTGGACCGGTTCGAACGGGCGCGTCGCGCGCTCGCGCGCGTAGGCGACGATCTCGGCGGACGGCGGGAAGAACACGCCGATCGCGCGCATCTCGGTCGGCGTGCTGCAAAGGGATACGCGCGCCGCGAGGCTGAACTGGTCGAGCTCGCCGGCGAATTCGAGGACGCGATAGTCGATGTCCACGCCGAATTCGCCGCCGGGCCTCAGGCGCTTGCCGATCTGGAAGCCGAGGTCGCGGGCGTAGACGCCGGGCTTGAGCCGGCCCTTGATCTTCAACTGGACGGTCTTCGGCACGAGCGTCCAGGTGGTGCCGGTCGCGAGCACGCGGCTGATCTCGGTGCCGACGCGGATTGCAAGCGCTCCGATGCCGCCGGCGTTGGTGCAGTGGCGGTCGTTGTCGAGATAGAACGTGCCCGGCAGCACCAGGCCGCGCTCCATCGGAAAGATGTGCCCGTGCCCGCCGTAGCCGGCGTCGTAGAAGTGCTTCACCCCCCAGGCCTTTGCCGCCTTGCGGTTGAACGCGCCGCGCGCCACCGCCCGCTCATTCTGGTAGACCACGTCGTGGTCGGTCACCATCAGCACGCGCTCGGGGTCGAACAGCCGGTCGATGCCGAGCGCGTCGAGCTCCTGCTTCGCGCCCATCACCACGCCGTCGTGGATCATGGCGAAGTCGACCATGGGGTAGAGGATCTCGCCGGCGCGCGCCTCGGGCACGCCGCTTGCGCGCGCGAGGATCTTCTCCGCTGCCGTCATGCCC
>CAZFRR010000128.1:0-10228 GCA_964521405.1 uncultured Streptomycetaceae bacterium | reverse complement strand
CGCGCGTGAGATCCAGGACGGTAAACCGGGCGAGCGGGCCCTTGCGTTGCTGCGTCGTCATCTTGATATTCCTTTCAGTTAGCCGGCGGCGCGCACGGCTGGGCGTGCGGCATGATCGAACTCGACGTTCTTCAGGGTCTCGAGCGCCCACAGGTCCTTCAGCGACGCGCGCGCGCCCGCGTCGCCCAGCACCGGCGCCACCAGTTCCACGTACTTGTCGTTCAACTCGGCGTCCGTCAGCGGCATCTCGGGATCGCCCTTGCGCGTTTCCTGGAAGTGCGAGAGCTTGCGCCCGTCCGTGGTATCGATCTCGACGCGGGCGGCGCGCTGGCGCGGGAAATTCCGCGAGAGCTCGGGATCGGCCGAGAGCGAGATCTTGCCCATCAACGCCCGCAACTGGGGATCGTTCAGCCGGTCGGGCCCGAATGCATTCAACCGCACGCTGCCGTGGATCAGCGCGTGCGCCACCACGTAGGGCAGGCTGAACTTCGCCTGGTAATCGCCCTCGGGCTTGAAGTTGTCCACCACGTCGAGGCCGCCCTGGTAGGTCGCGATGCGAATCTTCGCGATGTCATTGGGGGCGAGCTGGTGCCGGTTCCGCAGCTCGATCACCGCGTCGAGCGAGGGGAAAGTGTGGCCGCAGCAGCCGTGGTTCTTGAAGGTGACGTGGGTGATGTTGTAATCGATGCCGAGGCCTTTCGTCGCCTGGGTCCAGTCGGGATTGACGCTCATCGCCGCGCCGAAACCGAGCTCGCCCTCGAGCATATCGTGCACGCCGGTGACGCCTTTGGCGGCCGCCAGCGCCGCCAGCACGCCGGCTTCCGCCGCGCGTCCCGCGTGCAGCGGCTTGCTCATGGCCTCGGAACGGAACGCCTGCTGCAGCCCGGCGGCGAAAGTGGCGACGGTGCCGAGCGCGTTCATGAACTGCTCGCGGTTGCAGCCGGCGAGCGTGGCCGCGGCCGCGGCCGCGCCGAAGCAGCCCACGGTGCCGGTGGTATGCCAGTACTTGTAGTGCGAGGGCATCACCGCCTCGCCGATGCGGGTCGAGATCTCGTAGCCGACGATCACCCCGCGCAGGAACCGCTCGCCGGTTGCATTCTGCGACTGCGCAACGGCCAGCGCGGCTGCGATCACCGGGGCGCCCGGGTGATAGACGGCGTTGCGCCAGATGTCGTCGAATTCCACAGCGTGCGAGGCGGAGCCGTTGATGAGCGCCGCGGCGCGCACCGTGGCGCGGCGGCCGGAAGCGAGCCGCGCGCGCCCGTGGTCGAGCTCGTCGGCGAGCGCCTGCTCGAGCTGCACGGCGGGCGCGACGCGGCTGCCCGGCAGGAGTGAGGCGTACCAGTCGATCACCGCGCGCTTGGCGTGGTGGATCGCCGCTTGCGGCAGCTTCGATGTTTGTTCCTTCACCGCGTAGTCGGCAATGGTTTCGAGCAACATGGAATCTCCTCAGCTTACTTTGTCGAGTGTTGAATTTTGAGTGTTTAGTGTTGAGTTGAAAAGCGGTTTAGCCGGAAAACTCAACACTATCGTCCTCGGCGGCTAATGGTCGGCGAGGACGAGCAGGCCGTCCACCGCGACGCAGCCTTCACCTTCCCGTTTCACCAGCAGCGGGTTGATTTCCGCTTCCGCGACGCGCGGCTCGAGGTGCGCGAGCTGCGAGAAGGCAGCGACCGCCCGCGCCAGCGCTGCGGTGTCCCCGCGCGGCATGCTGCGATAGCCGCGAATCACGGCAAGCCCCTTCACCTGCTCGATCATGCGCGAGGCCTCTTCCGCCGTCACCGGGGCAAGGCGCACCGCGATGTCGCGGTAGATCTCGGCCAGCACGCCGCCCACGCCCAGCACCACCACCGGGCCGACCTGGGGGTCGCGCCGGAAACCGAGGATGACTTCCGCCAGCCCCTTTTCCATGCGCTGCACCAGGATGCCGTTGACGCGCGCCTGCGGGTGGGCGGCGCGCACGCGTTGCAGGATCGCCGCCGCCGCCCGCCGCAGTTCCTCGGCCGTGGCGATGCCGATCACCACGCCGCCGGCGTCGGTCTTGTGCGCGATGTCCGCCGACAGGATCTTTGCCACCACCGGAAAATCAAGCGCCACCGCCTGCTCCGGGGAGGTGATAACCGTGGACTTTGCGGCCGGCACGCCCAGCGCGTCGAACACGCGGCACGCTTCCTGCTCGTTCAGCCGTTGCTTGCCACCGACCAGTTTCTTCGCGGCTGCGACCTTCGCGGCGTCAGGCGCCGAGGCCGCGAGCGGCGCGCGCCAATCGCGCCAGGCGCGGATCGCGTCCGCGCAAGCTTCCGGCGTACGGAAGCCGGCGATGCCGGCTTCGGCCATCAGCGCAAGCGAGGCATCGGCCTGCGGCGCGCAGAACACCGCGAGCGGCTTGGCGCCCCGCGGGGCTTCGAGAATCGGGTCAACCGCGATGTGCGGCTGGTACTGCGCCGAGCTGCCCACCACCGCGAGCACGAGATCGCAGTGATCGGAGGCGATGAGTTCGTTCAGCACCCCGCTGTAGATTTCCTTCTTCGCGCCGGCGAGCGTGAGATCGGTCAGGCGAGCGCCGGAGATCTGGATTTTTTTGAGCGCGAGGTTGGCGATGACCGACGGCGTGGGCGCTACCACCTCCACGCTGAGCGTGCCGAGCCGGTCCACCACCGTCGCCGCGCCGCCGCCGGTAGTGGTCAGCGCCGCCACGCGGTGGCGCGCGGCCGGTTTCTGGCCGGCGACCAGCGCCGGCAGCTCGAACAGCGTCTCGAGGAGATCCACCCGCAACATGCCGCAGGACCGGAAAAAGGCGTCCGCCATGTCGTCGGAACCGGTCATCGCGCCGGTGTGCGAGGTGGCGAGCTCGACGCCCACGTCGGAGCGGCCGAGCTTGTAGACGATGACGGGCTTGCCGGCGTCGTACGCGCGGCGCGCGGCGCGCGCAAGGCGGTCGGCGTCGCGAAGGGTTTCCATGAACAGCAGGATCACCTGCGTGTCGGCGTCATCCACCAGGAGATCGGTGACCTCGCCCACCGCGAGATCGGCCTCGTTGCCAACCGACACCAGCTTCGAGAAGCCGGTGCCGCGCCCCAGGCCGCGCGACATCAGCGCGCCCATCATGCTCCCGCTCTGCGACACGATCGCGGTCGCGCCCGCCTTGAACTGCGCGTGCTCCAGCACCGCGTTGACCGAGAGCACGAGGTGCGAGTGCAGGTCGAGGAGCCCGATGCAGTTCGGTCCGAGCAGCCGCACGCCGTTCGCCCGCGCGAGCTTCAGGAGCGCCTCCTGCTGCGCGCGCCCGGCGGCGCCGGTCTCGGCGAAGCCGTCGCTGAAGATGGTGACCACCGGCACTTTTTTCTCGCAGCACTGCGCGATCGCCTCGGGCACATCCGGCGCCGGCACCATGATGAAGGCGTGGTCCACCGGCGCGGGCACATCCCTCAGGTCGGGATAAGCCTTCTCTCCGAAAATCTCCGCCCGGCCGCGGTTGATCGGATACACCGCACCGGTATATCCATGCTTGCGGAGGAATCGCTGCGGACGAGAAGTGTTTTTCGTCGCGTCGCCGGAGGCGCCGAACAGCGCCACCGAACGCGGCGCAAACAGCGCCTGAGCCAGATTTGAGTTGTCCAATTTCTGCTTGCTCATGAAAATTTCAAAAGCCTAACCACGGAGGACACGGAGGACACGGCGTAATTCAATGAGTACATTCCCAAGAGGTCGTTCCTCTGTGTCCTCTGCGTCCTCTGTGGTTCAGCTTTTATCAGCTCTTGGCGGGCGTTGACTGAACGTCCGCTCGAAAACGGACTCCGCGATACGATTCTTGAGAACCTCGATCGAGCCGCCGGCGATCATCCAGCCGCGGCACTTGCGAAAGCACCACTCGATGAGCGTCTCCTCGGTGTAGCCCATGCCGCCCATCACCTGCATCGCCTCCGAGCAGATCTCGAAGCCGGCCTGGTTGCAGTAGGCCTTGGCGATCGCGGTGTCTTCCGCCGAGGGCAGGCCGCGGTCGGCGTTGACCGCGGCGCGGTAGAGCAGCAGCTGGCCGGCGTCGAGCTTCACCTTCATCTCGGCGAACTTCCACTGCACGCCCTGGAACTCGGCGAGCAGGCGCCCGAACTGCTTGCGCTGGAGCGCCCACTGGCGCGCGGTTTCGTAGCAGTAGCGCCCGAACGCGAGCGAGCGCGCCGTGTTGCCGAGGCGCTCGACGTTGAAGCCGGCGATCTGCTTCTTGAAGCCGCCTTCCTTCAACAGCACGTTCTCGGGCGGCACGTAGACGTTGTCGAAATAAGTGGTGACCCATTCCTCGCCGTTCATGAAGCGCGAGGGCTTGCCCTGCTTCACGCCGGGGGCGTTGCGCTCGATCAGCACCGAGCCGATGCCGCCGACGCCCGGGCCGAAGCGCACGTAGGCGACCATCACGTCGGCGTACTGGGCGTGGGTGGTGAAGATTTTCTCGCCGCTCACGCGGTAGCCCGCGCCGTCGGGCTTCGCGCTCGTCTTGAGGTCGGTCACCGCAGAGCCCGCCTCGGGCTCGGTCATGCCGACGCAGATCACGCCGTCGCCGGAGAGCAGGCGGGAGAGGTAGCGCTGCTTCTGGTCGGCGGTGCCGTATTCCGCGAGCACGCGGATCGCGCCGAAGTTGCCGGCCTGCACCACGTCCGCGCTGCGGGGGCAGGATAGCGCGACGGTCTCGATCGCGATGATCGCGTCCATCAGGGTGCCGCCCTGGCCGCCGTCCGCTTCCGGGATGGTGATGCCGAGCAACCCCTGCCGCGCCATCAGCCGGGCGACGTCCCAGGGATGGTCCGCGCTGTGCGCGCGCGCGAGCGCGCCCTCGCGCAGGTGCTTCTCGGCGAAGCCGCGCACGGCATCGCGGAACGCCGACTGCTCGGGGGATAACTCGAAGTTCATCCGCTATCGCGTTCCATGTTCAAAGTTCCAAGTTCAAAGTTTACCGTCTGGAGCCGTTTCGTGC
The DNA here is from genome assembly GCA_964521405.1 of uncultured Streptomycetaceae bacterium. GTDB lineage: Bacteria > Pseudomonadota > Gammaproteobacteria > Burkholderiales > SG8-41 > SG8-41. The sequence goes on along the minus strand of CAZFRR010000128.1, from coordinate 5,259 downwards.
GGGCGATCCAACCTTGAACCTTGAACCCGGAACCCGGAACCCGGAACCCGGAACCCGGAACCCGGAACCCGGAACAAGTTTCAGGCCCGCAGCAGCGGGCGCAGGTTCCGCATATTGGATATCTTTTCCAGGCTCCATACGGCGTCGCACAACCTGCGCGCCCGCGCGCCACCCAGGATCGGCGCCATCAGGTGATAGGCCTTCTCGTCCACTTCCGCCCGCGCCATCGGGTTCTGCGCCGTGCCGCGCACCGCCTTGGTGTGGTGCTTGAGGCTGCGGCCGTCTTTCAGGACCAGCTCGACGATGCCCTGGCGCGAGGGAATCGCGCGCGTCAGCTCGTCGTCGCCGAGCAATTCGACCCGGCGTCTCAACTCAAGAACCTTCGGGTTCTTCATGCGCTTCTCGTCGTGCGAGGAGATGAAGGTGACGATGCCATCGATCAGCATGATGGCGCACATGTGCTGCATGCAGATGTCGGGCATGGCGCGGTTGTCGGTGGTGTTCGCCCCCTGGTGCGCGACCCGCACCGTGAGCTTCTCGACGTCGTCGGCCTTGATGCCGTGCGCGCGGATAAGATCGAGCAGCGAGTCGAGCGGCGCCTGGATCGGCGAGCCCACCGACCAGCGCTTGATGTTGGTGTTCATGATTTCAAAGGTCGTGCCGAGGCCCTGCGCCAGGCGCTGCGGCTCGGGCGCTTTCCCGATGCGACGGGTCTCGTCGTAGGCAATGAAGAAGTTGCGCTCGCCGGAGAACACGTCTTCCACCGCGGTGAACCCGGCTGCGACCATCGCGGCGGAGGCGACGCCGTTTCTCGCCGGCATGCCGCCGAAGTCGAAGGCCTTCTCGATATGCTCCTCGTCGCGCATCCAGCACGAGATGCCGGAGCACTGCTGCGCGGTGTAGGAGAGCACCCAGCGGGCCTGGTCGGCATGGATCCCCGTGAGCGCGCCGGCGGCTGCGGCGGCGCCGAACATCGGCCCGAAGCTGTGGGTGGAGTGACCGACCGTGCGGAAATCGTAGGGATGAAGCGTCAGGCCCATACGGCAACCGATGTCGTAGCCCAGCGCCACCGCGCGCAGAAACGCGGTGCCGTTGCGTTTCTCGCGCTCGGCCATCGCCAGCGCGGCGGGCACGATGGCGCAGCCGGGATGGCACAGGGAGGGCGCGTGCGAGTCGTCGGTCTCGTCGGCGTGGCCGAGCATGCCGTTGGCGAGCGCCGCGTGCTGCGCGGAAGTGACGAGGCTCGAGCCGATGACGCAGGCCTCCCTGGTTCCCCCCAGCGTCTTCACGTAGCCGATCGCTTTCTTCCCGGGCAGCAGCCGCGAGCCCGATACCATCGCCGCGAAGGTGTCGAGGACGTGATGCTTGGTCTTCTCGAGAACCTCCTTGGGCAACGGGCGCTTCAGCGCGCCCGCGATGTAAGCCGCGACCTCCTGCATCAACGGCGAGATTTCTGCGGCACTCTTCTGGTTTCGCTTCACGTTGGGTCTCCCTGGGATGATCTTTTGCCTGGCGCCCGGCTATCAATCCGGCCGCACGCCCGCGAAGCGGACCACCTTGGTCCACTTGGCGATTTGTGACTGGATATAAGCCGTGAACTGCTCCGGCGTGCCGGCCGCCAACTCGGCGCCCTGTGCAGCCGCGCGCTCACGCACCTCCGCGATCGCGACGATGCGGTGCAGCTCCCGGTTGAGGCGGTCAACGATGGCGCGTGGCGTCGCGCGAGGGGACAGGACGCCGTTCCAGGCGCTCACGTCGAAGCCGGGCAGGGCCGACTCGGAAATCGTTGCCAACTCCGGCAGCGCGGGCGAGCGTTTCGCCGCCGCGATGGCGAGCGCGCGCACGCGGCCGCTTTTCACGTGTGGCAGCGCCGCGGGGAGCGTCGCAAACGTCATGTGCGACTCGCCGCTGATGACAGCGGTCAACTGGGCGCCGGTGCCCTTGTACGGCACGTGGACGATATTCACCCCGGCCATCGATTTCAGCAACTCGCCCGCGAGATGCGCGGTGCCGCCGGTCGTGCCGGCGGCGTAGTTGAGCTTGCCGGGCTGCGCTTTGGCCAATGCGATCAGCTCTTTCGTCGATTTCACCGGCAGCGCATTGTTGACGATCAACAGGTTCGGGAACAGCGCCACCAGGCCGACCGGCGCGAAATCCCTGATCGGATGGTAAGTCAGGTCTTTGTGGAGGCTCGGCAGCACGGAGTAGGCGGTGTGCGCGTAGAGCAGGGTGTAGCCGTCCGGGTTGGCCCTGGCGGTGATTTCGGAGGCGATGATGCCGCCGCCGCCGGGACGGTTGTCGGCAATCACCGGCTGGCCCAGGCTCTCGCTCAAGTGCTGCGCGACCACGCGCGCGAGGACGTCGGTGGTGCCGCCCGGCGCCGAGATCACCACCAGGCGGATCGTCTTCGAGGGATAGCTTTCGGCGGCGTGAGAGAGAAGCGCCGGGAATGCGAGGGCCAGGGCGGCGAACAGGCGCGCCATCATCAACTCGGCACCGCGGCGCGAGCGAGCGCCCCGGCGTCTTCCAGTTCTGAAATTTTCCAGCATAATCGGATGACTTCCTCGAGCCGGGCGGGCGCGAGCACTTCCTGCACGAGCCCCCGGAATTTTGCTTCGAGATCGGCGTCGCTCATCGGCCGCGCCAGCGTCCCGAGGGCGTGCTCGACGTGCCGGGAGAGCGTGCGCCCGTCCCGGGTGCGGATGGTAACACGCGCTTCCGTCCTGCCGATGGCGGAGTCCTCGCGCGCGCTCACCCGGCTTCTCACGGCGATGACGCGCGGGTCGCGCACGCAGGCGTCTGAGAACTGCGCCTCGCCCGCCGCGCCGTGAACGATGGCCGCGGAGACTGCGTGGTAGACGCTGAACTTGCCCTCGAGCCCGCTCTGCGGTTCGGTGTTTCCGGTAAGCCTCAACACGAGCGGGCTCACCGTCAACTCGACCGCTTCGATCGCGTCGGGCGCGAGGTTATGGCTACGGCAGATCTCGATGCAGCCGTCGATCGCCGCGTGCACGACCAGCCCGCAGGCGTAAGGCTTGTACATATTGGAAAGGAGCTCGTAGCGGCTACCCAGCCCTTCGGTGATGACAGAGGGATCGAACTTTGTCGAGAGCACGCGCGCAAAGCCGCGCGGCGCCTCGATGGCACGCTCTGAGCTGGTGAATCCGCTCGCCGCGAGCAGCGCGGCGGTGAGCCCGCCCTGCGCGGCGCGCCCGGGATGCAAACTCTTGCAGTCGGAACCGAACATTTCCTGCAGACCGGCGGATTGCGTCGCCGCGATGCCGAGCGCCCACGCCATCTTCTGCTCGTCGAGTCCCAGCAGCTTGCCGGCTGCGGCCGCCGCGCCGAACACCCCGGCGGTGCCTGTGATGTGCCAGCCGGCCTCGTAGTGCTCCGGGAATACCGAGAGACCGATGCGCTCCTCGGCCTCGACGCCCAGCACGAAGGCGTGAACCAGCTCGGCGCCGGTAATCTTTCGCCATTCCGCGTAAGCGAGCAGCGCGGGCAGCACCGGCGCGCTGGGATGAATCGCCCGCGCGTGCGTGTCGTCGAAATCGAGCACGTGGGAGCTGATGCCGTTCACGAGCGCGGCATTGAGGATATCCACGCGCTCGCCGCGCCCGAGCACCGCGGCCTGCGGCGGGCCGCAGAACGGCCGCACCGCCGCGAGCGCGCGCTCCACGGTTTCGTGGCGGCAGCTGCCGATGGCGCAGCCGAGCCAGTTGAGAGCCGCGCGGCTCGCCTCGTGGCGCACGCGCTCAGGAATGTCCTCCCAGCGGGAATGGACGAGGTAGCGGGCGAGGGTGCGGGTGACGTCCATGAATGATGAATGATGAATGATGAAGGAAACTGCTTATCGGCCACGCATTATCACGTCACGCCTCACCACGTCACGCTTCACCATGTCACGCACCACTGCGTCACGCGTCATTCGACGCGGGCGCCGGAGGCCTGCACCACCTTCCCCCACTTGGCGATTTCCGCCTTGACGTAGGCGCGGAATGCCTCCGCCGGCATGCCGATCGGGTCCGCCCCTTGCGCGAGCAGGCGATCCTTCATGTCGGGCTGCTGCACGATGCGCACGATCTCGGAGCTCAGCCGCTGCACGATCGCCGGCGGCGTCCCGGCGGGGGAAAACACACCGAACCAGGTGCTTGCCTCGAAGCCCTTCATGCCGGCCTCGGCAATGGTTGGAATCTCCGGTGCGGCAGGGCTGCGTTTCGCGCCGCTGATGCCGAGCGCGCGCAACCTGCCTCCACTGATGAGCGGCAGCACCGACAAGGTATTGGCGAACATCACCGGCACCTGGCCCGACATAACGTCAATCACCGCCTGCGGCGTGCCTTTGTACGGAATGTGCACCAGGCTCACGCCCGCCTGCGTCTTGAACATTTCCATCGTGAGATGCGGCGTGCTGCCGTTGCCGGTCGAGGCGAATGAAAGCTGGCCGGGCCGGGACCTGGCGAGCGCGACGAGTTCCTTGACGGACTTCACCGGCACGGAAGGGTGCACCACCAGTATGAACGGGGCGGACGCAACCAGCCCGACCGGTTGGAAGTCCCGCTCCAGGTTGTAGTTGAGGTTCTTGTAGAGCGACTGGCTCATGGCTAAGGACGCCGACCCGAACAGCAGCGTGTAGCCGTCCGGCGGTGTCTTGGCGGCGAGCTCGGCGGCGATATTGCCCGCGGCGCCGGCGCGATTGTCCACCACGAAGGGCTGGCCGAGCGCCTCGGCAAGCCGGGGCGTGATGAGCCGGGTCGTGATATCCACGCCGGCGCCCGGCGGAAAGCCTACCAGCACCCGCACCGGCTTGACCGGGTAGGTTTGCGCGTGGGCGTGCGCGGCAAGGAGCACGAAGACCACGGGCGCGAGGACGGCGGGCAACAGCAGCCGCAGGAAAGGGAGCACGGCGGGCATGGCGGGATTCCTGATCGCGGCGGTGCGCGGGGGAAAAAGCTTAACAGCGGCAGTGGCGCGGCTCAACCGGAATTCGCGCGTGGATCACCCGAATGTGCTGATCCATTCCGTCTGCCGGTTCGAAGGCATGTACATCAGGCGGCGTCGCTCGTGACAAACAACTGATTTCTCGCCGCCGCGGTTATGGCGACGACGCAAGGGTGCGTTATGCGCCGCTCGACGGAGATCGCGTAGAATTCCTCAACGATCTCTTGGGTCCGACCCAGCGTTTTCACCCTGTACTGCGTTTCGATTTCGGATTCGAGTACGGTTGGCCCGATGAATACTCCTGCGCCGTGCTGT
>CAZFRR010000127.1:0-16750 GCA_964521405.1 uncultured Streptomycetaceae bacterium | reverse complement strand
TGTCGCCCAGGTTCGACAGCTCGAGCGAGAAAGCGGTCCACGTCGGGTAGCGTTCCTCGGGTGACTTGGCCAGCGCGCGCAGCAGGATCGCGTCGATTGCCTTCGGCAGGTCGGCACGCACGGTGGTCGGCGGGGCGGGCGGCTGCCCGGTGATCATCTGGAACATCGCCTCCAGGTTGCCGGCCGTAAACGGCCGCTGCCCGGTCAGCAGCTCGTAGAGCACGACCCCGAGCGAATACATGTCGGTGTGAAAGGTGAGCGGCTCGCTCCGGATCTGCTCGGGCGACATGTAGAAAGGCGAGCCCAGGGACGCCGACTGCACCACCTGGCTCTTGCGCAGGGTGGCCGCGCCGAAATCCGCGATCTTCACGTTGGTGCCCTGTGCGATCATGATGTTCGCCGGCTTGATGTCGCGGTGGACGATGCCCTCCTTGAAGGCGTAGTCGAGCGCGCCGCAGCACTTGAAGCCGATCTGGAGCACGTCCTCCACCGGCAGCAGCTTGCCGGCCCTGGTGTGCGCCGAGAGATCGCCCTGGTGCACGAACTCCATCGCGATGTAGCCGGAATTCTCCATGACCACCGCGTCGAGGATGCCGACGATGTGCGGGTGCTTGAGCTTGCCGGCGAGCGAGGCTTCGTTGAGGAATTGCTGGCGGTAAACGGTCCCGAACTCGGGATCGCGGAACACCTCGGGCTCGATCGTCTTCAACGCGACCTCGCGGCCGGAAAAGGAGTCCCTGGCCAGGTAAACCGTGCCGGTCGCGCCTTTGCCGAGCAGTTTCTGGACTTCGTACTTGCCGACCTGAAGGCTCAGGTCTATTTCAATCTTATCGTTCGCCACGCCCTGAATATACATCAAGGTTCAAGGTTCAAGGTTGTCAGCGCGAGCTGCCGCTCGCGAGTTTGAACTCGGAACCCGGAACATTGAACTCGGAACCCGGAACCTTGTTTTACCGTTTTACGAGCTTCTGAACCCGCCAGTTGAGCGTGTCGGCGACGTAGATGGCTTCCTTCCGGTCGAGCGCGAGGAAATGCGCTTCGCCGTAACGGTTGGGTCCCTTGCCCTGGCCGCCGGTTGCGCCGATGACATTGCCGTTCAAATCGAGCTTGATGATTTTCCCCGTGTGCCCGTGCGCCATCATGATGTGCCTGCGGTCGCGGGTGAGGCTGAGCCCGCAAGGCGTGCCGGGATGCCTCGTCTCGCGCAGATAGTTCCCGTCCGCGTCGAACACCTGGATGCGCTGGTTCGAGCGGTCGGCGACGTAAAGATTGCCCTTGGCGTCGGTGATGATCGAGTGGGCCTGGTTGAACTGGCCCGGGCCGGCGCCCTCCCCGCCCCAGGTCTTCAGGAAGTTTCCCTCCGCGTCGAACTTGTGCACGCGGGACTCGCCCTTGCCATGCCCCTGGCTCACGTAGATCTCGCCGTTCAAGCCGAACGCGACGTCGTTGGGCTCGTTGAAGCAGCGCAGATGGCCCGCCTGGTGCCATTCGCCCGCGTTGCCCCGGATGCCCAGCACCATGAGGATGCGCCCCTTCGGATCCATCTTCGCCACGAAATGAGCGCCGGTGTCGGTAGCCCAGATATTGTCCTCGGCATCCACGCGCAGCCCGTGCGGATTGGTGAAAACACCCTGCACCAGCGAGCGCAGGTACTTGCCCTTGCCGTTGAACTCCATCAGGGCGTGCGCGCTGCGGTTGAAGACCAGGACGTTGCCTTTCGAGGTCACCGCCACGCTCGAGCACGGCCCGAAGTTCACGCCCGGGGGCAGCCTGAAGACATCGGGAACGGGCTTGTAGCCCAGGTCCGGCGCGTTCTCCGGGTACTCGCTGACCGTGTTCTCCTCTGCTTTCATGCTCACCCCTTCGTTTCTCGTTTCTCGTTTCTCGTTTTTCGCCTTCAGGTCACTCCGGCTTGATCCCCGCCGCCAGCATCAGCTTCTTCATCTTCTCGTGCTCGGCGCGAATGTAGGCGGTAAATTCCTCCGGCGAGGCGCTGACCGTCAGCTCGACGCCGCGCTTGAGAGAAAGCTTGCGCAGCTCGGCGTTCTTCCCCGCCCTGGAAACTTCCTCGTGCAGCCGGGCGAGCACTTCCCGCGGCGTGCCTGCGGGCGCCACCAGCCCGTTGAACGTGAAGCTCTCGTAGCCCGGCACGCCCGCCTCGTCGATGGTCGGCACCTCAGGCAGCAGCGGCGAGCGCGCGCGGGTCGAGACGCCCAGCGCACGCAGTTTGCCCGCCTGGATGAGCGGAGTCGACGTGCTGACCTGGTCGAACATCATCATGACCTGCCCGCCCATGACGTCGAGAATCGCCTGGGAGTTGCCCTTGTAGGGCACGTGCATCATCTTCACCCCGGCCATGTTATTGAATTGCACGGCCGCCGTGTAGCCAATGCCGCCGGCGCCCGAAGACGCGAACGTCAGATCGCCGGGCCTCGCTCTTGCGATCGCTACCAGCTGCTTCACGGTGCGCGCCGGCAGGGACGGGTTCACCACCAGCAGTTGCGCCACCACGGCGTGCATCGAGATGCCGGTGAAATCCTTCAGCGGATCGTAGCCGGGATTAGCCACGAACAAGGGCACCGTGGCGAAGGTATTGGCCATGGCGAGCAACGTGTAGCCGTCCGGCGCTGACTTCGCGACATATTGCGTGCCCACCAGGCTGCTCGTGCCAGGCCGGTTCTCGACCAGTATCCGCTGACCGAGACTCTCGCCCATCGGTTGGAGGATCGCGCGGGTGCTCAGATCCAGGTTGCCGCCCGGCGCCAGCGGCACGATAACGCGCACCTGCTTTGCCGGGAATGCCTGGGCGTGCGCGCCTGTCAATCCGAGGCAAGAGAAAAAAGGCACAAGGCAAAGCAGAAAACGATTCACGGTTCTTCCCTCATCCCTCAAAAATCTCAAACTCCAAATCCAAAACTCCAAATCCCAAACAATACTCAAATTCCAAACTCCAAACGTTTGGTGCTTAGTGCTTGAGATTTGGTGCTTGTTTGTAATTTGGTGCTTAGGATTTGGTGCTTGCCTTATCCCGCATCCCTTATTCATTGATGCTATCCCGCGCAACACTGCTCATTCTAACAACTACGCTCAATCAAAAATGAAACTGCCGCCCGACCGCGGACGGCACAATCAACTGCTCGCCAAACGATTTCACCAGGGCGTTGACCGCCCGCCAGCCGGTGCAGTGGGCGGGAACGATGCGTTTCAGTCCGAATCCAGCCATGTCGTTGACCGTGTCCGGGATGATTTCCTCCATCTGGTTACCGGACAGGTGGAATCCGCCCATGACGGCGTGCAGCGGCAGGCCGTCGAAGACGCTGCGCGCGTCCTTCAGCACGTTGATCACGCCGGCATGGGAGCAGGCGGTGAAAACCACGGCCCCTTTGCCTTTCACGTGGACGGCGACGTAGCGCTCGTCCATGATCCACGGGTCCGGTTCCCACGCGCCTCCGTCCGCGGAGCGCTTCATGTGCCCCGGCAGTCCGCGCTCGTACGGCGTCACACGCGGTATCTCGCCGCTGAGATAGAACAGGTTCTCCAGCAGCAGCCGTGCCTGCGGCTCGTTGACGACGGTCGCGCCCGCCTCAGCCAGCTCCCGCGAGCTCGGAATCGGCTTCTGCGGCAGGGGCTCGCCCCCATGGCGCAGCGTCCCGCGCGGAACGAACATGCCCGGGTTGACGTGGCACTCGACGAGCTTGCCGCCGTTGGCCGCCGTCACCTGGCGCACCGCCTCAACCAGCCCGCCGGCATGGTCCCAGTGCCCGTGCGAGAGCACGACCGCGCGGGCGTCGCCGAAAGGAATTTTCAGCAACGCGCCGTTGCGCGTCACGGTATAGGCTTCCGGGCCGGCGTCGAAAATCAGCGTCTGACGCTCGCCGCCCGCGCGAGCGGTGATGATCAGCGAGAGGCCATGGTGCGCGCAGCAGCGATACTCGCCGGCGGATTGTTTGAGCGTCCCGTTCTTCATGAGCACGGAGACTTCGTTCACCACGTCCTTCGGCACCGTGGACAGGCTGTCGGTCACGTTGTCCACCAGCACCTGCACTTCCAGTGAGTCCACCGGAACCAGCTTGGCGATCAAGTCAGCTTGCATACCCTTTTGCCTTTTGCCTTTTGCCTTCTGCCTTCCGCCTTCCGCCTACTCTCCCGGCAGGTTTGCCTCTTTGACCACCTTCGTCCACTTGTCGGTCTCGGACTTGACGTGCTCCAGGAAGCGCTCGGGCGTGGTCGGCGTGACATCGATGCCCTGGTCCTCGAGGCGCTTCTTCAACACCGCGCTGGCCAGCAGCTTGTTCGCATCGGCATTCAACTTCGCGATGATGGCCGGCGGCACTTTGGACTGCGTGCACAGGCCGTACCAGCCCGTGACGTCGTAATCCTTCACGCCCTGCTCGGCGAAAGTCGGCACCTCGGGCACCTGCGCATTGCGCCTCGCGGACGTGACGCCGAGCGCGCGCACCCTGCCGGACTTGACCGCCGCGAGCGGGCCGCCCGCGAGGTTTCCCACGGAAGCCTCGATGTGCCCGCTCATGACGCCGGCGAGCGCCTCCGCCGCGCCCTTGTAGGGCACGTGCACGATGTTGATGCCGGTCATCGATTTCAACAGCTCGATCGAGAGATGGGGCGAGGCGCCGACGCCGGAAGAACCGAAGTTGACCTTGCCGGGGTGCGCCCTGGCGTAGGCGATGAACTCGCGCAGCGTTCTGGCAGGCATCGAGGGATGCACCATGAAGACGTTGGGAACGCCCCCGATCATCACCGGAAACGAGAAATCGCGGACGGGGTCATAGGTGAGCTTGTCCCGGAAGCGCGCCGGCGTGATCGAATGCGAGCCGATGTTGCACAACACCAGCGTGTAGCCGTCGGGCGGGGCCTTCGCCGTCAACTCGGTGGCGATATTGCCCGCCGCGCCCGGCCGGTTCTCGACGATGACCTGGGCGCCCCACGACTCGGTCAGCGCCTGGGCCATGATGCGCGCCGTGGTATCCACGCCCCCGCCCGGCGCGTAACCCACCAGTATCCGCACCGTTCTGGCGGGGTACGCCTGCGCCTGCGCCGCGCTCACTGAGGCAATTGACCAAGCCACAATGAACAAGCACCAAACAATTCTTTTCACGGCCTCCTCCTTCATCCCCGCACATCACCGCATCACTTCGTCACCTAGTCACTTCGTCCCTCATCCCTAAGCCGTGCGTCCAGGTCATCATTCCTCATTCATCATTCATCATTCCAGCGAAGCGCAGGGTCATCCCTCATCCCTCGAATCAGGCGTTGGCCCGCTCCCGGCGGCTGCGCCGGTTCGCGGTCGCTTGGGCGATACTGCGCTCGACGTCCTTCACCCACTCCTCGACCGGCTTGAAGCCGGGCGTTCCGCGGACGTGCTTCTCGACGACGCCCCACAGCTCGGAGTCGGACAGCGCAAAGTCCACTTTGAGGTGATGCGGCTGAGGCACGTACCACGGCGTGTCGATCAGGAGCTCGATGCGGTTCTCCTCGGGGTCGCGGAAATAACACGACAGCGCATTGCCATGCGTGAGCGTGGTGATTTCCTTCACCGCCTCGCTCTTCAAGCCCTCGTGCATCTCCCGCAACGTGGCAAGACTGTCCACGCGGAACGAGATCTGGTTGATCAGGTTGAAATTGACGTCAGTCGGCCGGCCGGATGCCAGCACGAACTGATGGTGCTCGCGCGGGTCGCGGGTCAGGAACACGATCTCACCGCCGGGGCGCGAGCCGCGGTCCGCGATCGCGAAGCCCATGAAGCGCGTGTAGAAATCCACCATCGACTGCATGTCCTTGACGAAGATGCCGACGTGGCTGATCGCGAGCGAATAAGGCATGGGGTTCTCCTCCTGGGTGGAAGGCGTAGTCTAATGCCAAACCAATGATGAATGCGGAATGATGAATGATGAATGATGAATGAGGAATGAGGAATGATGAATGATGAATGATGACCTGGACGCACGGCTTAGGGATGAGGGATAAAAACCATCCGGCGAATGCCGGGGGTCATCATTCATCATTCCGCATTCATCATTCGGGCGACCCGTCACCCGTATCTCGTCACCCTTAATCGTCACGCATTACTTGTCTGGCGGCGCGGGTGCCGCTGCGCAGCGCGCCCGCCACGGTGGCGTGCTCGCCCTCATAGTCGGTGGCTTCGCCGGCAAAATACAACGTGCTTTGCACCGGAGCGGCCAGCGCCTTGCGCGCGCCCTGGCCGCCGACGGCAACGTAGCTGTAAGCCCCGCGCGCAAAGGGGTCCCGCTGCCAGTCGTGCAGCCAGGCCGCGGCCAGCCGGGATTCGACGCGCGCGCGCCGGCCGAAGACGGCTTCGAGGCTTTTCAGCGCCTGTCGGATGACGTCCCGCTCAGTCCTCCCCGACAGCCGTTCCGCCCTTGGCCCGCCGGCCCACGCGGTGAGCAACGGCACGCGCACCGGCAACGCGGTCCAGAACGACGGGAACGGCGCAGCAAACGCCCGAAAAAAAACAGCGTCGGCGTAGCGGCCGCGGTCGAGCGTTTCCCAGAACGCGTTGCGGAACAGCAGCGAGACCTTGATGACCGGGCTGGGCAGGAGACCGGCGAGCGCCGCCCGTTTCCCGCCGGGCGCCGGCGTGATACGCACCGCGCCCGGTGCGCCCGGCGGCACCTGCAGCACACCAAGCGGCAGCGTGATGATCGCGCGCCGCGCCGCCGCGCGGAAGGGTTGGCCACGAGCCGTGCCCTCGACTTCGACCGCCCCCCGCCTCCATCGCACTGCATGCACGACGGTTTCGAGGCGCATCTCGACGGCGGTCCCGACGAATTCGCGCGCGAGCGCGGCGAGCATTGCACCGTAGCCGCCGAGCGGCCGGAAATTTGAGGCGGCGCCCGCATCGTCTTCGCCGGACCACTCCTCCACGATCGCGCGCGCGCTGGCGCGCGCCGTATCGGCGGCGTCGTAACCTTCCGCGCGCCTGCGGGCAAAAGCCCTCGCCCGCGGCGACAGCTGTCGCAGCTCGCGCCCGAGGTACTGCTTGAAGGAGACGTCCTTGCGGGGCGCGCCGGCTGCCTTCATTGCCTTGCGGATCCCGGCGAAGATCTCGCCCACTGGTTCGAGCTTGCCGCGCTCGGTGTACCAGCCGTCGCCAATGCGCTCCACCGCGGCCAAGCCGGCCCGCTGCAGCAATGAGAACGTCGCCTCGGGGCGTCCGTGAATGAACTCTGGACCGAGCTCGATGGGAACCGTGAGCCCGGGCACCTCCAGCGACCAGGCGCGCCCGCCGATGCGGTCACGCGCTTCGAGCACGAGCACCTTCCGTCCCGACGGCGCGAGCTCAGCGGCGGCAGCCAGCCCGGCAGCGCCGGCGCCGATGATCAGCACGTCGTAAGGGCGCGACATTTCTACATTTCTGAAATACTAGAAGCTATCTCAAATCCGTTACAACCACGGAAAAACACGGAACCACACTGAAATTCTGAATTGCACTGTGTCACAAAACACCAAAGAAACTCCTTCCCCCTTGACGGGGGAAGGCTGGGATGGGGCATCAATCTCCCGGCTTCTCTCCAGAGAAGTCCCATCTTCTCCTTCCCCCCTTGCGGGGGAAGGTTGGGATGGGGGAAGCAAGTTTTCAAGGGCGGTCCACCCCCACCCTAACCCTCCCCCGTCAAGGGGGAGGGGATCTATTTTGTGACACAGTGCAATCAACCGGGTTGGGCCCTTGTCCGTGTCATTCCGTGTGATTCCGTGGCAAATTTTGAGACCGGTTCTAGTCGAGCTTGATGCCGAGTTCCTGCACCAGCTTCGCGTATTTCGCATTCTCGTCGCGGATGACCTTGACGAATTCCCCGGGCGTGCCGATCCAGGCCTCGATGCCGCCGGCGTTCTTCAGTTTCTCCTTCATGTCCGGCGCGGCGAGCGCCTTGTTGACTTCGGCGCGCAGCCGCGCGATCAGGGGTTGCGGCACGCCGACGGGCGCAAACAGGCCATACCACTGGATCATCTCGAAGCCGGGATAGAACTCGGCGATGGTCGGCACCTCCGGCAGCACCGTCGAGCGGGAGAGGCTCGTCACCGCGAGTGCGCGCAGCCGGCCGGCCCGGATCTGCGGCGCCGTGGAAGTGCCCGACATCATCGCCATCACCTCGCCGGAGACCGTGGCCGTCGTCGCCGGCGCGCCGCCCTTGTACGGGACGTGCACCGCCTGGAAGCCCGCGCGCGCCTTCAACCGCTCCATGGTGAAGTGGTGCTGGCTGCCGTTGCCGCCGGAGGCATACTGCAGCGGCGGGCTCGTGCGCCGCGCGTACTCGACGAACTCCGGCAGCGTCGCCGCCGGCACCGCGGGATTCACCGCCAGCACGAAGCCGTTGGAGACCAGGCTTGCGACGGGAGCGAAATCGCGCAGCGGATCGAACGGCATCTTCCGGTAAAGATGCGGGTTGATCGTAAGCAGGCTGTCCTGGCCGACCAGCAGCGTGTATCCGTCGGCCGTCGATTTCACCAGCGCCTCGCCGGCGATATTGCCGTTGGCGCCGATGCGGTTGTCCACCACGACCTGCTGCCCGAGCGCATCGGTCAGCTTCGCCGCGAGCAGGCGCGCGACGATGTCCGGCCCGCCACCGGGCGGGAACGCCACCAGCAGCCGCACCGGCTTCGTGGGATACGGCTGCGCGGCTGCTGCAGCCATTCCAAGGCACAAGGCAAAAGGCACAAGGCACAAGGCCCGCAAAGCGTGAATCGTGATTCGTGATTCGTGATTCGAGCCCATAGTTGTTGTAAGTTGGCAGCCGTCAGTTGACAGTTGGAAGTAGGCAGAAATTCCAAGCTTCCTGCTGCAAACTGCCCACTGCAAACTGCAAACTTCCCCGCCCTCATCCCTCATGCCTTGAGCTTGTCGCCCCCCGCTGCAATGCCATTGAGGTAATGCTCCCACACGTAGAGGTTCTTCTCGCAGGCGGCGACGACCGCGTCTTCCATGTGCAGTTCGCGCGCGAAACGCTCCACCGCGTGCCAGCCCTCGTTGCTGTGAACGATGTCGGCCTTCTCGTGCAACCTGAAGAAGTCGAGCTCTTCGTCGTCGAGCTTGAAGAGCCTGCCCCAGCGGTGGCGCTCGAGGCCGAACCAGCCGACCTTCCTGAAGAGCCCCTTGCCGTAGCCGGGCACGTTGATGCGCTCGGCGCAGGTGTTGGCGACGATGCCCTCGAGCCAGTGCTTGCTGGCCATCAACCCTTCCCACGCCGCCCAGCACAGTTGCGTCGAGGGCAGCGGCTGCGCGCTCTGTATCACCGGGCGCTTCAACCCGATGCGCACGCCGAGATCCTCGAGGATCTGCCAGTGCGGGCGGCCGCCGCCGTGCTCGTGGTCGGCGATCACCTCCTCGCTGCACGCCTTAATGATGCGGATGCGCGTATCCCAGTCGGTGCAGTTGGTCGCCACCTTGAGCTTAAGCACCGAGTTGCGCTGGCGCGTATTGAGGCGGTGCTGCAGCGCGAACATCCGCGCGCGACCGCGCGTCAGCGGCTCGTGGAAAAATCGGCAGCGCGCGACGAAATCATTCACCACCCGGTCCATGCGCGCGACCGCGCTCCCTCTCCTGCCTGCCATATCTCCGCTCCTTAACGAATCTCGTCACTCAACAACTTCACCGCCAAGCAAGGCGAAACACCATTTGAACCGCCAAGGCGCCATGACGCCAATAAGATCAATTCAGGATGCTCTGCAAAAGTCATCCCGGAGGAAGCCGGGATCCAGCAAGCATTTGTTTCGACTGGACCCCGGCGTACGCCGGGGTGACGAATTCAGGGTTTTGCAGAGGTTCCTTAAACGGTTTCGCGTTCAATGTAGTTGGCTTTCTCCTGGCGTCATGGCGACTTGGCGGTTCAATTATCGATCTTGAATTTACTTCGCGGTCTCCAAGTCCTTGGCGGTGAAGTTTATTGTCAGCCGTCACACCTTGGCATACTTTCCGGTCAACTGCGGCGTCAGCCCTTCCAGCTTTTTCTCCTGGCGCATCAGCCGAGTCTCCCGCGCCCAGGTGCGCTTGAGGTCGTCGCGCACCTTGATGCGCAGGCGCCCCAGCCGCTCGATCTCGAGCTCGACCAGGTCGCCGTCGTGGAACGGGTTGAGCCCGCGGTGATTGGTCCCGGTCGCGAGCACGTCGCCCGGCTCCAGCGTGTGGATCGAGCTCACCCACTCGATGCAGCGCGGGATCTTGTGCGCCATGTCGTCGGTGTTGAAGTTCTGCATCAGCGTGCCGTTGACCCACAGCTTGATCTGCAGTTTGTGCGGATCGGGAATCTCGTCCGCCGTCACGATACAGGGGCCGATCGGGGCGAAAGTGTCGCGCGACTTCATCTGGTAGAACGTGTTGCCGGTGGGCAGAAGCCCCCGCGCCGAGCCGTCGATGAAGCAGGTATAGCCGAAGATGCAGCTCATGGCCTTCGCCGCCGGAACGTTGCGCGCGCGCTTGCCGATGACCAGCGCCAGCTCCGCCTCGCCTTCGAACACGCTGGCGGGCACGTCGGGGAGCACCATCGTGTCGCCGTTGCCGATGACGCCGCTCGGCGACTTGTGGAACGCGTTGATCGGCGCCGGCTCCGTGCGCGTGCCGTCCTCCATGTAATTGACCGCCATGCAGTCGATGTTGCGCGGCCGGGGCAGCGGCGGCCGGATGCGGACCCTCTTCAACGGCACGCCCTTGCCGGCGGCGGCGGCCTTCTGCAACTTGGCCTTGTATTTCGCGAAGCGCTCGATCAGCCCACTCATGAGCTCCTGCGGCCCGGTGTGCGGGATGTCCTTCACCAGCTTCGTCACGTCAACCACCGTGTCGCCCTTCACGACGCCCAGCTTGAAATCATCGAAGAACATCAGCTTCATTTTTCTCTCCTGTATAAGGTGCGCGAAAGGTGGCTAGTTTAAACCTCATTAGTAGTTGGTAGAAAAAAGGCTCGTCACACCGGCGCAAGCCGGTGTCCAGATAGCCCGCATCAAGCGAATCAACGCCTTACTGGATGCCGGCTTGCGCCGGCATGACGAAAAGCGATCCCCGCGATGATTTTCAACAATCGGTTGGGAGTGTTATCGTCCCCCGCTGGTTTGGCGCCCCCCCCCGTTGCCACAATAGGGTCCGTGGCCGGGGGCGTCACTGAAGTTCGGAGGATACAAGATGTTCCCGCTCTCTTTCCGGGTCGGCGCGCCGGCGGCCGTGACCGTGCTGCTCGGTGCGACCTGCCCGTCGCACGCGCAATCCTGGCGGCCCGAGCGAACGGTGGAAATCGTGGTACCGGCCGCCGCGGGCGGATCGATCGACGGCACGGCGCGCCTCATCCAGCGGGTGCTGCAGGCGAACCGCATCATCGACGTTCCGGTCGTGGCCGTGAACAAGGCGGGCGGCGGCGGCAACATCGCGACGAATTATCTCGACCAGCACGCCGGGGACGGGCATTTCCTGCTCACCTCCACCATGAGCCTGATGACCAACCATATCCTCGGCCGGTCGCCCACCACCTACACCGACTACACGCCGCTGGCGACGCTCTTCAGCGAGCACATGACGCTGGTGGTGAAGCCGGACTCACCACTCAAGTCCGCGCGCGACATCCAGGAGCGGTTGAAGAAGGACCCGCAGTCGCTGAGCGTCGCGATCGGCGTCGCAGTGGGAGCGACCAACCACCTGACGGTCGCCCTGCTGATGAAGGCCATGGGCGTCGACGTCAAGCGGGTGAAGACGGTGGTGGTCCAGACCAACGCCCAGGCCCTGACGTCCATCCTGGGCGGGCACATCGACATCGCGTCGCTGTCCGTCGGCGCCGCGATCAACCATTCGCAGCAGGGCAAGCTGCGCATCATCGGCGTCACCGCGGAGAAGCGCGGCGAAGGCGCGATGGCGGCGATCCCGACCTGGAAGGAGCAAGGCGTCGACGTGGTGTTCGCCAACGTGCGGCTGCTGGTCGGACCGAAGAGCATGACCCCGGCGCAGATCGCCTACTGGGACGCCGCGATGAGCCGGGTCGTCGCCACCGAGGACTGGAAGAAGGAAGTCGAGCGCAACGAAGCGACGCCGGACTACACCGGCAGCCGGGACAGCGCGCAGCGCATGGCGCTGCTCTATGGCCAGTTGAGAGGCGCGCTGGTCGACGCCGGCTTGGCCAAAGAATGAACTCAAAACAACTGCAATTCAGCTACAGAGATCACAGAGAACACAGAGAGATTCAAGGAGTTGAGTCAGCACGCCACACTCACCAGATCGGTGAGGCTTGAAAATGACACGCGTTCTTTATTTTCCTCTGTGAACTCTGTGTTCTCTGTGGCAAATAGTCTTTTCTAGATTCACACAACGAGAGAGGGAAACATGGCAACAACTGGATCGATGAACCCGGGCAAGCAGGCGTCGCAGACGCTGGCGCTCAACATGAAGCTGATCGCGCATCACGACATGGGCGGCTTCGGCGGCGTCGGCGAGGGCATGGGCATGCAGAAGACGAAAGACGGCCGGCGCGTGATGTGGCTCGGGCACGAGGCCGCGCCCAAGAACTTCACGGCGATCGATGTTACCGACCCGCGCAATCCGAAGATGATCATCCAGACGGAGCTGCCGCACGGCAAGATGCGGTCCAACAACCTGGAGGTGTTCGGCGACACGATGTTCGTCGCGCACCAGATTCGCGGCGACCGCGGGATGACGCCGGCGGGCTTCGATATCTGGGATATCGCCACCCCGGAGAAGCCGCGGCGGATATCGCATTTCGACTCGTCCGGACCCCATTCGCTCGGCGTGCACTGCCTCTGGACCGGCGACGGAGAGTACATCCACATGTCCTCCGGCGCCCCCGATTTCCAGCCGCGCGATCCCAAGGATCACCAGTTCTACCGGATCATCGACGTCCGGAATCTTTCCAAGCCCGTGGAAACCGGCCGCTGGTGGTACCCGGGGCAGCGCGAAGGCGACGCCGAGCCGCCGCTGCCGCGCCACCCGAAGTTCGACGGCGGCTACCGCCCGCACAATATTCAGGTCTATCCCCAGCGCCCGGACCGCGCCTATGTCGCGTACATCGACGGCGGCCTCGTGATCCTGGACATCAGCGACAAGAGCAAGCCGCGCGAGATCTCGCGCTACAACTATTCGCCGCCCTACAACGGCTTCACGCACACGGCGTTGCCGCTGTTCGAGAAGGGATTGCTGATCGTCTCCGACGAATGCACCAAGGACGACGGCGAGGACTGGCCGAAGCTGACGTGGGTATTCGACATCCGCGACGAGAAGAACCCGGTGCCGATTTCCACGCTGCCGCTGCCGCCGGTGGAAGTGTTCGGCAAGCGCGGCGGCCGCTACGGCTCGCACAATCTCTACGAGAACTACCCGGGGCCGTGCTCGTGGCGCTCGGAGAACATCGTCCTCGCCACGTTCTTCAACGGCGGGCTGCGCGTGTACGACGTGGGAAATCCGTATCAGCCGAAGGAAATCGCCTACTTTGTGCCCGGCGCGCCGGCCCTGTCGCCCAAGGGCGCGGTGCAGATCAACGACGTCTATGTCGACGACCGCCGGATCGTCTACGCCGGCGACCGTTTTACCGGCGGGCTTTACGTGCTGGAGATGAATATCTGAAGGCGGAATAGGCGTGACGTGATGCGGCGTGACGTGATATTGCGTGACATGATACGGCGTGACATGGCACTGCGTTATTGACCTAACTACGCCTCACCGCGTCACGAATCTTCATGTCACGCTTCACCATGTCACGAATCATCATGTCACGCCTCATCGAGCGTTAGGCGCAGCGTCTCCGCCAGCCACGACGCCACGATACCCGCGACATGGTCCTCGCGCCCGTTGTAGAAGTGATCGCTGTTGGCAATGATCTTGACCTCGCACGGCCCGCCCGCCGCGCGCTGGAATTCCTCCGCCGGGTAGCGCTCCGCGTCCTCCTGGTCGCCGCGGATGGCGAGCACCGGGCACCGAATTTTCGGCGCCAGCGCGATCGTGTCCGGCACCGTGCTGATCCGGTCGAGGAAGCTCTCCGCGCTGATCACGTACCACCATCCCGGCATGAACATCAGCTCGCGCCCGCGACCTTCTTTAACCATCTTCCGCGCCTGCTCCATCAGTTCATCCATGCGGTCGCCCGCGAACAGGCCTTCCTTTCCGCCTGAGCCCGCGTTCTTGCCGCCACGCCCCGCCGAGAGCAGCACCAGCGCCGGCGTCTGCGAATGGTCAACGACGTGCTGCGTGCCGAGCATGCCGCCGTTGCTGTGCCCGATCACGACCGGCGCCGGGAAGCTGCGCGCCTTCAGCCATTCCGCCGCGAAGCGGTTGTCCGCGATCGCCTCGCGCGTAAACTGGAACGCGCCGCCCTCGGACTGCCGGCTGTTGCGCGTGCTGAGGATGTCGTGCCCGCGGCGGTTGAAGGCTAGGCACGCGAGGCCAAGGCGCGTCAGCACCGGCGGCAGGAAGCGCGATGCGCCGACGTAGAAGTTCATGGTGTTGCCGTGGAACAGCAGCACCGCTCCTTTCGGATCGCCATCCGGCTCGTGCAACGCACCTTCGAGCGGATAGGTTTCGGTTGGGATGGAGATAAGCTGGCTTCGCATAACAGGCCGGATGGCGATCCTAAGGATGAAGGATCCTTCATCCTTCGCATCATGCCGTATCATAACCGCTCAACACCAACGAGGAGGCGCCATGAGCGGCACGCGAGGCAACGCGCGAAGCGCGAGCACCGGCAGATTTCAGGTCATCCTTCATCCTTCATCCTTCATCCTTTGCTGCGCGTTGGCGGCGGCGACCGCCTACGCGCAGCCCTATCCCGTCAAACCGGTGCGCCTGATCGTGCCGTCGTCGGCGGGCGGCGGGACGGATATCGTGGCCCGCATCATCACGCCCGATCTCTCCAAGCGCCTCGGCCAGCAGGTGGTTGTCGAGAATCGCGCGGGCGCCGGCACCATGATCGGCATCGAAGCGGCGGCGCGATCGGCTCCCGACGGCTACACGCTGCTGATGGGCCTCTCGACGCTGGCGATCAATTCGGCGCTCTACAAGAAAGTGCCGTACGACCCGGTGCGGGACTTCGCCCCCATCACCCAGGCCGTGTCCTCGGCCAGCATCATCGTCGTTCATCCCTCCGTCCCGGTGAAGTCGGTGAAGGAATTGATCGCGTTCGCGCGCGCGCGGGCCGGACAACTCAATTATGCGTCGGCGGGCATCGGCACCTACCCGCACATGACAATGGAGTTGTTCCTCTCCATGGCCAAGCTGAAGATGGAGCACATCCCCTACAAGGGCACCAGCCCCGCCATGATCGACATGATCGCGGGCCAGGTCTCGACCATGGCCGCCACCATTCTCACCGGCATGCCGCATATCCGCAGCGGACGGTTGCGCCCGCTCGGCATCACCAGCACGGCGCGCAGCCCGATCGTGCCCGAGCTTCCCACCGTCGCGGAGGCAGGCCTCCCCGGCTTTGAATCAGTGCAGTGGTACGGCATGCTGGCGCCCGCGCGGACGCCGAAGGAGATCATCACCCGACTGCACTCGGAAACGACGCGCATCCTGCAACAACCCGACGTGAAGGAGCGCTTCGCCGGCGACGGCGCCGACCCGGTGGGCAGCACGCCCGAGGAATTCGCGCGCTACATCCAGAGCGAGCTCGTGAAGTGGGCGAAGGTGGCGCGGGAGGCGGGAATCAAGCCCGAATAAATGCGGACGCTGGCGCGCCGCTTTATTTGAGCGCGTTCGAGCGGATGCAATGGATACCGGATCAGCTGTTATTGCGGCACATGGAGCCGCCGCTCAACGCGCTCCCGGCATTAGCCACGGAGAGTACGGAGAATCATCAAATCAACAGAAACCCTAACCCGATCTTCTCCCAGAGCCGGAAGGATGGAGAGGCGGTGGGTTTCCTCTGTGTTCTCTGTGTTCTCTGTGGCTGATTTGGTTTTTGCACCGTCAGTCGGCCTTGAGACCGGCGGATTTCACGATCTTTCCCCACTTCTGGATCTCGTTGCGCGTGAACACCGCAAATTGATCGGGAGTTGAAGTCACGATCTCGAAGCCGGCGTTGAAAAGGCGCTCCTTCACATCGGGAAGCGCCACCACCTTGAGCGTCTCCGCGTGCAGCCGTGCAACGATCTCTTTCGACGTGCCGGCCGGGGCCGACAGCCCGTACCACGATCCCGCCTCGTAACCCGCCACGCCGGTCTCGGCGATGGTCGGAAGCTCCGGCGTCGAGGGCGAGCGCTTGTCGGTGGTGACCGCGATGCCGCGCAGCCTTCCGGACCGGACGTAACCGATCGCCGACGGCATGGTGGCGAAGGCGACCGACACCTCGCCGCCCACCAGCGCGATCATCGAAGGGCCGCCTCCCTTGTACGGAACGTGCGTCGTCTTCACGCCCGTCAGGCTGTTGAAGAGCTCCCCCGCGAGGTGCGCGGCCGAGCCGCTTCCGGACGAAGAGTAGGCGAGCTCACCGGGTTTCGCCTTCGCCAGCGCCGTGAATTCCTTGACCGTCTTCACCGGCACGGAAGGATGCACCACCAGGATGTGCGGCGTGGTGGCGAGCTGCGTGATCGTCGCGAAATCCCGCACCAGGTCGTAGTTCAGCTTGGTGTAGAGGCTCGCGCCGATGGCGTTGGTGATCGTGGCGAGCATCAGGGTATAACCATCGGGGGCCGACTTCGCCGCCACTTCCGCCCCGATGTTGGCGCCGGCGCCGCCGCGGTTCTCCGACACGACCTGCTGCCCGAGAACTTCCGACAGCTTGGGCGCGACGAC
>CAZFRR010000126.1:0-8256 GCA_964521405.1 uncultured Streptomycetaceae bacterium | reverse complement strand
GCGCATCGTCGCGCTGCCGCTCTCAACCGATGTGAACGACATGATGTCGATGAAATATGGCAGCCCGCCGCGCGCCATGCTGACGACTTTCGAGGAACACCTCGAACGGGTGACGAAACACGAGCGCGGTCCGGTTATCATTGATGCCACGGTGCATGCACACATCTTCGGACGCCCGCACGGCGCACATTATTACGAGCGCATCATGGAGATCGCAGCGCGCACGCCGGAAGTATGGGTCGCAACACGGAGAGACATCGCGGCCCACGTGCTGGCGAAAAAGTAGAGCGATTCTCAAAAAACTAAAACCCGAATAGACAGGATTAACAGGAATGAAAGCTGGGATAGCGGGATTGGTATTGGCTTTTGGATGCACGGTCGGTTCACTGGCGTGGGCGCAGACGAAAGACTTTCCGGTGCGGCCGGTGCGGCTGGTCGTGCCGGTGCCGCCCGGGGGCAGCCTCGATGTCATGGCGCGCATCGTGAGCCCGAAGTGGGGCGAAGTGCTGGGCCAGAATGTCATTGTTGACTACCGGCCTGGCGCGAACACCATCGTCGGCAGCGAAAACGTCGCGCGGGCTCCGGCTGACGGCTACACGCTGCTCATCAATACGCTGCCGTTCGTGGTGAATCCGTCGCTCTATCCGAAAATGCCGTTCGATACCGAGCGCGATTTCGCGCCGGTATCGCTGCTGGGGGCGTCGCCGTTCGTACTGGTGGCGCACCCCTCCCTGCCGGTGAAATCGGTACCGGAGCTGGTTGCGCTCGCCAAGGCGCATCCGGGCAAGCTCAACTATGCTTCGGCCGGCAACGGCAGCAACCTGCACGTGGCGGCGGAACTCTTCAAGAACCTGACCGGCACGAACATCGTGCACGTGCCGTACGGGGGCGGGGGGCCGGCGCTGATCGCGATCCTGAACGGCGAGGCGGGGATCAGCTTCCTCTCGCTGGTGGCCACGACCGGGCACATCGCCTCCGGTCGGATGCGCGCGCTGGGCATTACGACGGCAAAGCGCTCGAAAGTAATGCCGCAGCTTGCGACCATCGCCGAGCAGGGGGTGTCCGGCTACGATTTCAGCGCCTGGTTCGGCATTTACGCGCCAGCGGCAACGCCGGCGCCGGTCATCAAGACCCTGAACGATGCCATCACGCGCGCATTACGGGACCCGCAGGTGGCCGAGCGTTTCGACAAGGAGGGCGCGGAGCTGGTCGGCGGTCCTCCAACAGTGCTGGCCACGCACCTCAAGGCGGAGCTGGCGCTGTGGGCGAAAGTGGTTAAATCTGCCGGCCTGAAGATCGACTGAGGAGTTTGCCGGCTCCAGATCCGACAAACTCCTGACGAGACTCCACCAAGTGCTTATATTCGGGCGTCGAGCCGTCGTTGTTCTTGTGGCATTGGTCACCGGAACCGCGGCGGACAGTGTTGAAGCGCAGGGCAGCTGGCGCCCGGAGAAGGCGGTGGAGATCATCGTCCCGACGGCGGCGGGCGGCATCAACGACCAGATCACCCGCCTGATGCAGAAAGTCTGGCAGGACGAAAAGCTGCTGGGTGTCCCCACCGTTATCATGAACAAGTCAGGCGGCAACCAGTCGCTGGCGGTGCTCTACCTCACCCAGAAGGCGCCCGACCCTCATTACCTCTTGTACGCGACGGCGACGGTTTTCACCAACCAGCTCGCCGGCCTGACGCCGCTCAGCTATACGGATCTCACGCCGCTGGCGTGCCTGGTCGTGGATTACAGCGTGATCACGGTGGCGGCGGATTCTCCCGTCAAGACGATGCGGGACCTCATTGAGCGCCTCAAGGCGGACCCCGGGGCGCTGGCGTTCGGCATGGTGAGCCGCGGCGGGCCGAATCACCTCGCGCTGTCGCAGGCTGTCCGCTCGGCCGGCATCGATCCCCGCAAGTTGAAAACAGTGGTGTTCAAGACCAACGCGGAATCCCACATGGCGGTGGTGGGCGGACATATCCAGGCGGTGGTCTCGTCGGTGAGCGCCGCGCTGCCGCAAGTGCAGGCCGGGCATACGCGCATGCTCGCCATCGCCGCGCCGCAGCGCGTCGCGGGGCCGCTGGCGGGACTGCCGACGATGCGGGAGCAGGGCATCGACGCGATCGGCGTGTCGAACTGGCGGGCCATCTTCGGGGCAAAGGGGATGACGGCCGCGCAGACTGCATACTGGGACAACGCCCTCGCGCGCCTCGCGGCGAGCGAGGAATGGGGCCGCGAACTCGAAGGCACCAACATGACGCGCTTGTTCCTGCGCGGGCGCGACTTCGCCCGCTACCTCGACGAGGAATACGCCGCCACCCGGGCAGTCATGGCCGACCTCGGATTGACCAAGTAGACAAAGGACCATTGCATGGCCGTGACGCTGGGATTTGATGCGCTGCAGGGCGCGCTCAAGATGAGCGAAGCCATCGATCTCCTCGAGCGCGCTTTCACGCATGAGGCGGCCGGCCGGGCATACCTCTCTCCGAAATTCGTCAGCAACTTCGAAGGCGGCGCGATGCGCATGCTGTTCGCCGCCGATTACGAAGCGGGCTACAGCGCGACCAAGAACTACCAGAACGTCCGGGGTTCGGGCGCGCGCTTCCTCGTGGCGCTCTATAGTCTCAAGGACGGCGCGCTCCTGGCTCTGCTCGATGGACGCCATATCACCGACATGCGCACCGGAGCGGCAAGCGGGGTCGTGGCGCGCAGGGTCAAGTTCCCGGGACCGGTGACGGTGGGATTGATCGGTTCCGGCCACCAGGCCCGCGCGCAACTCGAATGTCTTGCCGCCGTGTACCGGATAACGCTGGCCGCGGTCTACAGCCCGACCCAGGGCAACCGCGAGGCGTTTGCGCGCGAGATGTCGGAAAAACTCGGATTCCCGGTCGAGCCGGTTGATACGCCACAAGCGGCGGTGCTTGGCCACCCGGTAGTCGCCGCGGCGAGCAGCGCGCGTGGAACCGAGCCGGTGCTGCGCGGAGAATGGCTGGGTAGTTGCCGCCTCTTATGCGCCGTCGGCAACACCCGGGCGCAGTTCGCCGAGATCGACGTGCGCTCGATTCAGGATGCGAAGCTGGTGGTAGTGGATACCGCTCATGCGCTGGAAGAGGCGGGAGAAATGCGACTTGCGGTGGCGGCGGGCGCGCTTCCCGAAGCCAAGCGGGCGACGTTGGGGCAGATCGTCACCGGCGCCGTGACCGTGCCGAAAGAGGGGCTGATCGTGTTCAAGTCGGTCGGCACCGCATTGCAGGACCTGGCGCTGGCCGCCCGCTACTATGAGTTGATCGGCGCGAGCGCGGGAGTGCCGACCGCGCCGGATCTGGCCAGCGCGAAATAGCATACGTTCATATAATATCAACTCGAAGGAAATTGCCCATGCTCATGCCGATCCGGTTGAAGGGTGTCATGCAGGCCCCGGTCTCGCCGATGAAGGACGACTTCAGCTTCGACGGCGACGGCTTCGCCAAGATGGTGGACTTTCACGTCCGCCACGGCGCGCCCGCCATCGCCTGGCCGCACCACAAGGCGGAATCGCTGAACCTCACGATCGCCGAGCGGAAACTGGGCGCCGAGATCGCGGTCAAGACCGTCAACCAGCGGGTGCCGGTTTCCATTTTCGTCGGCACGCTGTCGGAAGAGGATTCGCTGGACCTCGCGCAGCACGCCCAGAAAATCGGCGCGGACGCCATCCTCACGATCTCCCCGTACTGCCGGCGCCCGTCGCAGGAGGAGATCTTCGATTCGATCGTGCGCATCGCGACTTCGACCGACCTCGCCGTCCTCACCTACAACTCGCCGTGGCGCAACGGCGAGGGCGTGGAGTTCACCGGCGAGCTGACGCAGCGCCTGATCGAGCGGCTTCCCAACTACATCGGCATGAAGGACGCAAGCTTCCACAGCGGCAAGTACCTGGAGATTTCCCGCGTCGCGCTCAACATGCGCCCCGGCTTCGCGATCATCATGGGCGTCGAGCACCTGCTCGCGTCCTACCCGCTCGGCGCGTGCGGCTCGTTCTCGTCTTCGGGGGCCATCGCGCCCAATCTTTGCAACAAGTTCTTCGCGGCCCTGCAGGCCCGCGACTGGGGGACGGCGCGCGAATGCCAGTTCAAGATTTCCGCGTTGTGGCGCCTGTTCAAGGAGCAATACCCCTCGTCGCTGAAGGGCGCCATGATCATGATGGGCCGCCCGGTCGGCCCGACTCGCTCGCCGCTGCCCACGGCCACCAAGGAGCGCATCGAGTTCCTTAGGAAGCAGCTCGAGGAGCTGAACATCCTGCAGACCGAGCCGCATGGCTGGTAAATCAAGTTCAATGTTCCGAGTTCCGGGTTCCGAGTTCAAAATCGCGAGCGGCAGTTCGCGCTAACGACTTTGAACCTTGAACACGGAACCCGGAACACGGAACATTTATTTATGAAAACATTTCAACCAGGCTTGGTGCACGCGCCGGTCACCCCTTTCAAGCGCGACCAGGGCATCGATTACGAAACCTACGCCAAAGTCCTCAAATTTCACCTGCGCCACGGCGCGGAAGCCCTGGCGCTGCCGATGCCCGAGGGCGAGGACATGAGCTTGAAGGACGGGGAGCTGCGGCAAATCCTCGAGTTCGCCATCAAGCAGGTGAAGGGCAGGGTGCCGGTCATCGCCCACGTCAGCGACGCGGGCACCAGCATCGCGGTCGAGCGCGCTATCCACGCCGAGAAGGCCGGCGCGGCGGCGATCGCCTCCCACCCGCCGTACTTCTGGCATCCCAAGCCGGCGATGGTGGTGGAGCATCTCGCCCGCATCGGCGCCGCGGTCAAGCTGCCGTTTTTCATCTGCAATCCGCCGGTCGAATCAGTGGGCACGACCCTCTCGACGGAAATCGTGCTGCAGCTCCTCGAGCGCGTTCCCAACCTGGCAGGGGTGATCGATGCCAGCCTCGAGTTCGTGTTCATGGAGGAAGTCATCTCGAACGGGCGCAAGCTGCGGCCGGATTTTCAGCTGCTGGCGGGCCAGGACTATCTCGTGCCGGCCGCCGCGCTTGGCGGCAGCGGGGCGATCGTGCCGCTGGCGGGCATCGCGCCCCGGCTGGTGCGGCAGGTCTACGATTTGTGCAAGCAGGAAAAATTTCTCGAAGCGCGCGGCATGCAGGAAAATATCGCGCAGCTCCATCACCTGGTGAAGGAAGCCGGGGCATCGGGCCTGAAGGACGGGCTGGCCGGCATCAAGTTCGCCATGGGCGCGATGGGGCGGGAGTGCGGCGTGCCGCGGCCGCCGGTGCGCCCGCTGGGCGAGGTCGAGCGGGGGCGGGTCGAGGAAGGTCTGCATGCCATGGCTTTCCTCAAGTCTGAGCCGCGCGGCTGGTGATTCATTTAAGTCAATAGACAGGATTAACAGGATTTTCAGGATTAATTCCAGAACGAATCGAAATCTCCATGCGGGCCGAGTCGAAGATGTGGGCGAAGGTCATCCGCGACGCGAAGATCCAGCCGGAGTAAGAATTTTCCGCCGATGAACGCCGATACACGCCGATAAGAACAAACGAACCGCCAGGACGCCAAGAAAAGCTGAGACACGAAGGACACAAAGGACACGAAGGACACGAATCACGAGCAACGAGCAACGAGAAACGAGTCACTCCCGGAGGGCGCCATGCCATTCTTCAAACTAAAGGACATGCCGGAACCTGTCGTAGCGCCGGGCCACTCCACGGCTTACGGGCCGACCATCACCGGGCGGGAACTGGAAATGGGTTATTACACCGAGCCCAAGGGCAGCGGCGCCAAGCCGCACCACCACCCGAGCGAGCAGATCATCCTGGTGCTGGCCGGGCGCCTGCGCATGCGGATCGGCGACGAAGTGCGCGACGTCGGGCCGGGCGAGGTGGCGTTGATCCTCAGCGACCAGGAGCACGAGCAGATGGCGCTCGAAGATGGCAGCCGCTTTGTCAGCTTCAAAACCGCCGCCGGCGCGCTGCCGGTCGGCGAGTAACAGCCAGGCCTGGAATCGCAGATATACGCAGCCTGGAACTCTCCATGCCGCCGCCGGGAATTGTTGTACGGATGGTCTCGGTCGGGGCGATGGTTCTCTACGCGGGCATCGTGTCCGGCCAGGATTATCCGGGAAAGCCGATACGCCTGATCAGCCCCGGTCCCGGCGGTGGAGCGGATTTTGTCGCGCGTTTTGTCGCGCAGGGCATTTCGAGTCCGCTGGGTCAACAGGTCGTTGTGGAGAACCGTCCGGCCGGCGTCATTCCGGGGCAGGTCGTCTCCAAGGCGCCCCCCGACGGCTACACCATCCTGCTGAACGGCAACAGCTTCTGGATCGCGCCGCTCATGCGCGACGGCATTCCCTACGATCCGGTGAAGGATTTTGCGCCGATCACCCTGGCGGTAGGCTCGCCCAACATCCTGGTCCTGCATCCGTCGGTGCCGGCCCGGTCCGTCAAGGAATTGATCGCGCTGGCCAGGGCCAGGCCGGGAGCGCTCAACTACGGTTCGGCTTCAGCGGGCGGTTCGGTTCACCTGGCGGCGGAATTGTTCAAGCACCTGGCGCGCGTCGATATCGTGCGCATCAGCTTCAAGAGTAGCGGCGCGTCCGTCATCTCCCTGGTCAGCGGGGAAGTGCACCTGATGTTCGCCAACGCGCCGCCCGTGGTGCCGCACGTCATGGCGGGCAAGTTGAAGGCCCTGGCAGTCACGACCCTGCAGCCCAGCGTGTTGTTTCCCGGGTTGCCGACCATCGCCGCTTCCGGGCTCCCCGGCTTCGAAGTGGCATCGGTATATGCACTGTTTGCTCCGGCCAGGACTCCCGCTGCCATCGTCAATCGGCTGAATCAGGAGGCCGTGCGCTTTCTCGCCAGGACGGACGTGAAAGAAAAGTTTCTTGCCACCGGCGTCGAGACGATGGGCGGCACCCCGGAAGATCTCGCGGCCGCGATGAAATCCGAAATGATGAGGATGGGCAGGGTCATCAAGGATGCCGGCATTCGCGAAGACTAGTTGTAAGCAAGCTTAGCCACAGAGAACACAGAGTTCACAGAGGAAAATCAAGAAGGTATTTGTTTTCAAGCCTCACCCATCTGATGAGTGTGGCGTGCTGACTCAACACCTTGAATGTCTCCGTGTTCTCTGTGATCTCTGTGGCTAAATTGCAGTTTTAGGTTTACGAAAGGAGAGGACAGCATGCCGTTTGCAAAAATCTCGGATGACCTCGAGATGTACTACGAAGTCGACGATTTCACCGATCCCTGGAAAAAGCCCGAAACCATCGTTCTGCACCACGGCAACTGCAAGAGCACCCAATTCTGGTATCGCTGGGTGCCCATCCTCGCGCGGCATTACCAAGTCGTGCGGCTGGACGCGCGGGGGTTGGGACGATCCACGGTGCCACCGCCCGGTTACCCGTGGTCGCTGCAAGGGTTCGCGCAGGATCTGGAGCGCCTGCTGGACTTCCTCAAGCTGGACAAAGTGCACCTGGTGGGAGAGACGGTGGGCGGCACCATCTCCATGCTATTTTCCTCCGAACATCCGGAGCGGGTCCGCAGTCTTACCGTTTGCAGCTCGCCGTTTCGCTTCACGGATCCCCATTACGCGGATTCGGCCCGGAAAGCGGAAAAGGAGGGAGTGCTCGCCTGGGCGAAAGAAACCATGAAGCGGCGGCTCGATCCCGCCCGGGTAGGACCGGAATTCGTCAACTGGTACGCGAACGAGATGGGCAAGACGTCTCAGCGGGTCGTCGTCGAAACCCATGACGTGCTGGTCGGGAACGACCTCTCGGATGTATTGCGGAAGATCAAGGTGCCCACGCTGCTGCTCTCCGCGGAGAACCGGCCCGGCTACACGCAGGGCTACGTCAAGGAGATGGAGCAGCTGATACCGGGATCGAAGCTGGTGATTTTCCCGGGCACCTTCGGCTTCGTGCATCACAGCCAGCCGGAGCAGTGCGCGGAAACCCTGCTCGCCTTTTTGCGCGGGCTCTGACATAGTCTTTCTCAAGCCGCGACCATCGCACTTACCCTGGCGCCAGAGCAATCCACCGGAGGCTGTATGAGCGCGATCGATATCAAGAATGCTGCGCCGGCGTCGAGCGGCGGCGCTCGCTCGTTCCGCCTCGCCTTTGCCGCGCTGCTGTTGTGCGGCGCGGCGGGCAACGCGCTGGCGCAGAAGGATTATCCCAACCGCCCGATCCGTTTCCTCGTCGGCGTGGTTCCGGGCGGCGCGACCGACATCCTGGCGAGAGCCATCGGGCATAAGCTCGGCGAGAACTGGCAGCAGCAGGTCGT
>CAZFRR010000125.1:0-2606 GCA_964521405.1 uncultured Streptomycetaceae bacterium | reverse complement strand
TCGGGCAGTTGCAGCGCCGTGTTGACCTCACGGTTCAGCCGTTCAATGACCGGCTGCGGGGTGCGCGCGGGCGCGGCCATCGCGGTCCAGGTCGAGCTCTCGTAACCTGCGACGCCGGCTTCGGCAACCGTCGGCACGTCCGGCAGCACGGCAAGGCGCTTCGACCCGGTCGTGGCGAGCGCGCGCAGCCGCCCGGACTGGATCTGAGGCATCGCCGGGATGGCGCTGGCGAACGAGAGCTGGATGTGGCCGCCGACCAGGTCGGCAATCGCGGGTCCCGACCCCTTGTAAGGCACGTGCGTCATGCGGGTGCCGGTCATGACCGCGAAGAGTTCAGCGGAGATATGGGTGAAAGAGCCCAATCCTGCCGTGCCGTAAGCAAGCTCGCCGGGCCGCTTGCGCGCGATCGCGATCAACTCCTTCAACGACTTCGCCGGGAGCGAAGGATGGATGACCAGCACGCCGGGCGTGGTGGCAACGTGGATGATGGGGGAAAAATCCTTCACCACGTCGTACGGCAGCTTGTAGACGTGCGGGTTGACCGCCCAGGTGCCGACCACAGTGATCACCAGCGTATAGCCGTCCGCCGGCGCCCGCACGACGATCTCCATGCCGATGTTGCCGCCGGCGCCGCCGCGGTTGTCGATCAGGACCTGCTGGCCGAGCCGGGGCGCAAGCTTCTCGACCAGCATGCGCGCCTGGATGTCGGTCGTGCCGCCGGGGGCGAACGTCACCACCAGCCGGATGGGTTTTGCCGGATATCCTTGCGCCCCCGCAAAAAACGGAATACTGGTCGCAATGAGGACCAGCGCGTAACTGGCAATGTGCCGCACCATCGTCACCTCGTCACAGCGTCACTGTGTCACTTTCCGTCCGGCTTGACCCGCGTCTCCGGTTTGAGCCCCTTGCGCTTCTTCTTCTCGCTGATGCGCCCGTTCTCGAGGTAGCGCCCCGTGGCGGAGCGCTTGGCGGCTTCGTCCCATTGCTTCGGCCAGTCGCTGCCCGTAGGCGTGCCAAACCAGGGCGACTGCGGGCGCAGCTTGGGCAGCCCGAGCTCTTCCCACACCTTGCGCGCGCGCTCCATGTATTCCTGCTTCGGCAGCGCGAGCGGCGGCAGGTCTTCCTTCATGGTGGCGTCCATCAACAGCGTGGCGTCCTCGCGGTCCGCCTCGTGCTCACGCTCCGGCCCGTGCCCCGGGCTGCGGTAGTTGAGCACCTGGAGATCGGTCGACGGGTCCATGCGAAAGGCAATCGCCCAGAAAATCGCGTCGGAGTTCTCCGGGTCGATGTCCTCGTTCACCGCGATGCAGATCTTGCCGCAGTCGGCCTTGAAGCTCGAGACGCCCGTCAGCGCGCGCCAGATTTCCGTACGCGGAGTACCCTTCTCCACTGTGACGATGGCGATGCGGCGCAGCGCCGTCATGCGCTCGTGCAGCGTCACCCGCTTCACGCCGCGCACGCCGAGGGTGCTGCGCAGGTGGGTGAGGAACATCGGCTCGTAGGAGACGCGCTTGATCGCGCTCGACTCGCTCGGCGTCACCTGGCTGAGATAGGAGGCGACGATCGCGCCCTTGCGGTGGGTGATCGCCGTGACCCGCATCGGCATGTTGAATTCCTCGGGCGCGACGTGCCCGTGCGATTCCCCGAACGGGCCCTCGGGCTCCAGGTATTCGGTATCGATCAGACCCTCGATCACGATCTCGGCCTCGGCCGGCACCAGGAGATCCACGGTCTTCGCGCGCACGACATTGATCGGCCGGCCGGCGACGGCGCCCGCGACGCCGACTTCGTCGAGATCCAGCGGCAGCTTCATCGGCGCGACGAACGCGACACACGGCGGCGCTCCCAGCACGATCGCGCACGGCATGGTCTTGTCGCCGCGTTGCTGGTGCTTGAGATAGTGGCGGTAGCCGCCCGCGCCGCCAACGCGCGTCGCCATGCGGATCACGCAACGGTCGGGAGCCTTCAATCCGGCGCGGTAGGTGCCGTGGTTCTGAATGCCGGTTTCCAGGTCTTTCGTAATCACGTTGGTCGCGGTGAGCGTGGGCGCGCTGTCGAACCCCGGCGTCGAGACCGGGATCGGCAGGCTGTCGAGCCCGTTGCCCTCGCCTTTCAGCGCGGCGCCCTTGATCACGACTTCCTGGCAGGCCGCCTGCTTGACGAGGCGCGGCTTCACCGGGTTGGCGATGGCATGGTCCCACTTGGGCTGGACCTGCTCCGGTTTGGCGCGCATGCCGATGCAGTAGATCGCCCGGTTGCCGGCATAGGCGCCCACCACCACGGGGAACTTGAACTTGCGGCCGCGCCCGTCCACCACGTTGGTGAAGAGAAACGCCTTGCGCTCGTGCTCCTCGACCCCGCCGACATACTGCCAGCGCACCAGCGGGTGCAGCTCGGCGTCCTTGTCCACCGGCCGGTCGATCGTCAGCAGCAATCCGGCCTTCTTCAGCGCAGCGAGGTGCTCATGGAGATCCGAGTAGCCACGCTTCGACTTGGAGAAGTGACTCGTGACTCGTGACTCGTGACTGGCCCTATTTCGTTTGTTTTTCATTAGTCTTCTCGTTTTTGACACGCATCACTCACGATTCACCATTCATCATTCATCA
>CAZFRR010000124.1:0-2498 GCA_964521405.1 uncultured Streptomycetaceae bacterium | reverse complement strand
GGGCGCCATCTTACTGATGTTTGAAGGGTTTTGCAACGCCCACCGGGTAACACGTTCCAGGTTCAAGGTTCCAGGTTCAAGGCTCGAACCAGAACTTGGAACCTGGAACTTGGAACTTGGAACACGCGCGGACGGGGCGGGAGTCCGCGCGGCATGAGCCTGCTGAAGACCCTGGCGACGGTGAGCAGCTTGACGTTCATCTCGCGCGTCCTCGGCTTCCTTCGCGACCTCGTAATCGC
Source organism: uncultured Streptomycetaceae bacterium (assembly GCA_964521405.1). GTDB lineage: Bacteria > Pseudomonadota > Gammaproteobacteria > Burkholderiales > SG8-41 > SG8-41. The sequence goes on along the minus strand of CAZFRR010000124.1, from coordinate 2,259 downwards.
CCGCGTCTTCGGTGCCGGTTTCGCGACCGACGCCTTCTTCGTCGCATTCAAGCTGCCGAACCTGCTGCGGCGACTGTTCGCGGAGGGCGCGTTCTCCCAGGCTTTCGTGCCGATCCTCGCCGAGTACAAGAACCGCCGCGGCGAGCAGGAGACCCGCCTGCTCGTGGACCGTGTCGCCGCGGTGCTGGCGCTCGCGCTGTTCGTCGTGACGCTGCTCGGCGTGCTGGCCGCACCCCTCATCATCTACGTGACCGCGCCGGGTTTCGCGGCGACGCCCGACAAGTTCGGCCTCACGGTCGACCTGCTGCGTATCACCTTTCCGTACATCTTTTTCATTTCGCTGACCGCGCTCGCCGGCGGCATCCTCAATACCTACGGCCGGTTCTCGGTGCCGGCCATCACGCCGGTGCTGCTCAACCTGTCGTTCATCGGTTTCGCCCTGTGGGGCGCGCCGTACTTCGACCCGCCGGTGAAGGCGCTGGCGTGGGCGGTGTTCGCGGGCGGCATCGCGCAACTCGCGCTGCAGGTGCCGTTCCTCGCCCGGCTCGGCTTGCTGCCGCGTTTCAGGCTCGATTTCAAGGACGAGGGCGTGCGGCGCGTCGTGCGGCAGATGGGGCCCGCGGTATTCGGCGTCTCCGTCGGCCAGGTGAGCCTGGTCATCAACATGATCTTCGCGTCGTTTCTGGTCACCGGCAGCGTGTCGTGGCTTTATTACGCCGACCGGTTGATGGAGTTTCCCATCGGCCTGCTGGGGGTGGCGCTCGGCACGATCCTGCTGCCGAGCCTGGCCCGGCATCACGCAAACCGCTCGCAGCAGGAGTACTCCGGGCTGCTCGACTGGGGGCTGCGGCTGACGCTGCTGCTGGCGCTGCCTGCCGCGGTGGCATTGGCGCTGCTCGCCGTGCCGCTGGTCGCCACCTTGTTTCACTACGGAGCGTTCGGCGCCGACGACGTCTTCGCGACCCGGCGCGCAGTCATCGCCTACAGTGTGGGACTGGTGGGGCTGGTGATGGTGAAGGTACTGGCGCCGGGCTTCTACGCGCGCCAGGACATCCGCACGCCGGTCAGGATAGCGGTCGTGACGCTGGCGCTGACCCAGGTCATGAACTTCGCCTTCGTCTGGCCGTTGCAGCACGCCGGGCTGGCACTCGCCATCGGTCTCGGCGCCTGCTTCAACGCGGCGATGTTGCTGCGCGGCCTGCGCCGCCGCGACATCTACACGCCGCAACCGGGCTGGCCCCTGTTCCTGTTCAAGCTCGCGATCGCGGTCTATGCCATGGCCGCGGTGCTGTGGCTGGGCTCCGGCACCGATGCTTCCTGGCTCGCGATGGGGGCCGCCGCGCGCGCATTCCATCTGGGCTGGATGGTCGTGCTGGGGGCGGCGGCCTACTTTCTGGTGCTGTGGCTGCTGGGATTCCGGATCGCGGACTTCTCGAAGAAGGCGGCCGACTGACGGCACCGTGCGCCATCACTATCCGGTCATTCGGGATTTTCCGGTAGGATGGCGGTTCAACCTGACTCGAAGTCGTCGAATTTCTCAAAGGAGTAAACAGTATGAAACGGTTCCTGCTCGTGCTGTGCGGTCTGGCATTGTCCGCGGCGGTGTCGGCCCAAGGCGTCCTGCGTGTTTCCGCGATTCCCGACGAGAGCCCGACCGAGTTGCAGCGCAAGTTTTCCAAGGTCGCCGCCTATCTCGAGAAAGAGGTGGGGATGAAAGTACAGTACACGCCGGTTACGGACTACGCGGCGGTGGTTGAAGGACTGGCCGCGAAGAAGGTTGATCTCGCCTGGCTGGGAGGATTTACCTTCGTGCAGGCGCGGATTCGGACGGGCAACGCCATTCCGATCGCGCAGCGGGCGGAAGACGAGAAGTTCACCAGCAAATTCATCGCCAACTCCGCGAGCGGCATCAACGGCCTGGCTGATCTTAAGGGCAAGAACTTCACTTTCGGTTCGGTCTCATCGACCTCCGGGCATCTGATGCCGCGTTTTTTCCTGTTGCAGAACAAGATCGATCCGGACAAAGACTTCAAGCGCTTCGCCTACTCCGGCGCGCACGACGCAACCGCGCTGCAGGTGGAGTCGGGCAAGGTAGAGGCCGGTGTGCTGAATGCTTCAGTCTGGGACAAGCTGGTGGAGGAGAAGAAGGTGGATACCAGCAAGGTCAAGGTGATCTGGACCACGCCGCCGTACTACGACTACAACTGGACCGTGCGCGGCGATCTGGATCCGGCCCTGGTCAAGAAACTGACCGCCGCA
>CAZFRR010000123.1:0-6421 GCA_964521405.1 uncultured Streptomycetaceae bacterium | reverse complement strand
GCGCCCGGCATGCAGTTCAAGCCGCTCGCCTTCGCCGAGCCCTGCTCCTCGCCCAACCCGGACGACCCGGGCTGCCCGCCCAACCGCTTCTACGCCTACGGCGTCATCGCCCGGCTCGCGCTCCTCGCCGCCGCGATCGAGTTGGAGCAAACCGTGGAAGCGGCTCTCGCGCCGTCCGGGACGTCGAGAGCCGCTTGAATAAACCTAATAACAGCGATTGCTAACCGCAGAGGCGCGGAGACGCAGAGGTAACGCACTGAAAGTCGACGAGACGACGGTTCACCAAACTGGAGAATCGTAGAAGATTTGTAAGTCGTTGAATTCTCTGTTCTCCGCGTCTCTGCGCCTCAGCGGTTCGCTGTTTCTAGGATTGAAGCAATTTTCAGCCACTGACTCCGCCAAGCCGATCGATCAATATGAAAATTGCTCTCGTCGTCGATCCCCTCGACAGTTTCAAGATCTACAAGGACACCACCTTCGCCATCATGCGCGAGGCTGCCACGCGCGACCATGCGCTCTTTGCGATGGAGCAGGAAGACCTTTCCTGGCGCGGGGGCACGGTCTACGGCAACGCCCGCCGCATCCATCTCACGGGCAAGAAGCCGGGCTGGTACCGCGCCGAGAAGGCCGCCGAGGTGCCGCTAAGGCAATTCGACGCGGTGCTGATGCGCAAGGACCCGCCGTTCGACATGGAGTACGTCTACAGCACCTACCTCCTCGAACTGGCGGAGTCGCAGGGCGCCCGGGTGTTCAACCGGCCGCGCGCGATCCGCGACTGGAACGAGAAGATGGCGATCGCCCGCTTCGGAAAATTCACGGCGCCCACCGTGGTGGCGCGGCGCGAGGCGCTGATACGCGAGTTTCTGGACCAGCATCGCGATGTAATCCTGAAGCCGCTCGACGGCATGGGCGGCGCCTCGGTGTTTCGCGTGCGCCGCGACGATCCCAACGTCAACGTCATCATCGAGACCGTGACGCATTTCGGCCGGCGCACCATCATGGCGCAGCGCTTCATCCCGGAAATCCGCGATGGTGACAAGCGCGTGCTGCTGATCGGAGGCAAGCCGGTGCCTCATTGCCTGGCGCGCATCCCCAAGCCGGGCGAGACGCGGGGCAACCTCGCCGCCGGCGGCACCGGAGTAGCGCGCAAGTTGACGAAGCGCGACCGAGAAATCGCCGAGACGCTGGGGCCCATGCTCGCCAGGGAAGGCCTGCTGCTGGTCGGCCTCGACGTGATCGGCGAGCATCTCACCGAGGTCAACGTCACCAGTCCCACCTGCTTCCAGGAAATCACCGAGCAGACCGGCTTCAACGTCGCCGGCATGTTCATGGACGCTCTCGAAGCCGCCTGCGCGGGCGGCCGGCGGAAACGGACCCAATGAGCGAGGAGGCGAAAACTACATCCCCGTTCGTGCTGAGCGCCGAGGAGCTGCGCTCGATCTCGCCGCACGCGCAGACGCGCGCGTTTCCCAGGAACGCGGTCGTGCTGAACGAAGGCGACCGCACCGATTCGCTCTACATCATCCTGGAAGGCCGCGTGAGGGCTTTCGTCTCCGACCCGGACGGGAAGGAAGTCGCGTTGTCCACGCAAGGCGCGGGAGAATATTTCGGCGAGATGGTGCTCGACGAGGGGCCGCGCTCGGCCTCGATCATGACGCTGGAGCCGTGCCGCTTCCTGGTCGTGCCCAAGAGCGATTTCAAGGATTTCCTGCTGAAGAATCCCGCGTTCGCGGTGCGTCTGATCGAGAAACTGATCCACCGGGTGCGCTCGCTCACCGAGAACGTCAAGAGCCTCGCGCTGATGGACGTCTACGGGCGCGTCGCGCGCCTGCTGCTGGAGCTCGCCCGGGAGCGCAACGGCAAACTGGTGATCACCGAGCGGCTCACGCAAAAGGAAATCGCGAGCCGCGTCGGCGCCTCGCGCGAGATGGTGAGCCTCATCCTGAAGGACCTCGAGACCGGCGGCTACGTCCACCACGAGGGCCATACCATCGTCATCGAGCGCACCCCCCCTCCCCGCTGGTAGCCCAAAGACCGTTACTCGTTACTCGTTTCTCGTTGCTGGTGTCGAAAACCTGATTTTCCCTCCTGCTTGATTGCGGGAGGATGCGACGCACCGGGGCGGTGGTAGTTCCCACTAGCGCTCGTTTGCTGCGGCGCAGCAGGCCGGCCATCTCCGAAGTGTAAATATTCCGCATCCGGGACCCTCAAGAGTCCGCAAGGCCTCCCGGCCCTGGAGGCTATGATGGGCTCAACCACCTTAGCCACGGAAACACAGCGAAATCGCCGACACCCCGTCGGCGGCGTAAAGGGACACGGATGAATCGCCGGACACTGCTCGTCGCGTTCGGCCTGGGCGCGCTCGCCGAGGCCTTGCCTGCTCTCGCCCAACAGAAGGGCAGGGTATGGCGCATCGGGTTCTTCTACTTCGGCTCGCGTCAATCGGCGTTGGAGACCGGCCGTTACAAGCTGTTCCAGCAGGGAATGCGCGAGCGCGGTTTTGTCGAGGGGAAAGATTTCGTCATCGAGGAGCGCTATGCCGATGGCGTGAGCGAGCGCCTTCCCGGCCTGACGGCGGAACTGGTGCAGTCGAAACTTGACGTCATCGTGGCCACGGGAACGCCGGTGTATCAAGCGTTGCAGAAGGCAACCAAAACCATCCCGGTCGTCATCACAACGTCGCCCGATCCGGTCCGCGACGGCTTTGCCGCGAGCCTGGCGCGGCCCGGAGGAAACTTCACCGGCCTCTCGAGCAGCAATGCCGACGCGATTGCGAAACACGTTGAGCTGCTGAAAACCGCCGTGCCCAAGCTATCCCGCATCGCGGTGCTGATGAATCCAAAAAATGCGGGGAGCTTCCCGCAGCTGAAAAGCCTCCAGGCCGCCGCGCAGAAAACCGGCCTGCAGGTTCTGCCGGTGGAAGCCAGCACTCCCGATGACATCGAGCGCGGCTTCGTCACGATGGTGAAGGAACGCGCCGGGGCCGTCATTTTCCCCGGGGACTCCTTTTTCCTGCAGCAGGTGAAGCAGATCGCGGAGTTGGCGGTCAAGCATCGGCTGCCATCCATCTACGTGACCCGCGATTACCCCGAAGCCGGCGGATTGATGAGCTACGGACAGAACATCACGGAGAACTTCCGCCGCGCCGCGACCTACGTGGACAAGATCCTGAAGGGCGCGAAGCCGGGAGACCTGCCGATCGAGCAGCCGACGATATTCGAGCTGATCGTCAACCTCAAGACCGCCAAGGCGATCGGGCTCACCATCCCGCAGGAAGTGATGCTGCGCGCGGACCGGATGATCGAGTGAAGACACGACGAGAATTTCTGATTGCCGGAAGTGCAGGGCTGTGCGTGCTCGGCGCGCCGCCAGGATCATTCGCCCAGCCAAAGGGCAAGGTCTGGCGCATCGGCTTTCTCGGCCCCTCTTCCGCTGCAGCCAATGCGCAGCGAACCGAGGCGCTGAGGGCGGGTTTGCGCGAACTGGGCTACGTCGAAGGCAAGAACATTGCCATCGAATTCCGGTGGGCGGAGGGCAACTACCAGCGGCTGCCGGAGCTGGCGGCCGAATTGGTCCGTCTCAAGGTCGACATCATCATGACCCACGGGACGCCGGGGACCCAGGCAGCCAAGCAGGCTACCACGACAATCCCGATCGTCATTGCCACTATCTCCGACCCGGTTGCCACCGGTGTCGTCGCGAGCCTTCGCAAGCCGGGTGGGAATGTCACCGGGTTGATGTTCTTTACCCAGGAATTGAATGAAAAGCGGCTGGAGATGATCCGGGAGGTTTTCCCCAGCGCGAAACGAGTCGCAATCCTCGCCAATGCGGACAACGCCTCCCTGAAACCCATTATCCCGGCGCTGGAAGCGGTGGGAAAGGTGCTCAAGCTGGAAGTGATTCGATTCGATGTGCGCGGTCCGGAGGAATTCGACAAGGCGTTTTCGGCGATGGTCGCCGCGCGGGCAGACGCCGTGGTGCCGATCGAGGACCCGATGTTGCTGGCTAATGACAAGATGATCGCGGAGCACGCCTTGAAAAGGCGGCTGCCCTTGGTAGGGTGGAACGAAGTCGCGGAAAAGGGCGGGGTCCTCGCGTACGGCGTGAATTTTCCCGACATGTTCCGCCGCTCGGCCTCCTACGTTGACCGGATCCTCAAGGGAGCCAAACCGGGGGATCTGCCGGTGGAGCGGTCAACCCGGTTCGAGCTGGTCATCAACATGAAAACCGTGAAAATGCTCGGCGTGAAATTGCCGCAATCCGTTCTCGTGCGCGCGGACCGGGTGATCGAGTGACGACGCGCCGCCAACTGGTTATCGCATTGGGTTTTGGCGCGCTCGCGGCGCCGCTCGCCTCTTTTGCGCAACAGCAGCCTAAAAAGATCCCGCGAATAGGATACCTGACGGGCGTCACTCTTTCTGTAAACACTGCCCGCATCGAGGCGTTCCGCCAGGGCCTGCGCGAGCACGGGTACGTGGAGGGAAAGAACATCGTCGTTGAGTGGCGCTCCGCCGAGGAGAACATCGATCGCCTGCCTGCGCTCGCAGCCGAGCTCGTGCGCCTCAAGGTCGACGTCATCGTCACGGGCGGAGCGTCACCCACTCGTGCCGCCAAAGCAGCGACGACCACGATTCCCATAGTCATGACCAACGAAAGCGATCCGGTTGGCAGCGGGTTCGTCGCCAGCCTCGCCCGGCCTGGCGGGAACATCACCGGATTGTCGGTCCTGGCTCCGGAGCTGAGCGGAAAAATGCTGGAGCTGCTGACAGAAATCGTCCCTAAACTTTCCCGCGTAGCTGTCCTCGGGACCTCGACCCAGCCGGGCAACGCACTAACGTTAGGAGAGGTGGAGAAGGCCGCCAAGGCGTTCGGAGTAAAGCTTCAATATCTGGACGTCCTGAGTACCAAGGATATTGCGACCGCATTCAGAACCGCGACCAAGGAGCGGGCTGACGCGATCATCATGCTGTTGCCAGGCCGCATCGAGGCCAGCTCCCGAAAAGAGATTGCTGAACTCGCCGCAAAACACCGGCTACCGGCCATATCCGGCAGGCGCGACCAGGTGGAAGTTGGGGGTCTTATCAGCTATGGCGTGAGTTTCAATGACCTGGACCGGCGCGCCGTCACCTACGTAGACAAGATTTTGAAGGGCAGATTGCCTGCTGACCTCCCCGTTGAGCAGCCCACGAAGTTCGAGCTGGCCATCAACCTGAAGACGGCGAAGCAGATCGGCCTGAAGATTCCGCAGTCGGTACTGATGCGCGCAGACAGGGTGATCGAGTGAAACGCGAGGCCGGACAGGTTCATGCCGGCTCGCGTCGTCGCGTTCGAGCGGTCACGGGTGGAGACCCGCACGCGTGCTCGGGCCGCTCAACGCGCCGGGCGTTTCTGCTGGCATCCCTGGCTTGGCCCATGCTCGGCTGGACGGGCGCTGCACGTGCGCAGTCGAAAACAAGATTGCCGCGCATCGGCTATCTCTCCTTTTCGCCTATTACCGACGCGCCATCGCCGGAACGTGCAGCGTTTCTGCAGGGCTTGCGCGAGCTCGGCTACATCGACGGGAAGACCATCACGATCGAGTACCAGTCGGGGGAAATGAACCTCGAAATGCTGCCCGAAGCCGCGGCCGAGCTCGTTGACCGCAAGGTCGACCTCATCGTGGCTGCCGGCACGGTCGCTTCTGTCGCCGCAAAGAACGCGACGAAATCGATCCCGGTCGTGACGATGTTCTCGTCCGAACCCGTAGTGAGCGGACTCGTGAACAGTCTGGCCAAACCCGGCGGTAACGTGACGGGGCTCTCCATGATGCAGACGGAGCTCGACAACAAGCGGCTCGAAATGCTCAAGGAAATCTTGCCGAAAATCTCCCGCGTGGCGGTGCTGTGGACCACGGTGCATCCCTCGCACCAGCACGAGCTGAAATCCATCGCTGTCGCAGCGCGCCGCCTGGGAATAGCGGTAACGACATTCGACGTGACTAGCCCGAATGGCTTGAAGCGCACATTCGCAGCGATGACCAAAGCGCGGCCGGATGCCTTGTTCGTCCTGTGGGATTTTCGGACCCTGACATTCCGGAAAGACATCGCGGAATTTGCCGCCTCAAACCGCTTGCCAACGAGCTTTCCGTCGATGGAATTCGTCGAGGCGGGCGGGTTGATGTCCTACGGCCCCAATCAGCACGACATCTTCCGGCGCACCGCTGCCTTCGTGGACAAAATTCTCAAGGGCGCGAAGCCTGCTGATCTTCCCGTCGAGCAGCCGACGAGGTTCGAGCTGGTCGTCAACATGAAGACCGCCAAGGCGCTCGGGATCACGATCCCGCAGACGATCCTGGTGCGGGCAAACAGGGTGATCGAGTGAGCTTTGCCATGTCGACACGTCATCGTAGTAAGTCTCAGCTTGCGACGATGAAACCGGACCG
>CAZFRR010000122.1:0-9970 GCA_964521405.1 uncultured Streptomycetaceae bacterium | reverse complement strand
TTTCGTCCCCGCCGAAAGAGCTTTACAACCCGAAGGCCTTCTTCACTCACGCGGCATGGCTGGATCAGGGTTGCCCCCATTGTCCAAAATTCCCCACTGCTGCCTCCCGTAGGAGTCTGGACCGTGTCTCAGTTCCAGTGTGGCTGATCGTCCTCTCAGACCAGCTACGGATCGTCGCCTTGGTGGGCTTTTACCCCGCCAACTAGCTAATCCGACATCGGCCGCTCCAATAGCGCGAGGCCCTCAGTTGCCCGAGAGTCCCCCGCTTTCATCCGTAGATCGTATGCGGTATTAGCCAATCTTTCGACTGGTTATCCCCCACTACTGGACACGTTCCGATGTATTACTCACCCGTTCGCCGCTCGCCGCCAGGGTTGCCCCCGCGCTGCCGCTCGACTTGCATGTGTAAGGCATGCCGCCAGCGTTCAATCTGAGCCAGGATCAAACTCTTCAGTTTAATCACTGCAAAGTATTAACTCGCTTGACGTATATATGTTACGTCGTGCGAGCACTTCATGTTGCTTGAGATACCGCGCTAGACAACACGCGGACCCCCGAACACCAAGTGCCCACACTTATCGGCTGTAAATTGTTAAAGAGCTTCTAACTAACTGCTGCAGATTTTCTGCAACACCAGGAGTTGGTAGCGGGGATAGGATTTGAACCTATGACCTTCGGGTTATGAGCCCGACGAGCTGCCAGACTGCTCCACCCCGCGCTAGTTAGACTTGGAATTATAGCGGGTTCGGGACGATCGAGTCAAACTCTTTGAACAAAATATTCAATAACCTATGCCCCGGCGACGGCAAACCAGAGGAAAAGGCCTTATTCACAGGGGGAATCGCGCCCCTGCTCGGCTAATGGCCGACGGTCACTGCTGCGCGGTAACGCCGGAAATAGCCGACCAAGCGCTCCATGGCAACATAGAACACCGGGGTGACATAAAGCGTAAGGAACTGCGAGAACACCAGGCCGCCGACGACGGCAATACCGAGTGGTCTGCGTGTTTCCGCTCCCGCGCCATAACCGAGTGCGATCGGCAACGTCGCAAAAATCGCTGCGCCGGTTGTCATCATGATGGGTCGGAACCTGACCAGGCACGCCTCGACGATCGCTTCAGGCGGTGGCATGTTGCGCTCACGCTGCATCTGCAGAGCGAAGTCGATCATCATGATGCCGTTCTTCTTCACCAGGCCGATCAGCAGGATGATCCCGACGAAACTGAAGATGTTCAGCTCCTCGCGGAACAGCAACAAGGTCGCCAGCGCGCCAAAGCCGGCAAACGGCAGTGCCGTAAGAATGGTGAAGGGGTGCCCGTAGTGCTCGTAGAGAATCGCGAGAATCATGTAAATCAGGATGATGGTGACCAGCATCAACATGGGCAGTGTGCGAAACGCTTCCTGGAACGCTTTGGCGCTTCCAGTGAAGGATGTCGCGGTTCCGGGCGGAGTGATCTCGTCGGCAACGGCTTGAACAGCGATGACCGCGTCACCCACCGATATCCCGGGCGCCAGATTGAAGGAAATCATCACCGTCGGCAGCTGCCCGAAGTGAGCGACGGAAATAGGCCCTACCCCGCTCTTGATCTGCGCCACTGCGCTCAACGGCACCATCGCGCCGCTCGGGCTCTGGATAAAGAGCGACTCCATCGAGTTGATATCAGCTTGATAGCGCCGGTCGAACTCGAGCCGCACGACATATTGATCCGAGCCGCCATAGATCGTGCTGACCTGTCGCCCGCCAAAAGCGTTAAAGAGCGCCAGCTCGATTTGTTGCGAGCTGATGCCAAGGGCGGAAGCCTGGTCACGAAGAATGCGTATCTGGATCTCCGGGTTGCGCAATTCCAGGTTGCTTGCCACGTCCTGCAGAATTGGAAGTGTCTTGAGCCGGTTTTCGAGTTCCTGCCCGGGGCCGTAGAGCGCCCTTAATTCGGTTCCGGTCAAGGTAAAGACATAATCGCTGGTGGACAGCGTGCCTCCGATCCGGATGGCAGGCGGATTGGAAAGAAACAGCCGCAATCCCTGGACACTCGATGCCTCACGACGGATTTGCTGGATCACCTCGTCGGCAGTGGCCTTTCTTTCTTTGAGGGGCTTGAGCCTGATGATGTAGCGCCCGACGTTGTCTCCCAGCACGCCGCCTGTCCCCTGCCCTGCAGTGGACATAACCGACTCCACATTGGGATTTTTCTGGATGATGTCGGCAATCAACTGCTGGTGGCGGATCATTTCATTGAAAGTGATGCCCTCGCGCGCCCGCGTGTTGCCATTGATGACGCCAGTATCCTGGCGTGGGATGAATCCCTTCGACACCAAAGCGTATAAGAAGCCGGTTGCGATCAGAACCGCGAGTGAACCCCACAAGACCATACCGACATGCCGCAATGTCCAGCGCAGCGTGGACCCGTAGAAGTCCCGCGCCGCGTTGAATATCTGTTCGGACCAGTTGTAGAGACGCCCATGCGCATGTTCCGGCTTCAGCAGCAGGCTGCACAGCATGGGCGTAATCGACAGGGAAACCACCCCTGAGATCAGCACGGCGATACCGACCGTGACCGCGAACTCTCGAAACAGCCTGCCAACCATTCCTTCCATGAAAAGGATGGGCAGGAATACCGCTGACAGCGAAACCGTCATCGTCACGACCGTGGTGCCGATCTCCTTCGCCCCCTCGAGGGATGCGGCAAGGCGGTCCTTACCCATTTCCATGTGGCGCGTAATGTTCTCCAGCACCACGATGGCGTCATCGACCACGAATCCGACAGCGAGGGTGATCGCCATCAGCGAAAGATTGTTCAGGCTGTAGCCCAGCAAGCTCATTACGGCAAAAGTTCCCAGCACCGAAGCGGGCAAGACCAGCCCCGTGACCAGGGTGGCGCGAACATTGCGAAGGAATGCCAGGATCACGCCGATCACCAGCACCATCGACAGCACCAGCGTGAAATTCACTTCGTGGATCGAGTCGCGGATGAACTCGGAGCGGTCGACCAGCACGTTGAGCGTTGCCCCCGCGGGCATTTCGCGCTCGATCTCTGGCAGCAGCTCGCGCAATTGATTCACCACCTCCACCGTGTTCGAACCGGGTTGGCGGTAAATCGCCAGGATCAGCGCGCGCTCGCCGTTGTGCCAGCTGCGGATCTTCTCGTTTTCGACGCCATCCTCGGCGCGCCCGATATCGGCAAAGCGCACCGGCATGCCGTCCTTGTAAGCAATGATCAGGGAGTTGAAATCGGAGGCCTTCTCGAGTTTGCCATCGGACCTGACCGTGTACGTGCGCGTCTTGCCCTGCAGCGATCCGGATGGCAGGTTGGAATTGGCCGCCTGAATCGCACCGACTACCTTGTCCAATCCCAGCCCCCGCTTGGAAAGGGCGTTGGGATCGACAAACAGGCGCACTGCGTATTTCTGGGAGCCGAAGACCTGCACCTGCGCGACTCCGTTAACGGTCGAAAAGCGCTGGGCGATGTGGGCATCGGCGAACTCGTCCAGCTTCTGCATGGGCGTGTTTTTGGCCGCGACCGCGAGTATCAGCACCGGTGCGTCGGCGGGATTAAGCTTCCGCAGCGTCGGCGGCTCGGGCATGTCTCCCGGCAACCGCCGGATCGCCTGCGATATGGCCGTCTGAACGTCCTGGGCGGCGGAATCGATGTCCCGCTTCAAGGAAAAAGTGATCGTGATGCGCGTGTTTCCGCTGGTGGAAGAAGAAGTCATCTCGTCGATGCCGGAGATGCGGCTGAACTCCCGCTCGAGCGGCAGCGCCACGGTATTGGCCATGATCTCCGGGCTTGCTCCGGGCAGTCGGGCCGTCACCGTGATCGTGGGAAAATCGACGTTGGGGAGATCGTTTACCGGCAGCGTGTTGAAACCCAGCCAGCCGAAAAACAATATCGATACGAACAGCACGCTGGTTGCAACGGGCCGCTCGATGAAGGTGCGGGATATGTTCATGGCTTGGCCTCCTTGCCCTGCACGTCCTTGTCCACTGACTCCTTACTCGGCGAGTCCTGGTCCTGGGACTTCTTGCCCTTGCCACTCTTGCCTTTGCCCTCGCCTTTCCCCCCTTTGCCTTCAGCACCCTGGAGCACGATCACAGAGCCGTTGGCCAGCGTGGGCGGCACGTCCTTGATGATCTCCTCACCTCCACTCAGACCATTGGAAATGACTACCAGTTCATTGATCTGGCGGTCCACCTGCACGTTCTGGAGCTGCGCCCGACCCTCTTTCGCGATGTAGACGAAAGCGCCGTTCTGGCCCGGCTGCACCGCGGACTCCGGCAACACCAGGGCATCCTGCTCAATTTTGAGAACGATGCGCGCGGCCACGAACTGCCCCGGCCACAGCTGCTCCTTCTCGTTTTTCACGCGCGCCCTCAGGACGATGGTGCCGGTTTGCTGATTGACTGAATTATCAATGAATATCAGCGAGCCCTCAGCGACTGCGGGGCTGTTGGCATCGAGGCTGATCATGATCTTGACGTCGCCATCGCCCCAGGCGCTCCTGACGTCGTTGAGGTAGCGCTGAGGAACGCTCAGCGACACCAGTATGGGCTGGGTGCTGTTGATGACGACGAGCGGCGAACCACCGGTTCCGGCGCTGACAAGATTGCCGGACTTGACGCTCAGGCTTCCCGTGCGGCCGTTGATCGGCGATGTGATGGAAGCGTAAGACAGCTGCAATTTGGCTTGCTCCATCGACGCGCGATTGGCTTCGACGGTGGCCTGGAGAGCCTTGCTCTGCGTGATTGCAACGTCGAATTCGTTCTTGGTTATGTAATCTTTTTCCGCCAGCGGCTTCAGCCTATTTTCCTGCGCTTGGGCCTGCTGAAGCTGGGCCTGGTCACGAGCAAGAGCGGCGCGCGCCTGCTCCACGCTCGCGAGCATCGGGCGGGAGTCGATACGGAACAGCACCTGCCCCTGCTTGACACGATCCCCTTCCTTGAACAGAACCGCCTCGAGCACGCCGTTCGTCTGCGGGCGGATCGCCACGCTGTGTTCCGACTCCACCGTGCCGACCGCATCGATGACGACCGGCATGGGTTGCCGTTTTGCGTTCACCGTGGTGACAGTTACCGGGCCGCTGCCGCGCTTGCCTGCGCCTTTGCCCGGTTTTCCGGCCGCTTTCTCGGCATTTACGCCTGCCGGTTTCTGCCAGTACCAGTAGCCGCCCAGGGCGACAGCGGCAAGGGCCGCAAAAACCAACAACATAGTCAGGCGTTTCATTTTTTCGCGCTCGCCGCTGTCAATACGTCACTCACGCCGATCGAGAAATTCAACCGTGCCAGCGCGGTGAACCAGTTGAGATAGGATTGAATCTGTTGGACGCGCGCGTTCGATTCGTCGAGCTGCGCGGTGGTCAAGTCAAGGATGCTGCCAAAACCCGCCTGGTAGCGCGCCAATGTCGCCTGCGCGGTCTGCTCGGCGGACTTCACCTGCGAATCCGTGCTGGTAATGGCGCCGCCAGCGGTCTGCAAATCATAATAAGACTGCCAGACATCGAGTTCGGTTTGCTGGTACAGGGCATCCCGCGCCGCTTCGGCTTGCTCCGCCTGCGCCTCGGCCTGGCGCACCCTGTAGGTATCGCGAAAGCCGGTGAAGATCGGAATCCGAACGTTGAGAGCCATCGCGTAATTGCTGGCCGCTTGACGGTTATCATTGAACATATTGTATCCGCCGAGCGCAGCGACCTCGACCGAAGGCAGGCCGGCCCTGGAGGTCGCATTCGCGGTGGCGCGCGCGGAGCGCGCCTGGGCTTCCGCCGCAACGAGGTCCGGACGATTCGCTTTCGCACGGTCTAGCAAGCTGCTCAATGATGTCGATATTTCCCGCACCTTCGGCAGGCCTGACAATTTCTGCACATTAAGGCCGCCGTTGACTGGCAGCCCCACCGCGATCGCGAGCTGGCCGCGGGCTTTCTCGTGCTCCCCGCGACTGCGTGTCAGATTGAGCTGCGCCTGCGCCACCTGCGTCTCGGTGCGGTAGACGTCAGCCACCGTGGCGAGCCCGGATTCCCGGCGTCTTTGCGCCGCATCGTGGGCCGTCTGCGTGTTCTTGAGCGTCAATTCGTTGACGCGCACCAGCGCCTCGATGCCGATCAGCAGGTAGTAGGCCTGCTCGACCTGAAACACGACGTCCTGAAGCACGCGGTTCTGCGCCAGGCTGGCCGCCAGCGAGCGGAATTCCGCGGCCTCGGACTGGAAATCACTGTAGCCGAAGTCGAAGAGCATGTAACTCAGGGTGATCGACGGGCCGTAGCGCGTCTGCCAAGGCACGAGCAGGCCGCTCGTGTTGGAAACCTGCTGGCTGCGATTGACACCATAGAAACCTGTAACGGTGGGCAAATCGTCGGCCTGCTCTATACCCACGCCAGCCGCAGCCGCCCGCGCCGCAAACCAGGCTTGCCGCGTCTTGGGATTGTTCAGCAGCGCAATTTCGGTCAGTTCCGGCAGCGACAACGGTGCCGCGCCGGCTGGAATGCGGGCGCGTTGCGGCGCCTTGACTTCGGGCAGCGCGGCGGGAGACTCCCACTTCAGATTTGGCGCGGGAGACACGCGGCGCTCGGTGTCGTAAGGATCCATGCCGTAGGCTGCTGGCACGGCGATGACAAGCAACAACCATCCTGCCAACCCTGGCAACATTGCCGGCCTGCGCTGAATGAACGCCTGATGCAGAGACCCCTCCTACGTGAACCCGAAAAACCGCTGCTGCCGGGTCCTCCAAAGGGGTTATTTTTATCCGGCCTACTGGTAGCGGAAATTGCTTAGCCCGCGCATCATAACACACGGCTTTTCTCATGCTAGCCCGAGAGTTAGGTTCAAATCACACTCGTGCTCCCCGGCCTGATCGAAGGCGCTTATTCGGCAATAAAATTAAACCATTCAGCGGCCTCATACCGCATGCTAACCTCTTGCCATCAAACAAGAACTCTTGTCTCCCTTCGATTCCTATCGTGCCTGGCCTAGTCAATCCTCACGGCGGATCCAGACTCCAGCCGTTGCTGCTGGACGGAGCGGCGCTCGCCGATGAAAGAAGGCGGGCGCAGTCCCTGCCCCGCGTCGCCATCAGTTCTCGCGAGAGAGGCGATCTCATCATGCTCGGCATCGGCGGTTTCACCCCGCTCGATGGCTTCATGTCACATGCCGACTGGAAGCGCGTCTGCAGCGAAATGAAGACGGGTTCCGGCCTGTTCTGGCCGATTCCCATCACCTTGTCGGCCACCCGGCAGGCGGCGGACCCGATCAGGCTGGACAGCGAGATTGCGCTGGTCGACCGTGACACTGGAGAAATTCTCGCCACCATGAAAGTACGCGAGAAATACGGCATCGACAAGGCGCACGAATGCCAGTCGGTGTTCCGCACCGCGGACCTGGAGCATCCCGGCGTCAAGATGGTCATGGAGCAGGGAGAGGTCAACCTCGCCGGGCCGGTCAAAGTGCTGTCGCAAGGCGGCTTCCCCGAAAAATACGCCGGCCTCTACATGACGCCGGCGCAGACGCGGGCGGCGCTGGAGGCGCAGGGCTGGTCGACCGTCGCCGCGTTCCAGACGCGCAACCCGATGCACCGCTCCCACGAGTATCTCGTGAAAGTCGCGATCGAGGTCTGCGACGGCGTGCTGATCCACTCCCTGCTTGGCAACCTCAAGCCCGGCGATATCCCGGCCGAGGTCCGCACCCGCACCATCGCGGTGCTCATCGAGAAGTATTTCGCCAGGAACACCGTGGTGCAGTCAGGCTATCCCCTCGACATGCGCTACGCGGGCCCGCGCGAGGCCCTGCTCCACGCCCTCTTCCGCCAGAATTACGGCTGTTCGCACCTCATCGTGGGCCGCGACCATGCCGGGGTCGGAGCCTATTACGGCCCGTTCGACGCGCATCACATCTTCGACGAGATTCCCCGGGACGCCCTGCAAACCCGGCCGCTGAAGATGGACGTGACGTTCTGGTGCTACCGGTGCGGCGGCATGGCCTCGGGGCGCACCTGCGCGCACGCTGACGCCGATCGCCTGCAGGTGTCGGGCACACAACTCAGAAAATGGCTGTCGCAAGGCGACGCGGTGCCCGCGGAGTTCTCGCGCCCGGAAGTGCTGGAAATCCTGCGCGAGTACTACGCCGGTCTCGGCTCGGCCGACAAGGTCGAAATCAAGCTGTCCGGCCATTCCGCGCGTTGACGGCACTGCCGTTTCGAACGGCCTGTCCCATGAAAAAAGCCCCCTTTGAAGAGGGCTTTTTTTGCGGCTCGCAGTCTCCGGCCTCAGTCGATGATGTGGTAGACCGGCGCCTTCTCCATAGCCCACTTGCCGGTATTCCGGTCGTAGCGGGAAAGCGTGAAGCAATGCCAATTCTCATCATCCAGCTTCATATGATCGCCCCGGTAGTAATAACCCGGCCACCGCGTTTCCTTGCGGAACAGCGTGTGATGGGTCACGGACTCGGAGGCGAGAAGCCGGTGGTGCAGCTCCCACGCACGCTGAAGCTGGTGAAGGTCTTCGGCGCCTATGTGGCTCATGTCTTCCTTCAGCATGCCCAGTAACTCGAGGCCGCGGTCGAGCAACACCCCGTTCGTCATGTAGTTGTTGCTGATGCCGCCGACGTACTCGTCCATGATCTTCTCGAGACGCTGAAGACCATGGATCGGCAGAAGGTAACTCGGTGATACGGTCCCGGCGGTGATCTCGTTGCGGCCGACCCGATAGTTCTCCAGCGGCTGGTAGATCAACTTTTCGAGGTCGCGATATTCCTGTTCGCTGACCTGAGGCTGGGCTTTCCCCATGTCGTTCACGTACTTGACCGCCGCCTTGGCGGCGATCCGGCCTTCCGTGAACGAGCCTGAGGAGAACTTGTGCGCGGTGCCGCCGATGGTGTCTCCGGCGCCGAAGAGCCCGTCGACCGTCATCATGCGGTTGTATCCCCACTGGTATTCCGCCGGGGCGTAGTCTTCCGGCCCGCTCGCCCACGCGCCGGAGCAGGTGGCGTGAGAGCCCATGACATAAGGCTCGGACATGGTCAGCTCGGGATTGATGTGCTTGGGGTCGATGTTCTGCGACGCCCAGACGACCGCCTGCCCGATGGTCATGCCGAGGAAGTTCTCCCAGCCGACGGTCTCCTTGTGGGGGTCCTGGAAAGCCTCCGTGGTAACCATGCGGATGGGGCCGCGGCCGGCCTTCGTCTCCTCGATGAAGGCGTGGTTCCTGAGGCAGGTCGGCACCGGATGGTGGTCGATGTAGTCTCCCACCAGCGCCTTGGTGTGTTCATACCACCTTTTCTCGTACTCCTCGCCGTGGCCGTTCTGCGTGTACGTCTTCAGGTGCAGGAAGTAGGCGCCGACGGGGCCATAGCCGTCCTTGAAACGGGTCAGGACGATGCGGTTTTCCATCTGCGTCATCTTGGCGCCGACCTGGATCGGCAAAGCGTAGGCGGACCCGCTGCTCCAGGGCGCATACCAGGTCCGCCCCATGCCCTCGCCCACGGAGCGCGGCTTGAAGATGTGCGATGCACCACCGGCGCCGACGATAACGGCCTTCGCGCGGAATACATAGAAATTACCCGTCCGGACATTGAACCCGACGGCACCGGCGACCCGGTTGGCCTTGCTCTTGTCCATCAACAGGTGGGTGACCATGATCCGGTTGTAGACTTCGGTCGCGGCCTTGCGGGCTGCCTCGGCGACGATCGGCTTGTAGCTTTCGCCGTGGATCATGATCTGCCACTTGCCTTCGCGCTGGTAGCGTCCGGTCTTGGGGTCCCGCATCATCGGCAGGCCCCATTCCTCGAACTTGTGCACCGAAGAGTCCACGTGCCGAGCGATGTCGTAGCCCAGGTCCTCGCGCACCAGGCCCATGAGGTCGTTGCGGGCATAGCGGACATGGTCCTCGGGCTGGTTCTCGCCCCATTGCATGCCCATGTAGCAGTTGATGGCGTAGAGGCCCTGGGCGACGGCGCCGCTCCTCTCGATGTTCGCTTTCTCGACGCAGACGAT
>CAZFRR010000121.1:0-32859 GCA_964521405.1 uncultured Streptomycetaceae bacterium | reverse complement strand
CGGCGCCGCCCACGCCCAGAACTTTCCCACCCGCCCGATCACCATCATCGTGCCGTTCGCGGCGGGCGGTCCGACCGACATCATCGCGCGCATCGCCGGCGAGCATATGTCGAAGGTGCTTGGCCAGCAGGTGATCGTGGAGAACACCGCCGGCGCGGGGGGCACCACGGGCATCACGCGCGGCGCCCAGTCGAAACCCGACGGCTACACGATCATGATGGGGCACATGGGCACGCACGGCGCGGCGCCCGCGCTGTACCCCAACCTCAAGTACGACCCGTCGAAAGATTTCGAGCCGATCGGACTCGCCGCCGGAACGCCGATCCTGATCGTCAGCAAGAAGGCCCTGCCGCCCAAGGACCTCAAGGAATTCATCGCCTACGCCAAGGTGCACCAGGGCAAGCTCAGCGAAGCCCATGCCGGCGTCGGCTCGGTCTCGTTCACGACCTGCACGATGCTGAACGCCATGATCGGGGTCAAGCCGACGAAAGTCGCTTACCGCGGCACCGGCCCCTCGTTGAACGACCTCGTCGGCGGCCAGGTCGATTACATGTGCGACCAGATCGTGAACCTCGTCGAGCAGATCAAGGGCGGGCAGATCAAGGCCTACGCGATCGCCACTCCGGTGCGCTCGCCGGCGCTGCCTGATGTCCCGACTACCAAGGAAGCGGGCCTGCCGGCCTACCAGGTCAGCGCCTGGAACGCGCTCTTCGCTCCGAAAGCCACGCCGAAAGAAATCGTCACCCGGCTGAACCACGCGCTCGGCATGGCGCTCGCGGACGACGCCACGCGCAAGCGCCTGCTCGACCTCGGCGCAGTCCTGCCCAGCAAGCAGGAGCAGACGCCCGCGTATCTGGGAGATTTCGTCAAGAAGGAAGTCGAGCGCTGGACGCCGATCCTCAAGGCCGGGGGCGTCGTAGCACCCCAGTAGAATAAAGCGCCTTACTGCAACACCCAGCGGCGGGCGTCGCGCCTGCCGCCGAGCCGCGTACCGTGCGCCGGTTTCCATGACGGGCGCGCCGGATACCGATGGCCGCGAGTTCATGGGTAACACTCGAGTTCAAGGACATGGGTTACATCCGCGAAGCCGCGGCTTTTGATCTTGGGGCCCCTGAGAGCCGCCGAGCAACGCAGATCAGGCAGGGTGTCGTCGGCGAGCACTGGGCGAGCCTCGTTAACACCTGCAAAATCCCAAAATATTTCACGCCCGATCAGTGTGCAATAGCGTCGACGGTGCGCGAGTTGCGCAGCCGCCCTGCCTGATCGAGTAGCGCAGGGGACCGAAATACCGGGACAGACCCAAACATCAGGTCTGTCCCGGATTTTCGGCGGCGAACGGGGCGCCCTTTTCTTTGGTGACTTTATTTTGGGCGAGCAAAAGAAAGTCACCAGGCCCCGCGAGGGGACTGTATTCAGTTGCAATGTCATCACTGACTGTTTCTTTCGCAGTAGCCGCAGATTCAGAGCGGCAATCCCCCCGTATAATCCCGCCATGAAGTCGAACGACACTGCGGCCGCATTCCCGGGCCACACGCCCATGATGCAACAATATCTCCGCATCAAGGCGCAGCACCCGGACATGCTGGTGTTCTACCGCATGGGGGACTTCTACGAGCTGTTCTACGACGACGCCGAGCGCGCGGCGCGGCTGCTCGACATCACGCTGACGCGCCGCGGCGAATCCGCCGGCGAAGCCATCAAGATGGCCGGCGTGCCCTACCACTCGGTGGAGCAGTACCTGGCGAAGCTGGTGAGGCTCGGCGAGTCGGTCGCGATCTGCGAGCAGACCGGCGACCCCAATACCTCGAAAGGTCCCGTCGAGCGCCAGGTGATGCGCGTGGTCACGCCCGGCACGCTGACCGACGCCGCTCTGCTCGACGAAAAACGCGACAACCTCCTGCTCGCGCTCTGCCCGCAGCGCAACACGGTGGGGCTCGCCTGGCTCTCGCTCGCCTCCGGTCGTTTCACGGCGATGGAGACGGCCGCCGCCAACCTGGTGGCCGAGCTCGAGCGTCTTGCTCCCTCTGAAATCCTGGTTCCCGAGGACGCTCCAGCGGATCTATTGAACGGTTCGACGGCGCCGGTGAAACGGCTGCCCCCCTGGCAGTTCGATCTCGATGCCGCCCGGCGCGCCCTCACCCGCCAGTTCGAAACGCACGATCTGTCCGGTTTCGGCGCCTCTGATCTGACAGCGGCGGTCTCCGCCGCCGGCGCGCTGCTGGAATACGCGCGCGCCACCCAGGGCACCGCGATCGCCCACGTCAGATCGCTGGCAATCGAAGAGGAGCGCGCCTGGGTCCGCATGGATCCCTCGACCCGCCGCAACCTCGAGCTGACCGAGACGATACGCGGCGAGCCGGCGCCAACGCTCTTCTCCCTGCTCGACACCTGCGCCACCGGCATGGGCAGCCGCCTGCTGCGCCAGACGCTGCATCACCCCCTGCGCGATCGCGCCGCACTCTCCGCGCGGCTCGACACGGTGGAAGCGCTCGTCGGCGGAAATGGCATGGCGCCGTACCGCGGCCTGCATGAAACGCTCAGGCAGTGCGCCGATGTCGAACGCATCACCGCGCGCATCGCGTTGAGGTCCGCCCGCCCGCGCGACCTCTCCGGGCTACGCGAGACGCTCAGGCTGTTGCCCGAACTTGGCAAGACGCTCGCGTCGCTCCCGGGCCAGCGACTCACTGAACTCGCAGGAGCGCTTGCGCCCCAGGACAAGCTGGCCTTATTGCTGGCATCCGCGATCAAGCCCGAGCCGGCGGCGGTGCTACGCGAAGGCGGTGTCATCGCCGACGGGCACGATGTCGAGCTCGACGAGCTGCGCGCGATCCAGACGAACTGCGGCGAATTCCTGGTCGAGCTCGAAACTCGCGAGCGGGCGCGCACTGGCATCGCCAATCTCAAGGTCGAGTACAACCGCGTGCACGGCTTCTACATCGAGGTCACCCGCGCTCAGTCCGAGAAAGTCCCGGCCGATTACCGGCGCCGCCAGACGCTCAAGAACGCCGAGCGCTACATCACGCCGGAGCTGAAAGCGTTCGAGGACAAGGCGCTCTCGGCGCAGGACCGGGCGCTCGCCCGCGAGAAGCTGCTCTACGAAAAGCTGCTCGATGATCTCGGCCCGCACATCCCGCGGCTGCAGGTCGCGGCGGGTGCGCTCGCGGAGCTCGACCTGCTGTCCGCCTTCGCCGAGCGGGCGGCGGCGCTCGGTTATACCCGCCCCCGCTTCACCGAGGAGCCGCTGGTCGAGATCGAGGCGGGACGGCACCCGGTGGTGGAGCGCCAGGTCGAGAGCTTCATCGCCAACGGCACGCGCCTGTCGGCGACGCGCCAGATGCTGATCATCACCGGGCCCAACATGGGCGGGAAATCCACTTACATGCGCCAGGTCGCCCTGATCGCGTTGCTGGCGCACTGCGGCTCGTTCGTCCCGGCGGCGCAGGTCCGGCTGGGCCCGCTCGATGCGATCTACACCCGGATCGGCGCTTCCGACGACCTCGCCGGCGGCCGCTCCACTTTTATGGTGGAGATGACGGAGGCGGCGTTCATCCTGCACCACGCGACGCCCCAGAGCCTGGTTCTGATGGACGAGGTCGGCCGCGGTACTTCGACACTGGACGGGCTGGCGCTCGCGTGGGCGATCGCGCGGCATCTCGTCGAGAAGACCCGCAGTTTCACGCTCTTCGCCACCCACTACTTCGAGATGACGCGGCTCGCCGAGGATTTTCCCCAGGCCGCGAACGTCCACCTCGATGCGGTGGAGCACAAGGACAGCATCGTTTTCCTGCACAACGTCGAGGAAGGCCCCGCTAGCCAGAGCTACGGGCTGGAGGTGGCGGCGCTCGCCGGCGTTCCCGGCGCGGTAATCCGCGCCGCGCGCAAGCGGCTCGCCGAACTCGAGGAGCACGGTCTCGCCGGCGGCCCGCAGCGTGACCTGTTCGCGGCAGGAGCAAAGGAAACGCCCACGGCGCCCACGGCGGAGGAAAGCCCGGTACTGAAAACCCTGCGCGAGCTCAACCCGGACACGCTCACGCCGCGGGAAGCGCTCGAGCTGCTCTACCAACTGCGCCGCAAGCTGGATGAGTAAAACAATAATCAAACCGCCAAGCGCGCCAAGACTACAGTGTTAAGTTTTGAATGTTGAATTTTGAGTGGAACGCAGGCTTGAGTGTTAACTCAACATTTAGCACTCAGCATTCAACATTGTTATTTCTGCCGCCGATGAACGCCGATTCAAGAAACGAAATCCTTCAGCCCCCGGGGAAAATAAACTCCCCTCCTGCCAGAGGAGGGGTGGCGCGAAGCGCCGGGGTGGTGGGAGGTATGGTCGCTTCATTCTGTTACGGGTTCTAAGACGTGTTGACGTATTCGCATCTTTGCGCCTACCGTGTTAGGTAAACGGACGGGGGGTCGGAGTAACATTTCCTGAACAAATCCGTTCGACGGCACGATGCGCGCGTTCTTGCAATGGAGTAGGATATCCAGCATGAAGATCGCAACCGGAAAAATCGTTGACGGGAAAGTCGTTCTGGAGGGAGAACCGTTGGCGGAAGGTTCGGTGGTTACGGTAGTCGCCCGCGAAGACGACGAGACATTTGACGTCTCGCCGGAGGAAGAGCAGGCGCTGCTTGCGGCCATCGCCCAGGCTGAGCGCGGCGAGGTCGTTTCCTGGGAACGGCTCCGGGAGCAGCTGCGCCGCTTCGGGTGACGTCGCCGCTTCGGATCAACGTCTCCCAAGACGCTCAGGCGCAGATCGAGGAAGCGGCCGCGTGGTGGGCACAGAACCGGCCGCTCGCTCCGGGTGCGGTGCGTCAGGATCTCGACTGCATCCTTGGTCTCTTGTCGGTGGAACCCGGCATCGGCGCACGCTCACGCCGCGCGACTCTGGAGGGGGTGCGTCGCGTCACGCTTTCGCGGATTCGGTACTACGTGTATTACCGCGTATCCGGCGACGCTCTCGAGGTTCTCGCGTTCTGGCATTCCAGTCGGGGGCGTGAGCCGCTCCTATAGTCGGGTCGTCGAATCCCAGCGCCTCTCCGCGGTTCGATTCTTGATGTGATCGGCGTCCATCGGCGGCGAAAACAACATGACGCATTGACGAGGTGACGAAGTGACTCGTTTCTGTTCTTGTTTCATCCGCGATAATCTGAGTTTATCTGCGGTTCCATAGTATGTTCTTTAAATTAATCGGCGGCGCGGCGATTTGGGCAGCATTATGTGGCAGCGTTGCCGCCGCCGATTTCACATTCGCCGCGTTCGGCGACACGCCTTACACGCGGGAGGAGGAGGCGCGCTTCCCCGGTCTCATCGCCGAGATGAACCGCGAAAACCTGGCCTTCGTCGTGCACGTCGGGGACTTCAAGTCGGCGAATGCGCGCTGCAGCGATGAGCTCTACCTGCAGCGCCGGGACTGGTTCGATTTATTCCACCACCCGTTCGTGTTCGTGCCGGGCGACAACGAGTGGGCGGATTGCCGGCGGTTCTCTGCGGGCGGCTACGATCCCCTCGAACGGCTCCGCAAGCTGCGCGAGCTGTTCTTCAGAGGCGAGGAGAGCCTGGGACAACGCCGGATCAACCTTGCGCGCCAGCTGCCGGATTACCCCGAGCATGCGCGCTGGCGGCACGACAACGTGCTGTTCGTGACGCTCAACGTGCCCGGGCCCGACAACAACGCCCGCCTCATGCCGGAGGAATTCCGCCACCGCAGCGCGGCTGTGGGCGATTGGCTGGAGCAGTCGTTTGGGCTCGCGCGCGGCAACGGGCTGCGCGCGGTGGTGGTGCTGATGCAGGCCAATCCCTGGAACTCGCCGACCAGCCGCTACTTCGGCTTCCGCGAGCTACTGTCCGCGCTTGTCCGGCAGACCCGTGAATTCGACGGCGAGGTGCTGCTGGTGCACGGCGACACGCATCGTTACCGCGTGGATCGCCCGCTGCGCGATTCCGCCAACGGGGCGTTGCTCGACAATTTCATGCGCGTGGAAGTCTTCGGCTATCCCACGATGAACTGGGTGCGGATCCGCGTGGCGGAGCGGGACGGGCGGGTCCGGTTCAGCGTGGACCCGGGAAGCTAGAGAACAATGATGAATTATGAATGCTAAATGTTGAATCGAGAAGCAGACGTTTCCGTTGATTCATTACTCCGCATTCAACATTCAACATTGACTCAATGGTGGTGCCCATGCGCCCCATGCACGTGGCCGTGCTCGAGCTCTTCCGCCGTCGCGGCACGCACCGTGGTGACGGTGCAGGAGAACTCCAGCGTGCGACCGGCAAGGGGATGGTTGCCGTCCACCACCACCTTGTCGTCGGCGATTTCGGTGACGGTATAGATGAGCGAAGCGCCGGACTCGGTGCCACGCCCCTCGAACTGCATGCCGACCTTGATGTTGTCGGGAAACTTGCTGCGCGGCTCGAGATGCACCAGCTCCGCGTCGTAATCGCCGAACGCATCGTCGGGCTCGAGCCTGACCCGGCAGTTCTCGCCCGCGCCCTTGCCGGCCAGCGCCTTCTCTACCAGCAGGAAAATCCCGTCGTATCCGCCATGCAGGTATTCGATCGGAGCTTCCGTCTTCTCGATGGTCCCGCCGCTGGCGTCGAGCAATTCGTAGGTGAGCGAGACGACCGTGTCTTTCTTTATTTGCACTTGACGATGCCTTTCAACAAACCGAGAACCTCCTGGGCGTGGCCGCGCGGGCTCACCCCGTAGAGCGCATGCTTCAACATGCCCTTGCGATCGATGATGAACGTCGAGCGCACGATGCAGGTTTTTTTCCTTCCGTCCGCCTCCTTGTCGTGCAGCACCCCGTAGCGGCGGCAAACCTCGCCGTCCGCATCGGCGAGCAGCTGCACGCACAGGCCGTGCTTGTCGCGGAAAGCGCCGTGGGACAGGCAGTCGTCCATGCTCACCCCCAGCACGACCGTCTTCAACGCCCCGAAATCGTCTTCTTTCTCGCTGAATTCTATCGCCTCCATGGTGCAGCCCGGGGTGTCGTCCTTGGGATAGAAATAGAGCACGACGGTGCGGCGGTTCCTGAAGCTGTCGAGGCTCACCACGTTCATGTCGGGATCGGGCAGATCGAAGCCCGGCGCCGGGCGCCCCGGTTGCAGCATGTTCGAGGTAAGCAAAGTATCCGGTAACATGGCTGCTTTATTTTGTGAACATCGTCGGCCGTGGTCAAGCGGTTTTGGCGGAAATTATTCCCGTAATGGAATTTACCCGGATTCCCGGCCGACCAGCGCTCTAAAGATATATCATTTTGAATGAGTAAGACCTTGCTCGCCGGCCTGACGGTGGCGGAGTTTTTGCGCCGTCACTGGCAAAAACGTCCATTTCTCGCGCGCGGCGCCCTGCCGGAGTGCGGCAAGCTCGTCCAGCGCAGGGAACTCCTCGAATTAGCGACCCGGGAGGACCTGGAGTCGAGACTGGTGCAGCGCCAGGGCCGGCGCTGGCAGGTACGGCACGGGCCATTCGACAGGCGCGAGCTTCAGCGGCTGCCCCGATCGGGCTGGACCCTGCTGGTGCAGGGCGTCAACCACGCGCTGCCCGCCGCGCAACGCTTGCTCGATGGATTCTCGTTCATCCCCTATGCGCGACTCGACGACCTGATGGTGAGCTACGCGCCGCCCGGTGGCGGTGTCGGGCCTCACTTCGACAACTACGACGTGTTCCTGCTGCAGGGAGAAGGCAGGCGGCGCTGGCGCGTCAGCCGCCAGCGCGATCTCGAGCTGGTCGCCGGCGCGCCGCTGAGGATACTGCGCCGCTTCCGCCCGGCGCGTGAATGGATCCTGGAAACAGGAGACATGCTGTACCTTCCCCCGCGCTGCGCGCACGACGGGATTGCCATGGGCGGCGATTGCATCACTTATTCAATCGGTTTTCGCGCTCCCGACGCACAGGAACTGGGAACGCGGTTCCTGGATTACCTGCAGGACCGCCTGCGGCTCTCCGGGATTTACGCGGATCCAGGACTCGAACCTGCGCGCCACCCGGGCCGGCTCGGCGACGACATGGTGCGCAATGCGCTGGAAGTTCTCCAGCGCATCCGCTGGAACGGCGGTGACGTGGCGCATTTTCTGGGTTGCCATCTCACCGAGCCCAAGCCCCACGTGGTTTTTTCGCGGCCCCTGCGCCCGCAGTCGGAGCGGGCATTCACCACGCGCATGGCGGGCACAGGGGTGCGTCTCGCGTTGCCGACGCGGATGCTGTTCCGCGGCGCCACTATTTTCATCAACGGCGAAGCCTGTCCGGTCGGCGCGGCCGCGGCCCGGTTGCTGTCAAAGCTGGCCGACCGCCGCTCGCTGCCCCCGCGGTCCCGACCCGATCGCGAATCGGTGCAGCTGCTTTACCAGTGGTACCGGGTTGGTTATATTTCACTCGGTGAGGAACCAGGAAATGCGGAATGATGAATGCGGAATGATGAAGGAGAAATGCGGATTCGCAATACGGATTTTTCCGCATTCATTATTCATCATTCATCATTAAGGTTGTGCGGGGGCATGGAATCCACGCACAACCTTCCCAATGCGGAGTACCGCCGCTTCGAGAGCCTGCGCGAGTACGAAGCGATCATCGACGACCTGATCCCGCGGACCCAGAGCGTCATCCGTGTTTTCGACAAGAGCCTCTCGCTCGCGTGGAATGCATCCCTGCGCTGCGAGGCGTTGCGCCAGTTCCTGCTCGCGGGCCGCCCGAACCGCCTTCTGATCGTGGTGCACGACGCGGAGCCGATCGAGCGCGAATGCCCGCGCGTAGTGGACCTGGTGCGGCAATTCGGCGCTGCCGTCAAAATTCACCAGACGCTGGGCCCGGCGAAGGAAGTCTACGACCCCTTCGTGGTGTTCGATGCCAATCATTACGTGCACCGCTTCCATTACCGTTTCCTGCGCGCGGCCCAGGGCACCAACGATCTCATCGGAACGCAGCAGCTGCTCGACCGCTACGCCGAGATCTGGGACGCCTCCGCGCTCGCGGTAAGTTCGGGTGTCAGCGGCTTTTGAATGCACGTCAATCGTGATTCGAAAAACCGAAGAGCCGGATTGGGACAGGTCGAAATTTCGAATCACCATTCACGAATCACGAATCACGAATCACAGGTTTTCGGGTAGAATACGCGCCGGCCAGCCTCGAGCCGGCCATTGATTTCGGCATCCACATCACACATAAGGGAAATCCAGACATGAAACACTCCTCGCTCCTCCTCGTTGCGCTCGTGGCGGCCAGCCTTGCCGCCTGCGGTGAACAGCAGAAACCCGCTCCGAAACCCGCCGCTTCCGCGCCGGCCAAGCCGTCAGGGGCCGCTCCGACGCCGCCCCCGCCGCCAGCCGCTGCGCCGGCAGCAGCAGCCCCGGCAGCACCTGCGGCCGCTCCTGCCGCCGACGCCACCAAGGACAAGGTGATGGAAGTCACCAAAGCCGCGGCCAAGGGCGGGGTCGAAGGCGCCAAGGAAGGCGGCACCAGCGGCGCGGTGTCCGGAGCGCAAAAAGGCGCAACGGAAGCCATGAAAAAGTAATTGCTCCAGAAGCACTGCGAAAAAGCCGGCCCGCGGGCCGGCTTTTTTTATCTGTGGTTAAATCCAGCTTTCAACAACAAACGACACGAGCGCTTATGAAGATATCAAGAATCCAGACCCAGATCGTGCGGCTGCCCGCTGACGAGCCGCTGGCCGGCGGCCCCGACACCCCGGGAGCGACGCGAAACATCGTCACGCTGCGCGTCCAGACCGACGCCGGTATCGAGGGCATCGGCTACACCTTTTTCGGCGCGGCGTTGACCGGCGCGCTCAAGGAGGCGGTCGCAGCACTCGGGGAGCTCACCATCGGCGAAGACCCGCTGCGCACCGAGGCCATCACCGCCAAGCTGCGCAACGCTGCCGCCGGCTCCGGTCCGGGCGGCATCCTGACGCTCGCCCTGTCCGCGATCGACATCGCCCTGTGGGACATCCGCGGCAAGGCGTTGAACCAGCCGCTCTGGCAGATGATCGGCGGCGCGCGCGAGCGCGTGCCGACCTACGCCAGCGGCGCGCTGATGCGCACTTTTCCGCTCGATCACCTCGTCAAGGCCGGGCCGCGGCTCATGGAGAAGGGCTTCCGGCAGATGAAGACGCAGCTCGCGCTGCCGGGAGACACCTCTCCCGCCATCGAGGTGGATCGCATCCGCCGCATGCGCGAAGCGGTCGGACCGGGCATCGATCTCATGTGCGACATCAACCAGCGCTGGCGGGTCGAGCAGGCGATCGACATCGGCAAGCGGATCGAGGACGTTCATCTCTTCTGGCTCGAGGACGTCACGACAGCCGACGATTATCAGGGACTGGCCCGCGTTTCCGACGCGCTCTCAACACCGGTCGCCGGCGGCGAATACCTCTACGGGCCGGCGCCTTTCCGCCAGATGATGGAAGCGCGCTCCGTGGATATCGTCATGATCGACCTCATGCGCGCGGGCGGAATCACGGGCTGGCTCAAAATCGCCAGCATGGCCGAAGCCTTCAATCTGCCGGTGGTGAGCCACCTGGTGCCCGAGATCCACGTCCATCTTATCGCCGCCATCCCGAACGGGCTGACGGTAGAGTACATGCCGTGGACGTTCAAGATGTTCGAGGAAGTGCCGGTGCCGGTGAAAGGCGAACTCACGGTACCGAAGAAGCCCGGGCTGGGGTTGAAGTTCGACGAGGCGGCGTTAAAGCGTTTCGCCGCGTGAATCGCTCACCGCCAAGGAAAGACCAAATCAATAATTGAACCGCCAAGACGCCAAGGCGCCAAGGGAATCAAAACAATAATAAATACAAGAAATAGCTATCACGGCCGGCTGGAAACAGCCGGCCGTTTATATTTGGATCCGGGAAAAGGGAAAAAGATGTCAGGAGCCTTTTGTTATGGGCTCCCGTCGGCCCTGCGGTTCAATTATTAGTCTTCTTGGCGCCTTGGCGCCTTGGCGGTTCAATATATTCTTGCTTTTCTTGGCGGTTAAGTAATTTCCCGCCAGGAGAAACCCTCCTCCTGCGTCGCGATAGCGACCCAATCGGGCGCGCAACCGAGCGCGCCGGAGAGCGCCGCGCGCGCCAGCTCCGCCGTGTTGTTCTTCTCCGAGAGATGCGCCGCGATCACGTGCTGCAACCGGCTGCAATCCATGGCCCGCACGAGCTCCGCCGACGCCTCGTTCGAAAGATGGCCGAGCCGCCCCGCGATCCGGCGCTTCAATTGAGCGGGATACGGGCCGTTCATCAGCAGGTCGAGGTCGTGGTTGCACTCGAGCACCAGGGCATCCACGCCCGACAGCGACTCCACGATGTGCGGTGTGGAAACACCCGTGTCGGTCAGCACGCCCAGCCTCGCGGCGCCGTCGGAGAGCACGAACTGGACCGGCTCGCGCGCGTCATGGGGCACCGTGTAGGGCCTCACCTCGATGTCCCCGATTGCAAAAGGCGTGTAGGCATCGATAAACCGCGGGCTCGCGATCGCGCGGCCTTCTCCATCCAGGCCCGAGAACGTGCCGCGGGTGAGGTAAACCGGAATATCGTGGCGGGCGGAAAGCTTCGCCACGCCGCCGCCATGGTCGCCGTGCTCGTGCGTGACGATGATGGCATCCAGATCACCGGCTTCCAGCCCGAGACGGCCGACGCGCGCGGACACTTCGCTCAACCCGAAGCCGCAGTCGAGCAGTATCCGCGTGTCACCGGCTTCTATGAGGAGGGCGTTGCCCTTGCTGCCGCTGCCGAGTGATGCGAAGCGCATCACGAGGAATGCGGAATGATGAATGATGAATGATGAGTGGAAGAAGAAGCAAAATGCGGAGGTTTATTCCTCATTCTGCAATCCGCATTCATCATCTCAATTGCTCGTAGAGCAGCGTGAGTATCTTGCCGGCGGTATCGGTGTTTTCCTGAGCGCCTTCCTTGTTGAAGACCTTGACCTGGCTGCCCTGGGGGATGTCCTTCACTTCGATGCGGTATTGCTCCACCTTGGGCTTGTCGCTGCTGCCCCAGAACTTCATCCACGAGAACCAGCTGCTCGACTTGTCAGCCGCCTTGCCGCCATCGATCTGCGGATCTAGGTAGCGCACGAAGTAGAGCCCCTTGGAACGGTCGCGGTCCTCGACCGTGAAGCCGACGCGGTCGAGCGCAAGGCCCACGCGCCGCCAGGCGCGGTCGAACTGCTCGTCCAGCGCCAGCGTGCGCGTGCCGTCGGGCGCCTTGGACAACGTCGCGCGCTGCGGCTGGGTGGGAGTTCCGGAGGCGATCTGCGCCTTGACGCGGGATTCCTCCACGCCAAAGCGCGTCATCAGCCGGCCCAGCATCTCGACTTCGAGATTGGGATCGGACGGGCGCGGTTGCCAGCGGGTATCGGGAACATCCGACGATGACGCGACGAAAACCTCCTGCATCCCGCGGTGACTCACATAGATTTCGGTGGTTCCAGGCTGGGAGCCCCGCTCGAGGCGGGTGCGGAACTTGTCGCGCTCGCTGGTCGTGAACGCCTGGTCCAAGAACCGGGACAGTAACCCCCGGATAAAGCCGACGTCCTTCAACTGCGCGCGGTTTTCCGCCCAGTCGGTCTCCATCACACCCGCCTCGGGGACCTCGAGGTTGACGATAAAGCCGGTTTCCAGCCAGAAATCCTTCACCACGGACCACACCTGGTCCGGCGTGCCCTTGACCACCAGCCAGCGCTGGGTGCCGTCGCGCTCGAGGCGCACGCTGTCCTGCTGCTGCAGCACGGAGCCGCTCGTGCTGGTGCGCTGACCGGTTCGCTCGCGGCTGTACTCGGAATAGGTGGCGGTGCCCCTTGGATTGATATCGGGAACGGAGTAACGATCGTCGGCGGTCGGACGGGTGAGATCGGGAGGAACTTCGAGCGGCTGCACCTTGCCCGCCGACTTGTAGTCGATTTTCTTGCTCTCGATGTTGAACCAGCTGCACGCGCCCAGGGCGACGCCCAGCAACACGGCGAGCACGCAGTAGACGGTCCTACGCAGCAACATAATGGCCTTCCTTCGCGTCGGCACGAATGCCGGCATGGCGCATCGCCTCGCGCACCGGCTCATGGCAGGCGGCGGAAAGCGGCGTCAGCGGCAGGCGGATGCCGCCTTTGATGAGACCCATCTGCTGCACCGCCCATTTGACCGGGATCGGGTTGGCCTCCAGGAACAGATTGCGATGCAGCGGCAGCAGGCGGCTGTTGATTTCGCGCGCCCTGGCGACTTCGCCGGCGAGGGCGGCCGCGCACAACTCGTGCATCAGCCGCGGCGCGACATTAGCGGTGACCGAAATCACGCCGTTGCCGCCGTGGAGCATCAAGGCAAGGGCGCTCGCGTCGTCCCCGCTGTAGACGCGGAAATCGCGCGGCTTGCGGCGGATGAGGTCCGAGCCGCGCTCGATACCGGCGGTGGCATCCTTGATGCCGACGATGCCCGGAACCTGGGCAAGCCGCAGCACCGTCTCGTTTTGCAGATCGGCGACGGTGCGCCCCGGCACGTTGTAGACGATCATCGGCAGGTCGACCGCCTCGGCAATCGCCTTGAAGTGGCGATAGAGCCCTTCCTGCGTGGGCTTGTTGTAGTAGGGAACGACCGAGAGGCTGTAGTTGGCGCCGGCTTCCCTGGCATAGGCGGATAGCTCGATCGCCTCGCTGGTGGCGTTGGCCCCGGTGCCGGCAATGACGGGCACGCGCTTCCCGGCATGGTCCACCGCGGTCTTGATGAGAAGCCGATGCTCGTCCCAGTCCACCGTCGGCGACTCGCCCGTGGTTCCGACCACGACGATGCCTTGCGTTCCTTCCTTGATGTGCCAGTCAATCAGCCGGCGGAACGCATCGAGATCGAGGGCGCCATCCTCCTGCATCGGGGTGACGATCGCGACCAGGCTGCCCTGCAAAGTGGCCATTTCCAGAATTTCCCTTACAAAACAGGCGTTCGTGCCGGTGAAATTTCACAATTCTACCCCATCCGGCGCGCACGGGATAAGCCTCAGACAATGATTTCGTCGGGTGTTTCCCCGACGAAATCATAAGGATTACTTACTTAGAACGAAAAAAGGCGGTGGTGTGGTGACGACCAGCCTGACAGGCCAGCGTTGAAACTACCGGGCCGGAGGAATGCCCGGAGGGGTTTCGATGTGATGGTTAATGTTCAGGATTTCGTCCGGCGGCACGCCGGTACGAAATCCTTAGCCTTGCTCGGACCGGTAGAAGCTGGCGAGAAAGGACTCGGTGTCGCCCGCGGCAAGCCCGTCGACGAGCTCGCGGCAAGCCGCCACTGGCTCGGCCAGCGCCGTGACCAGAGGATTCCAGCTCGCGCACAACACCTCCAGGCCGTATTCCGCCTGGGGGACTTGCGCCGGTTTTTCGAGTTTCGGATCCATGTCTCTACTCTATAACGAATGGAACTGAAAACCGTTGACGAGTTCAACTAATCACGCATTCTGCCTGCGCAATGTTGCATTCTCGCGACAGGCAAACGAGCCGGCGCATAGCTGTTCATCGAGCAGCAGTTGCGATTGACTACCTGCCATAGGACAACCCTCCTATCTGGAAAGCTGGAGAGCGCAGATACGCTGGATCGCAGCTGGCTTCGGCTCGGAGATGATGAGGTCTTCGTAGGCAACGACCCGCAGCCGGCCCCGGACCACCTCCAGCAACTCTCCCGGCTTCAGCAGAAAGGCGGGATTGGACGGCCGGCCGTAACGCTCGTTGCCGGCGGCAAAGGTTTCATAGATCAAGGCTCCCTCGGGGGCCAGTGCTGCCAGCAGATGGGGAAACAGCGGCCGGTGCAGGTAATGGGTCGCCACGATGCCGGCGAACCGCTCACCTTCGTATGGCCACGGCCCGCCCTCGAGGTCGGAGCAGCGGGTGCTGACCCCCCGCACCCCGTCCAGCCGGGAGAGCATGGCGGGGTCGCGGTCCACCGCCTCGACCGGATGGCCGCGCGCCGCAAAATAGCAGGCATGGCGCCCGGCGCCGCAGGCCAGGTCCAGCACCCGCCCGCCGGCAGGGACCCGGTCGGCCCAGCGGGCCACCCAGGCGGAGGGGGTGGCAAGATCGTGGGAATCGGCGCTCATGGTCGGGGCGAACGATGGCTGATCGCTGAGGACTGGCAGCTGCCGCTTTTATTCACTTGCAAAGTCGGGTCCGGTATCTGGCTTGAGGCAACAGACGGGTAATATAGCGCCATTACAAGCTGCCGCTGCCCGTTGCAGAGGAGGACATCATGAATATCCTGTTGCGCATCTTCATCCTGCTTTTCGCCGCGCTTTCGATCGCCGGACCCGCGGCCGCCCAGCAGTACCCCGCCCGGCCGATCCGGATGTTGATCGGCTTCCCCCCGGGTGGCGGCACCGACATCATCGGCCGGATCGTGGCGCAAAAATTGTCGGAGAATCTGGGCCAGCCCATCATCGCGGAGAACCGGGGCGGAGCGACCGGCCTGGTCGCCGCGGAACTCGCGGCCAGGGCCGCCCCCGATGGCTACACCATCATGATGGCGCACATCTCCGCGATGTCCATCCTGCCGTCGCTGTACCCCAAGATGGCCTATGACACGGCGAAGGACTTCGCCCCGATCACGCAGGCGGGCATCGGACCGAATCTGCTCGTGGTCCACCCCTCGCTTCCGGTAAAAAGCGTGAAAGACCTGATCGCGCTCGCCCGGGCGCGCCCGGGCCAGTTGCATTACGCCTCCCCCGGCAGTGGCAGCGTGCAGCACCTCTCCGGGGAGTTGTTCAAGCTGCAGGCGAAAGTAGACATGCTGCACGTGCCCTACAAGGGCAGCGGCCAGTCCATCGTCGATCTCATCGCCGGTCACGTCCAGCTGAATTTCGATGCGGTGCCGGTCGTGTTGAGCCACGCGAGACAGGGCCGATTGCGCGCGCTTGCGGTCACTTCCGCCAACCGCTCGGCGCTGCTTCCGGATATCCCGACCGTCAGCGAAGCCGGCGTGGCGGGATTCGACATGAGTACGTGGTGGGGGCTGGTCGCGCCCGCCGCGGTCAGCAAGGACATCATCGCGAAGCTGCATGCCGAAACCGTCAAGGCGCTGAAGCTGCCGGAAGTCAGGGAAAGGCTGGGCAGCGTGGGCGCCGAACCCGGGGGCAACACGCCGGAAGAGTTCGGGGCGTTCATCCGTTCCGAGACGGCGAAGTACGCGCGGATCGTGAAGGATGCCAACATTAAAATCGACTGATTCGTGACACGATGCAGCGTGACGTGGTGAGGCGTGACATGGTAAGGCGTGACGTGAGACTGCGTTACTGGCGCTAAGTCGCCCGAATTCCCACGCAAATACAAACGGGCACGCTTGCATGCCCGTTTGCACTTTCTGCGCCAAAGATCTGCTTACTTGCGCGATTCCCGCCACAGCATGACCGCGAGCCCGGCTGCGATCACGAAGCCCGGCGCGCTCGCCCAGTGCGGCACGGCCAGGCCATTGATAGTGACTTCCCAGCCAAAGACGAGCCGCAACAGGTGAACGACCGAGACCAACGCGAAGATCAGGATGGCAAGGAAGGTGAATGGCTTTTTCATTTTTTAAGCACTCCGTTCACACTCCGCGTCCGCTGCGTCCTCCGCGGTTAGAGGCTAGACGACGCGAAAATTTTTGAACTGCCACGGGTCCGACCGGTCCACCTCCGCGTCCTCGTCGTAGAGCCAGCCGCGGTCCTTCAGCGGCGTCCAGTCGGAGTACTTGCCGACGATGTCCCCGAGATAGGGGTCCGCGATGTCGAGCACGCGCCGGTAGTCCAGATCGTCCGGCTCCACCGTGCCGCGATTCGGATTTTCCAGCGCCCACACCATCGCCCCGAGCACGCCGACCACGACCTGGAGGCTGGTCGCGCTGTTGAACGGCGCCAGCTTGCGCGCCTGCTGGATCGAAAGCCGCGAGCCGTACCAGTAGGCGCCCTTGGGATGCCCCATCAGCAGCGCGCCCAGCTCGTCCACACCGTCGAAGATCTCTTCCATGAAGATGCGGTAGTTGTCCTGGGCGATCCAGTTCTTGCCGCCCATCTCGTGGTTCGACAGCACCGCGTCGTCGCACGGGTGATAGGCGTAATGGCAGGTCGGGCGATAGATCGCCTTCCCGTTCTCGGTGAGGGTGAAGTAATCCGCGATCGAGATCGCCTCGCCGTGCGTGATCAGAAATCCGTGGTACGGCCCTTCGTCCGGCGTCCACGAGCGCACCTTGACCGACATCCCGGGCCGCGCCAGGTAAATCGCCGAGCGGCAGCCAAAATCGTGCTGCCGGCCGTCGGGCGGCAGCTGCTTCTCGTGCGTGCCCCAGCCGAGCTCGGCGGGCTGGCGCCCTTCGCTGACGAAACCGTCCACCGACCAGGTGTTGGCGAACTCGTTGCGGCGCTTGCGCGGCTCGGCGACCTGGGTATCGCGCTCGGCGCAGTGGATCGCCTTGATGCCGAGCTTCATCCCGAGCCGGCCCCACTCCTCGCGGCTCTTCGGAATCTTCACGTCGCCCCACAAGTCGCGGGCGATATTGACCATGCCCTGCTTCACCCAGTGCGAGATCAGCCCGGGATTCGCGCCGTGGGTGAGGACGACCGTGGCGGCCTTCGGGTATTTCCTGCCCAGCTCCAGCGCTTCCTCGCGCAGGCCGTAATTGGAGCGCTTCGCCAGCGACAGCGAGCCGTCCGTGTACATGCCGTGCCACGGCTCGATGCAGGTGTCGAGGTAATGGACGCCATGCTGCAGGCAGTGCTCGATCAGCACCGTGCTGGAAACGTCCACCGAAAGGTTGAGGAGGAAATCCCCCTTGCCGAGCATCGGCTCGAGCACCTGCCGGACGTTGTCGCGCGTGATGGGATTGATGACGAACTTGACGCCGTACTGCTCGGCTTCCTTCTGCCCCCGGTCGTCCGCGGTGAGGATGGTAATGCGATCCCGCGGCATGTCGATGTGCCGCAGGATCAGCGGGAGCGTGCCCTGACCGATGGATCCGAAACCGACGAAGACCAGTCTTCCCTGGAACCTGAAGTGTTTCTTTTCGTCCATTTCCCCGATGGCGTCGTTTTTCTGTAGGAAGTCTAGCATCTTCTTTTCCACGCGTCGCCCCTTTTGCGCGTGCGCTGACGCTCTGCGTCAATGACGACGCCGCCGGCGACAAAAATAACGGTCACGGGAATTTGCGGTAGCGGCTCCGACAACTCCCGCTAAGCGGTATCATCGTGTCTTTAACCAACCGCACCGACCGGGAAAGTTATGGCAACGCGCGCCGAATCCGCCAGGGACGCCAGCGCCGCCAGCGGCATCGTGACCGGGCTCGTGCGCAAGGCGCGCGCCGCGCAGAAAATCTACGGGCGCTCGACCCAGGCTCAACTCGACGAGGCGGTGACCGCGGTCGGCTGGGCGATCATGAACCCGGATCACAACCGGGCGCTCGCCGAGCTCGCCGTGAAGGACACCGGGCTCGGCGTCATCGCCGACAAGATCGTCAAGAACCACCGCAAGACGCTCGGCCTGCTGCGTGACCTGCAGGGCGCGAAATCCACCGGCGTGATTGCCGAGTATCCCGAAAAAGGACTCACTGAAATCGCGCACCCGGTGGGCGTGGTGGCGGCGGCGGTGCCCTCGACCAACCCGGCGGCCACCCCGGCCAACAACATCATCAACGCGCTGAAATGCGGCAACGCCGTGATCGTCGCGCCCTCGCCCAAGGGCTACAGTACCTGCACACTGCTGCTCCAGTACGTGCACGAGGAACTGAAGCGCGCCGGCGCGCCGGCCGACCTGGTCCAGCAGCTGCCCGCGCCGGTCACGCGGGAACTCACCAACGAGCTCATGAAACAGGCGGACCTGGTGGTGGTGACGGGCTCGCAGAACAACGTGCGTGCGGGTTATTCGAGCGGCAAGCCCGCGCTGGGGGTCGGCACCGGCAATGTGGCCGTGATCGTGGACGCGAGCGCCGACTGCGCCGACGCCGCGAGAAAAATCATGGCCTCGAAGATTTTCGACAATGCGACCAGCTGCTCCTCCGAGAACGCCATCATCGTGCACGACAAGGTTTACGACCGGATGATCGCTGCACTCTCGAAGGAAGGCGGCGCCCTGCTCACGGCCGCCGAAAAGGCCGTCCTGCAGAAAGCCATGTTTCCTGGCGGCATGCTGTCGCCCGCCGTGACCGCGCAGCCGGTGAAAGCAATCTGCGGGGTAGCGGGGCTCACGCGCCCCGAGCTGGTCAACGCGAAATGCCTGATGGTGGAAGAATCTGGCGCGGGCCGGGACCACCCCTACTCCGGCGAAAAACTCTCCCCGGTGCTCGCCGTCTACCGCGCGCGCGATTTCGATTCAGCCTGCGACATCGTGCGCGCCATCTACGACTACCAGGGCAACGGCCACTCCTGCGGCATCTACAGCGAGGACGAGGCGCACATCCAGCGCCTGGCCCGCGAGATGACGGTCGCGCGCGTGATCGTGAAGCAGGCCCACACCTTCGCCACCGGCGGCAGCTTCGACAACGGCATGCCCTTCTCGCTCTCCATGGGCTGCGGCACCTGGGGCGGGAACAGCTTCTCGGACAATCTCAACTACAAGCACTTCATGAACATCACGCGCATCGTGCGCACCATTCCGCCGCGGGAGCCGACGGTGGATGACATCTTCGGCGCGTATCGCAAGAAGCACGGCGTTTAACAGCCTTGACACAGAGGACACAGAGGACACAGAGGACACGAAGGAACACAAATAATGAACACGGCAATCAAAGCGCCGGGACCTGGATACAAACGATCAAATTGGACGATTCGCACCTCATTCCCATTACCCCGGAAGCTCGATCTGGTGATTTTCGTATAGTTTTCCTCTGTGTCCTCCGTGTCCTCTGTGTCGTAGCTTTCCCGCATGAGAACGATCCGGTATCACGTTGATCGCCAAGCCCGCGAGCAGCCCGCCGCGCCGTACCTGATCGCGCCCGAAACCGGGCGCACGCTCACCTACGGCAAGTTAAGGGAGGACAGCGAAGCGCTCGGGCGCTACCTGCTCGGCCAGGGCCTCGCCAAGGGCGACAAGGTCGCGCTGATGCTGCACAACAGCTACCAGGCGGCGCGGCTTTTCATCGGCGTGATGTATGCGGGCTTCACGGTCTCGCCCTTGAACCTTCTCTCGCAGCGCTCGCAGCTCGCTTACGTGCTCGAGCACTCCGACACCCGGCTGGTATTCACCAGCCCGGAGTTTTTCGAGCCCCTGAACCAAGCGCTCGAAAAACTTAAACGGAAAATTGAAGTTATCGTGATCGACGCGGACGCAGTCTCCATATTGGACGCCGACTCCCTACCCGAGGCGGATCTACCCGTGGTGGTCGATCACGATGAGGCGATGCTGATGTACACCTCCGGCACCACCGGCAAGCCGAAGGGCTGCGTTCTTTCCCAGAAAAGCGTCGTCGCCGGCGGCGAGTTCACCAGCGCCGCGCACAACCTCACAAAAGCGGATCGCGTGCTGTTCGCGATGCCGCTCTACCACATCAATGGGCAGATCGTGACGGCGGTCGCGCCGCTGGTGCACGGCGGCAGCGTGGTGATGCCGCGCCGTTTCAGCGCCTCGAACTACTGGGACCTGGTTTCGAAATACCGCTGCACCTGGATTAACGTGGTGCCGACGATAATCGCGTATCTGCTGAACGGCCCCGACCCGCGCGAGAATGGCCTCGCCGTCTCGCAGGTAAAATTCTGCCGCTCGGCCTCCGCCCCGCTGCCGCCCGATCTCCACCGCGCGTTCGAAAGCAAATTCGGCATCGGCATCATCGAGACCTTCGGCATGACCGAGACCAACGCGCCGTGCTTCACCAACCCGCTCGATCCCGCGAAGCGCAAGGTCGGCAGCCCCGGGCCCGCCTTCGGCAACGAGGCGAAGATCATCGAACCGGCGACCGGCAAGACCCTCCCGCCGGGCGTTGCGGGCGAAATCATGGTGCGCGGCGACAACGTCATGACGCGTTATTACAAGGACCCGGAGGCGACGGCGAAAACGCTCGAGCACGACGGCTGGATGCACACCGGCGACGTCGGCTACCTCGATGAGGACGGCTTTCTCTTCGTCACCGGCCGCATCAAGGAGATCATCATCAAGGGCGGCGAGAACATCGCCCCGCGCGAAATCGACGAGGCGCTGCTGAGGCACCCTGCCGTGCTCGAAGCCGCCGCGGTCGGCATCCCGGACGCGAACTACGGCCAGGAAATCATGGCGTGCGTGGTGCTGAAGCCCGGAGCCCATTGCACCGTGGAGGAACTCGCCGCGTTCTCCCAGCGCGAGCTCGGCAAGTACAAGGCGCCGAAGGTGATCCGGCTCGTCAGCGAGTTGCCCAAAGGCCCTTCCGGCAAGGTGCAGCGGCTGAAGCTCCTGGAAACCTGAGCAGCTTTCCATTACTTATCAAGGCTGGGCATCCAGGGCGGGTGGCCTTGATCTGGATCAAGGTCACGGCCGTGCGGGGTTTGCATTCCACTGACGCCGCGCCTAGTATTCAGCCGTATGCAGTTATCCAAAGCGCTGCGCCGATTCGTGGCAGGCACGGTTGCCGTGCTGTTCCTGGCATGCCAGGGCATGGCGATCGTCTACTCCCGGTCTCTCGACGCTCCAGGATCGGGCGCGGCCGCGGCGTCGACGCCGTGTCACGATCCCGGCCCGCAGGCCGGCAACACGGCGGGCAGCTACTCATGCCCGTCGGATTGTCAGTCGCTGATCAGTTCAACCTCGCCGTCCGGCACCGGCGTCTTCGACATTACTGATTTACCGGCGGTCACCGCGCGCCTCAAGCCGGTCGCTGCCGTCGCCGGATTGGCTTTACCCGATGAGCCTCTGCTGCTCATCGAGCCTCCTCCCCACTCCATACTCCACTGCCGCCTGCTGATCTGATCCCCCGCGTTGCATAGCGGCGGCCATCGCGGCCGTCTTCTGGCGCAATACTTTGTGATGCGGAGGATTTATGCGTTTTACCTCGATGTACGCCGTGCCCAGGCACCTGCACGCGATATTTCTGGTTCTCATCCTGTTGGCCGCGGCTCCGGCGATAACGGATGCCGCGGCCCAGGCCACGACACCCATCCAGGTTGTCGTTCGCGAAGCGCTTAACAGCAACCCGGAGATCCGTGCAGCCGGCCGGGAACGCGACGCGGCCAGGCAGCGAATCGCGCCCGCGGGCGCGCTCGACGACCCGATGCTGGAGGCCGGTGCCCTCAACGTGCCAACCAATTCCTGGCGCTTCGATCGCGAGGACATGACGATGAAGATGATCGGCCTCGCCCAGAGATTTCCTTATCCCGGCAAGCGCGGCCTGCGCCAGGATGTCGCCACCCGTGACGCGGAATCGGTGGAACACGGCCACCAGGAAACCGTCAATCGGGTCGCGCGCGACACCAAATTGAGCTATCTCGACCTGGGCCTTGTGATCGAAACCACAAAGCTCACCGAAAAGAACAAGCTCCTGCTGGAGCAATTCCTCAGGATCGCCGAGACACGCTACGCCGTCGGACAGGGCAACCAGGCCGACGTGCTGAAGGCGCAGACCCAGCTCTCCAGGATGATGGACGAGCTGTTGAAGCTCGCGCGCGAGCGCCCGACGATCGAAGCGGAGCTTAACCGCGTGCTCGGCCGCGGCATGGGCGCCGCCGCTCCGCTGCCCGAGGAGCCGCAACTACGCGCGGTTTCGCTCCCCTTGGATGCCCTGCGCGATACAGCGCTCACGCAACGCCCCCAGCTGCTCGCGCTGCAAAGCATCGTCACCCGCAATGAACGGGCGCTGGAACTCATGCGCAAGGAATCCTATCCCGACTTCGACGTGCGTCTGTCCTACGGCCAGCGCGAGAACATGCCGGACGGCACCCGGCGCCCCG
This sequence comes from uncultured Streptomycetaceae bacterium, assembly GCA_964521405.1. Taxonomy (GTDB): domain Bacteria; phylum Pseudomonadota; class Gammaproteobacteria; order Burkholderiales; family SG8-41; genus SG8-41. The sequence continues at coordinate 10,039 of CAZFRR010000121.1, read as the reverse complement.
ACATGGTCAGTTTCACCGTGGCGATCAACCTGCCGGTATGGCGCGAGAGCAAGACCACCCCGCGAATCGCGGAAGCCCAGGCGATGCGCGATCAGGCGCTCGACCTGTACGAGGCGCAGCGCAACGAGGTCGTCACGAAGCTGCGCCAGCAAGCAGCAAGCGCCGAGCAGAACCTGAGATCGGCCCGGCTCTACCAGAGCGGCATCCTGCCGCAGGCCAGGCTCACGGTCGAGGCCTCGATCTCAGCGTACCGGGTCAACCGCGTCGATTTCATGACGCTGCTCGACAGCCAGATGACGGTGTTCAACTACGAGCTCGCCTACGCGACCGCGGTGGTCAACTACAACAAGGCGCTTGCCGAGATCGACTTGCTCACCGGCAAGTCGCCGCTTTGAGCCCGCTGAAGCGCATACACGCGCCTGGAGAAACATCATGAACCGGATTGCCGCTTCAATCCTCGCAATCGCACTGATCGCCGCAGCCCTTGCCGCTGGTTACTGGTGGGGCAGCCGGAATGCGGAAGGACCCGCTGTCTCCGCAACCGCGGATAAACGCGAAGGCAAGCGAAAGGTCCTGTATTACCGGAACCCGATGGGGCTGCCCGACATCTCTCCCACGCCGAAGAAGGACTCGATGGGTATGGATTACGTCCCCGTTTACGAGGGCGAGGAACCCGAATCCACCGGCACGGCGGTGAAGGTAAGCGTCGACAAGGTGCAGAAGCTGGGAGTGAGGACGGAAGCGGCCGCGACGCGGGATCTCGTGCGTACCGTACGTGCCGTCGGTACGGTCCAGGTTGACGAGCGTCAGCTCCACACCGTCGCCCCGAGGTTCGAAGGCTGGATCGAGCGCCTGCACGTTAACACGACCGGCCAGCCGGTCGCGCGCGGTCAGGCGTTGATGGAAGTCTACAGCCCCGACCTCGTCACCGCGCAGCAGGAATACGTCATCGCCTTGAAGGGCGTGGAGTCGGTGAAGGACGGCACGCCTGAAATCCAGGCCAGCATGCGCCAGCTCGCGGCAAGCGCGCTGGAGCGACTGCGCAACTGGGACATCTCGGAGGAGGAGATGCGTCAACTGCAGAAGGAGGGGCGCGCCCGGCAGACGCTCACCCTTCGCTCGCCGGTGAGCGGCGTGGTGCTGGAGAAGCCGGCGCTGAAGGGCATGCGCTTCATGCCCGGCGAGGCGTTGTACAAGATCTCCAACCTCTCTTCGCTGTGGCTGCTCGCCGATATCTTCGAGCAGGACCTCTCGCTGGTGCAGCCGGGCCAGGCTGCCAGGATCACGGTCAACGCATACCCGGGCAAGGTTTTCACTGGCAAGGTCGCGTTCGTCTATCCGACGGTCACGCCGGAAACCCGGACCGCCAAGGTGCGCATCGAACTAGCCAATCCCGGCGGCCTGCTCAAGCCGGCGATGTACGCGAGCGTCGAACTCGCCGCGGGCCGCGCGAAGGCCAAAGTGTTGGCCGTGCCTGACTCGGCGGTGCTCGACAGTGGAACACGGCAAATCGTGCTGGTGCAGCGAGGTGAAGGGCTATTCGAGCCGCGCCCGGTCAAGCTCGGCGCGCGCGCCGACGGCTACGTCGAGGTGCTGGAGGGCGTTCAGGCCGGTGAGATGGTGGTGGTCAGCGCGAATTTCCTGATCGATTCGGAGAGCAATCTCAAGGCGGCGCTCGGGACCTTCGGCGGACCGGGTGCCAAGCCGGCTGCGCAGCAGGACACCGCTGCGCTCGGCCAGGCGCACCAGGCCCAGGGCACGGTACGAGTGGTGGATTTGCAAAGCGGCAAGGTCAACATCGAGCACGGACCGATCGCGAGTCTCAACTGGCCGGCGATGACAATGGACTTCCCGGTCAACGACAGGTCTCTCCTGAAGGGCCTGAAACCCGGCCAGGGCGTCGAGTTCGAAATCGTGCAGCAGGCGCCAGGCGAGTTCGTGCTGAGCCGCATCACCCCCAGGGCGGCGGGCGCCGAACGCAAGGGACAATGAGGAGCCACTGACATGCTGAACCGCATCATCGAGTGGTCCGCGCGCAACGTGTTCCTGGTGCTGCTCGGCACCGCCTTCATCACCGGCGCCGGGATCTACGCTGTAGCGAAGACTCCGCTCGATGCGATCCCGGACCTGTCCGACGTGCAGGTGATCATCTATACCGAGTACCCGGGGCAGGCCCCACAGGTGGTGGAGGACCAGGTCACCTATCCCCTCACGACGGCGATGTTGAGCGTGCCGCGCTCCAAAGTCGTGCGCGGCTTCTCCTTCTTCGGCGCATCTTTCGTCTACGTCATCTTCGAGGATGGCACGGACATCTACTGGGCGCGCTCGCGGGTGCTCGAATATCTCAATTTCGCGGCCGGGCGGATGCCGCGCGGCGTGGCCCCGTCGCTGGGCCCCGATGCCACCGGGGTGGGCTGGGTTTACCAATATGCAGTCATGGGCGCGAAGCGCTCGCTCGCCGAGTTGCGCACGCTTCAGGACTGGTTCATCCGTTACCAGCTGACCAAGGCGCAAGGCGTAGCCGAGGTCGCGAGCGTCGGCGGCTTCGTCCAGCAGTATCAGGTCGTCGTGGACCCCCGCAAGCTGCAGGCCTACGGTATTCCGCTGTCGAAAATTACCCAGGTGATCCGCATGAGCAATACCGACGTCGGCGGGCGCGTGGTCGAGATGGCGGAAACCGAATACATGGTGCGAGGACGCGGCTACCTGCGCGGGGCTTCCGATCTCGAGCAGCTGGTCATCAAGGCCGAAGGCGGCATCCCGGTGCTGCTGCGGGACGTGGCGCGGATCGAGCTCGGGCCGGACGAACGGCGCGGGATCACCGAATTGAACGGCGAAGGCGAGGTTGTCGCGGGCATCGCGATGGCGCGCTACGGTCAGAACGCGCTCGACGTTATTCATAACCTGAAGTCCAAGATCGCCGAAATCGCCAGCGGCCTGCCGGAAGGCGTCACCATCGAGCCGGTCTACGACCGGTCCGACCTGATCCACCGCGCCATCGACAATCTCAAGTGGACCCTGATCGAGGAAAGCGTCATCGTGGCGCTGGTGTGCATCTTGTTCCTGCTGCACGTTCGAAGCGCCCTGGTCGCGATCATCATGCTACCGATCGGAGTGCTCATCGCTTTCATCGCGATGCGCGCCTTGGGCCTCAACTCCAACATCATGAGCCTGGGCGGGATCGCGATTGCCATCGGGGCCATGGTCGACGCCGCGATCGTGATGATCGAAAACGCGCACAAGCATCTCGAGCGCCTGCAGCCTGGCGCCCCACGGCTGGAAGCCATTATCACGGCATGCCGCGAAGTCGGGCCGGCGCTGTTCTTCTGCCTGCTCATCATTACCGTCTCGTTCCTGCCGGTGTTCACGCTGGAGGCCCAGGAAGGGCGGATGTTCTCGCCGCTCGCCTACACCAAGACTTTCGCCATGGCCGGCGCCGCCTTCCTGTCGATCACGCTGGTGCCGGTGCTGATGCTGCTGTTCATCCGGGGGCGCGTGCTGCCCGAGCATAAAAACCCGATCAGCCGGTTCCTGATCTGGGTCTACCGTCCCGTGATCGGGTGGATAACGCGCTGGAAGAAACTGACGATTCTTGCCGCGATCGTCGTGATGGGATTGTCCGTCCCGCCCGCTCTGCGGCTCGGGACGGAGTTCATGCCGACCCTCAATGAAGGCACGCTACTCTACATGCCATCCGGTCTGCCGGGCATGTCGGTGACCAAGGCGGCGGAGATCATGCAGATCCAGAACCGGATCATCAAGAGCTTCCCCGAGGTCGCGTCCGTATTCGGCAAGGCGGGACGCGCCAACAGCGCGACGGATCCGGCGCCGGTGGAGATGTTCGAGACCGTGGTCAATCTCAAGCCGGAAGCCGAGTGGCGGCCAGGGATGACGGTAGACAAGCTCATCGCCGAGCTGGACCAGGCAGTGTCGATGCCCGGCATCAGCAACGCATGGACCATGCCGATCAAGGCCCGGATCGATATGCTCTCCACCGGCATTCGCACGCCCATCGGCATCAAGGTCTTCGGCAAGGACCTTGCCGAGATGGAGCGGCTGGCCAAGACCATCGAAGCCGTGGTGAAAACGGTGCCCGGCACCACGAGCGCTTATGCCGAGCGCATCACCGGCGGCTATTTCCTCAACATCGAGCCGGACCGCATGGCGCTCGCCCGCTATGGGCTCACGACCGGAGACCTCCAGGAAGTCGTCATGACCGCCCTCGGCGGTGAAATGGTCACCACCACCGTGGAAGGCCGCGAGCGCTTCGGAGTCATCGTGCGCTATCCGCGGGAGCTGCGCGGCGACCCGCAGGCGATCGCTACCCAGGTGCTGATCCCCACCATGATGAGCGGCGCCATGATTCCACTGGGCCAGGTGGCGAAAGTGACCCTGACGCAAGGCCCTCCCGGCATACGCACCGAGAACGCGCTGCTGTCGGCGTACATCTTCGTGGACATCCGCGGCCGCGATATCGGCGGGTATGTAGCCGACGCGCAAAAAGCGGTACGCGAACAGGTGAAGTTCCCGCCCGGCTACTACGTCACGTGGAGCGGCCAGTTCGAATACATGGAACGCGCCAAGGAGCGCATGAAAGTGGTCGTGCCGGTCACGTTGGTGCTGATCTTCGTGCTGCTCTACCTCAACTTCAGGCGCCTCACCGAAACCCTGATCGTGATGCTCTCTGTGCCGTTCTCGCTGGTGGGCGGGATCTGGCTCATGCATCTGCTCGGATACAACATGAGCGTGGCGGTCGCGGTCGGATTCATCGCGCTCGCGGGAGTGGCCGCGGAGATCGGCGTAGTCATGCTGATCTATCTCGACCAGGCGCTGGCCGCGGTGACTGAACAGCGGCGGGCGGAAGGCAAGCCGGTTACAGTGGCCGATCTCTACGATGCGGTCATGCAGGGCGCGGCCATGCGCGTGCGCCCGATCATGATGACCGTCTTCGCCATCATCGCGGGACTTTTGCCGATCATGTGGGGCACCGGCACCGGGTCGGAAGTGATGCGCCGCATCGCCGCGCCGATGGTCGGCGGCATGATCTCCGCCACCATTCTCACCCTGATCGTGATCCCCGCCCTCTACGCGCTGGTGAAGGAGATCTCGATCCGGCGCGACGGCGCCCGGCCGCACACCCCGGCACAACCTGTAACCTGACCGGAAACCCTTAGAGCATCTAACACAATGAAAGGAGAACAACATGACGACAACGACCCGCTACGCCCTCATCCTCGCCCTCGCCCTCGCAACCGCCAGCGGCACGGCAGTCGCCCAGTCGGCCCACCCCGCGACCGGGGTGGTGAAAAAGGTTGACGCCGCCAAGGGCACCGTGACCCTCGCCCACGATCCGGTCAAGAGCCTCAACTGGCCGGCGATGACCATGGACTTCCAGGTTCGCGACAAGGCGAGCCTCGCCACGCTCAAGCCCGAGCAGAGAATCGAGTTCGAGCTGGTCGAGGAGAAGAAAGGCAGCTACGTCATCAGCCGCATCAAGTGATTCCCGCGGCTCATTTCACGGATAAAACCATGCACGCCGGTATCCGGCTCGCCTTGCTCTCGGCAACGCTGCTCGCTCCACTCGCGGCCGCGCACCACGAAACGTCCCCGGCGCACGCGGGGGCGGCTGCTACCCTCATGCACGTGCATGGCCTTGCCTACGGCGCGGACGGCAAGCAGCTCATGGTGCCGAGCCATCATGGACTCGCCGTCTATTCGCAAGGCAAGTGGTCGAAAGCACCCGGCCCGATGCACGACTACATGGGATTTGCGGCGACGCGGAACCGGCTCTACAGCAGCGGTCACCCGGCGCCGGGCGCTCCCCTTCCCGATCCGTTCGGTCTCATCCGTAGCGCGGACGGCGGCCAGACCTGGGAACGGCTAAGTCTCGTGGGTGAGTCGGATTTTCACCTGCTCGCCGCGGGTTGGAACACCAACGCGGTATACGTGTGGAACGCCGAAAAGAACTCACGCATGCCGGGGCCGGGTCTGTATTACACGGTGAACGAGGGCTTCACGTGGCAGCGCGCTGCGGCGAAAGGGCTGGCGGGAAAGGTGCGCGCGCTTGCGGCGCATCCGGGGGATGCAAAAACGGTTGCGGCGGCCACTCCCGACGGCGTCTATCTCTCGCGAAACTCCGGCGAGAACTTCGAGCCGCTCGCTCGCGCTGGGCAAGGCCTGACGGTTTTTTTCGACCTGGACGGGAAGCATCTCTGGTACGCAACTCACGACGGCAATCCCCGGCTCGCCCGCATGGCCCTGCAAGGCGGCGTAAACACGGTGATCGCCCTGCCGCCGCTCAGGGAGGACGCGGTCGCATACGTGGCGCAGAACCCCGCAAACACGAAGGAATACGCCGTCGCTACGTTCGAGCGCAGCATTTATGTCTCTAAGGACGCCGGCAAGACGTGGGGCCAGATCGCCAACCGCGGCAACGTTAAGTGACGCCGCGCGCGGCGGCCAACAGCCACTCGCCAAGCCCACAGCAGGCCAAGAGGGGGATCTCAAAGTGCCCGAAAAACCCAAAGGCCATATGTGATCACGGAAATCGCTCCGGCCGAATAAAGCATGACTCAAACGCAACAGCGAGGGAACATGAAGGAAACGAGACGACGACAAGGTGTGCCGGCCAGCGGCGCGGCAACGGTCTTCGGGCCGGCAATAGCGATTATCGTCTTCGTCATCACGCCCTTGCTTGCGCTCGCTGCCGTCCCGCCAAGCCGCAACGCGATTCAGGAGAATCCACGTTTCGCGAGCCTGCAAATCGAGATCTGGCCGGAATTCGACCGCCGCGGGGCGGCGCTCGTGATACTCAGGGGGGAACTCGCCGCGGATGTGGTCCTGCCCGCCACGGTGGCGCTGCGCATCCCCGCCTCCTCGGGCGGGCCGGCGGCGGTGGCGTTCTCGACCCTGGCGGAGGGCGAACTCTTCAACCTGGGGCACGAGCGGACTAACGCCGCCGACTTCATCACGCTGCGCCTGCAAGCCCCGCAGCGCTTCTTCCACGTCGAGTTCTACGATCCGCTGGCAACCAGCGCGACAGGCCGCAGCTACACCTACGTCTGGCCGGGCGATTTCATGGTAGACCGGTTGAGTGTGCGTCTCCAGCAACCCGCTGGCGCAAGCGGCTTCTCGGTGCGGCCGGATCTGGGTTCAGGCAGCGCCGGTCCGGACGGCCTGCTCTACCGGACGGTAGATCTGGGCGCCGCGGCGGCGGGGAAACCACTGCCTTTCGAGATTCGCTACACGAAGACAGACGAACGAACGTCTTCAGACATGCTGGGGCTCAAAGCCCTGAATTCAACGCCCGCCGCGACCGCCGGCGCCGGCAAGGCGCTCCCCGACTGGCTGCTGGCTGTCGCCATCTATACGGGTGTGCTCGGCGCGGCAGGTTTAGCGGGCTCACTCTGGTGGCGCCGGCGCAGGAAAGCGTTCGGGGCTCAACCGGGTGGCGGGAATTTCTGCAGGCAATGCGGGAATCGGCTGGCCGCGGGCCGCTTCTGTTCGGCATGCGGCGCCCCCATCCCTAAGGACTAGACGTCGCACAGGATCCACCAACATGGAGATAGCCTGACCATGAGTGACACCGCTTGTGACAGCGCCAATACCGAGCGGCGGAGCGGTGAGCGCCTGGGCGCTTTCATCCCCCTGCTGCTGTTTCTTGGCATGGCGGTGCTGCTCGGGGTCGGGCTCACGTTGAACCCGCGGGAAATCCCATCGCCACTCATCGGCAAGCCGGCGCCAACCTTCAACTTGCCCCCGGTGAAGGGGCGTACGCTGGGACTTTCCAGCGCCGACCTCAAGGGAGAAGTATCGCTGGTCAACGTGTTCGCGTCCTGGTGCACGGCCTGCCGCGCGGAGCATCCGCTGCTGATGGATCTCAAGCAAAAAGGCATCGTCCCGGTCCATGGGCTCAATTACAAGGACAAGCCGCAGGACGCCGAGAAATGGCTGAATGAGTTGGGCGATTCCTATACGCGGACCGGCGCGGACGTCGATGGCCGGGTCGGGATCGAGTGGGGCGTCTACGGCGTCCCGGAAACCTTTGTCATCGATCGTGAAGGTCGCATCGCTTACAAGCACATCGGACAATTGACGCCGCAGGCGCTGCGGGACAAGATCATCCCGGTGATAAATGAGTTGCGCAAATGAACCAGGCGCCCGGCACGATCACACATAGATAGCGGTCGCGGTGCGTTGCAATGAATGATGTATCCAGTATTGGTTTGTTGACCGCCTTCGCGGCGGGCATCATCTCCTTCCTCTCGCCGTGCGTGCTGCCGCTGGTGCCCGCCTACGTCTCCTACATCGCCGGCCACGACTTGGCGCACTCCCGCCACCGCGAACATTTCGCCCGGAAGCTTTCGGCGCTCGCGCTGAGCCTGTGTTTCGTGCTGGGATTCTCGACGATATTCATCGCCCTCGGGGCGAGCGCCACCGCGCTCGGACAGTTGTTGCTCCGTTACCGGTACGAGGCGAATATCGTGGGCGGTGCGATCGTCATCGCGTTTGGTCTGATCACGACGGGGTTCCTGAGAATCCCCTGGTTGCAGCGCGATTTCCGCCTCCACCCTCATGTCGGCAGCGGACAGCCTCTGGCAGCGTACGTCCTGGGCCTTGCGTTCGGATTCGGCTGGGCGCCGTGCATCGGCCCGGTGCTGGGAGCGATACTGACGGTGAGCGCCATATCAGCGTCGGTTTCCGGCGGTATCGTTCTGCTGGGCATATACGCCGCCGGCCTCGGAATACCATTCCTCGCATGCGCAGTCTTCGCGGGCGCGTTCGCGAAACGGCTCAGGGACCTGGGACGCATCGGGCGTTGGCTCCAAATCGCGGCGGGCGTGGTCATGATCATCATGGGCCTCGCTATGATCACCGGGCACCTTTCCACGTTCGCGCTGTGGCTGCTCAGGACATTCCCGGTCTTCACGACCCTGGGATGATGTTGACTCGCGACGACGCGGCAGCGTTTACATCTCGATGGACGCCGGGAAGATGTGGAGGCAGATCGCCGACCGCGGCAGCGGAAAGTGATAGCTGCGCAAAATGATAACCGCATCTGTCCACCCTGGGCCGCATTGGTATTGCGACCGTGTGTCCTTGAAATTCATCGCGACTCGATATGTCCCGCTGCTCGGCACGCTAAATCTCCTCTGGGAGATCGCCCAGTTGCCGTTCTACACGCTATGGGAAGAAGGTCCGCCATCCTTCATCGCGTACGCCGTGGTTCATTGCACGCTTGGAGACGTCGCGATCGGCATCCTCGCGCTCCTGATCGCGCTCATCGCAACGCGGGCGGGCGCCGTGGCAACTTGGAGATGGCGGCAGGTGGCCTTGTTCCTGGTCATTCCGGCCGTCGGATACACCGCGCTCAGCGAGTGGTTAAATACCGTCGCGCGCGCGAGCTGGGCATATTCGACCCTCATGCCAATCGTGGATCTCGGCGGTTTCGAAGTCGGTCTCGCTCCGCTGTTGCAGTGGCTCATCCTTCCACCCGCGGCGCTGTGGCTCGCACGATATCATTCGGCGAGGCGTCTCTTGGGATAAGCAGGAGTCCGGATCATGGCAACACCCTACGACGACCTCATCCTGGATCACATCAGGAATGCGCGCAATTACCGGGCGCCGGAGGGCGCGGGCCGTGAAATCAGGGGCTCGAACGTGCTGTGCGGAGACGAGCTCGCGCTGCATCTCAGCATGGATGGCGGCTGCATCGTGGATATCAGCTTTCAATGCTCCTGCTGCGGTTTATCGATGGCGTCCGCTTCCGTCATGACCGGGATCGTCAAAGGCAGGAGCGCGGGCGAGGCGGGGCTGCTGATTCACGCCTTCACCGGCCGGCTGGACGGGAAGCCGCAAGCCGGCGCCACCGCCCTCACCCGCGAACAGCAGGCATTGCTGGATGCCGCGCAAAGATTTCCCGCCCGCGCCCGCTGCGTGGCCCTGCCCTGGACTACACTCATGACGGGTTTGACGGAATGATCGAATTTTCCATCCAGCGTTACGCGCTGCTGGCGCTCACCGCCGCCGCGCTCTTCGG